>NZ_AGBF01000013.1 GCF_000225525.1 Streptomyces zinciresistens K42 | reverse complement strand
GGCGCCGCGCCCGCCGGCGGGCGGGGCGGGCGGCGGGCGCGGGGGCGGGCGGCCTCAGCCCCAGAACGCGTCACTCGCGCCGATGTCCTCGACACACTCGTCGAGGTCGGTGATCTTGTCCCCGACGATCCGGAAGACGATGCAGCCGGTGTCGTCCAGGCTCCTGCCCTGACGCTCCGCGGTGACCCGGCACATGCCGACCGCGTGCCCGCGCCCGTCGACCGCGATGCCGAGCATCTCCAGGCGCATCGACCCCGCGGTCTCCTCGCCGATCCTGCGGTACATCTCGATGATCGCGTCCTGGCCCTTGAAGTCGCCCGAGAGGGGGTGGCTGCCGGGCACGTGATGCGTGGCGTCCTTCGCGATCAGACCCCGCAGGGTGTCCATGTCCCCGCGGCTGAACGCCTCGAAGCCCTTGCGGACCAGTGCTGCGTGCGGATGCTCAGCCATGACGACCGCCACCTCTCCGTCATTCGGCGATGTGCGGCTGATACGGCTCATTGTCCTCCGGTACGCCGCTACGCGCGCCCGCGCACCGCCGGCACGCCTACGCGACGCCGCTCTACGCGCGCCCGCGTGAACGGGCCGCCCGCGCGATCGTGACGACCGCCCTCTCCAGCGCGTACCCGGGGTCGTCGCCCCCGCCCTTCACCCCGGCGTCGGCCTCCGCGACCGCCCGCAGCGCGAGCGCGACCGCGTCCGGCGTCCAGCCCCGCATCTGCTGGCGCACCCGGTCGATCTTCCAGGGCGGCATACCCAGCTCACGCGCCAGGTCGGCGGGCCGGCCGCCGCGGGCCGAGGACAGCTTGCCGATGGCCCGTACGCCCTGGGCGAGCGCGCTGGTGATCAGGACGGGCGCCACCCCGGTGGCCAGCGACCACCGCAGCGCCTCCAGCGCCTCGGCGGCGCGGCCCTCGACGGCCCGGTCGGCGACGGTGAAGCTCGACGCCTCGGCACGGCCGGTGTAGTAGCGGCCCACCACGGCCTCGTCGATCGTCCCCTCGACGTCGGCGGTCAGCTGGCTCACCGCGGACGCGAGCTCCCGCAGGTCACTGCCGATGGCGTCGACCAGCGCCTGGCATGCCTCGGGGGTCGCCGAGCGGCCCGTGGTGCGGAACTCGGCGCGCACGAACGCCAGCCGGTCGGCGGGTTTCGTCATCTTCGGGCACGCCACCTCGCGCGCCCCCGCCTTGCGCGCGGTGTCGAGCAGCTTCTTGCCCTTGACCCCGCCGGCGTGCACCAGCACCAGCGTGATCTCCTCGGCGGGCGCCGACAGGTACGCCGTCACGTCCTTGACGGTGTCCGCCGACAGATCCTGCGCGTTGCGCACGACCACGACCTTGCGCTCGGCGAACAGCGACGGGCTGGTCAGCTCGGCGAGCGTGCCGGGCTGCAACTGGTCCGAGGCCAGGTCCCGCACATCGGTGTCGGCGTCGGCCGCGCGCGCGGCGTCCACCACCTCCCGCACGGCACGGTCGAGCAGCAACTCCTCCTGCCCCACGGCGAGGGTCACGGGGTTGAGGGGATCGTCGTCAGCAGTCTTCCTGGCCATCGCGTACAGCATGGCACGGGGGACTGACAGTGGGGTGGGGACGGGGTCGAGGGGTGGTGCTGGGCGGTGGCGGTGGCGGGGCTGGGAGGGCGTGGGGTCTGGGGCTGGGGCTGGGGTCGGGTGGGAGGTCGGGGCCGTGACTTGGAGACCGTGGGGCTGGGACGGCGTGGGGTCTCGGGCTGGGGCGGGTGGGAGGTCGGGGCCGTGACTTGGAGACCGTGGGGCTGGGACGGCGTGGGGTCGCGGCTGGGGGCTGGGGTCGGGGGAGGTCGGCGGCCGTGCCATGGCACGGGGGCCGTGGCTCGGGTCAGGGTTCCTCGCGCCAGCCGTCCCACTCCGCGGCGAACCCGTCCAGCGCGTCCGGGTCCAGCCGTCGCTCCTCGTCGCGCAGCACCACCAGCCACTGCGCGTCCTCGGCGTCGTCCTCCCCGGCCAGGGCGTCCCGTACAAGGCGCGGTTCCTCGGTGACCCCGAACCGCTCCCCGAGCGCCTCCGCGACCTCCTCCGCGGTGTCACGGTCGGGCAGCACCAGCACATGTCTCACATCGCTCACGGGGCAATTCTCGGCCACCGGGCGAGCGGACCGTCGCGCGCGGTCGCGGTCGCGGGCGCCGGGCGCTCGGCCCCGAGGCGCCGGAGACGGGCATCGGTCCGAACGGCGTCCATGCCCTCAGTCTCCCGCCACCGTCAGCCGCTCGCCCGAACCCGCGACGGCCAGCGCTCCGTCCCGGTCGGTCCGCAGCACCGTCGCGCCCTGCTCCCGCAGCGCGGCGACCGTCCTGGGGGCCGGGTGACCGTACGGGTTGTCCGCACCGCTGGAGATCAGCGCCAGCCGCGGGGAGACACTGCGCAGCAGCGCGGGATCCTGGTACGCCGACCCGTGATGTGCCACCTTGACCACATCCACGCCCCTCAGCAGCGGGGCCGCCGGGGATCTCGACAGAGCCCGCTGGGCCGGGGGTTCGAGATCGCCGAGCAGCAGGAACCGCAGCCCCGCCGAACGGACGAGCAGGGTGAGGCTGGCGTCGTTCGGACCCTCCGGGGACGTCGCGGGGGCGGCCGGCGGCCACAGCACCTGCCAGCTCAGCGGGCCGGCGCGCCGCTCCTCCCCGGCTGCGGCCGGGACCACGGGAACCCGCCGCGCCGCCGCCTGCCTTCGGACGAAGGCCACTTGGTCCGCGGGTTCCTCGTAGGCCGTCGTCCCGATGGCGCCGACGCTCCGGCCCCGCAGCACTCCGGGCAGGCCCGCCACGTGGTCGGCGTGGAAGTGGGTGAGTACGACCAGCGGGACCCTGGTGATCCCGAGGGTGCGCAGGCAGCGGTCGACGAGCACCGGATCGGGTCCGGTGTCCACGACCACGCCCGTGCCCTCTCCCGCCGCGAGCACCGCCGCGTCGCCCTGCCCCACATCGCACAGCGCGAGTCGCCAGCCGGGCGGCGGCCACCCGGTGACCACTCTGGTCACCGGCTGCGGCTGCACCACCAGCATCAGAAGCACCGCCCCGGCGGCCGCGCACCACCAGGGGTGCCGCAGCAGCCGCCGGCCGACGAGCAGGACGACGACCGTGGCGAGGGCCAGCAGCGCGGCCCCGGTCCAGTCGCCGGGCCAGTCCACTCCCGACCCGGGCAGCGCGGCGCCGGTCCGGGCGACGTCCGCGATCCATCCGGCCGGCCAACTCGCCACCCAGGCCAGCGCCTTCGCCGCCGGCATCGCGAACGGAGCCGTCGCGAGCGCCGCGAAGCCCAGCACCGTCGCCGGTGCGATCGCGAATTCGGCGAGCAGGTTGCACGGCACCGCGACCAGGCTCACCCGCGCAGACAGCACGGCGACGACGGGCGCGCACAGCGCCTGCGCGGCGGCGGCGGCCGCCAGTGCCTCGGCGAGCCGCGGCGGCATCCCGCGCCGGCACAGCGCCGCGCTCCAGCGGGGCGCGACGGTCAGCAGTGCCCCGGTGGCGAGCACGGAGAGCAGGAAGCCGTAACTGCGGGCCAGCCAGGGGTCGTAGAGCACGAGCAGCAGTACGGCCGTCGCCAGCGCCGGGATCAGTGATCTGCGGCGGCCCGTCGCGAGGGCAAGCAGCGCGACGGCTCCGCAGGCGGCGGCCCGCAGCACGCTGGGATCGGGGCGGCAGACGACGACGAACGCGAGGGTGAGCGCACCGCCGCACAGCGCCGTCGTCCGCAGCGACAGGCCGAGACGGGGTGCCAGGCCCCGGCGCTCCGCGAGCCGGGCCAGGCCGGGCGGGCCGATCAGCAGGGCGAGGATGATCGTCAGGTTGCTGCCGGACACGGCGAGGGTGTGCGTGAGGTCGGTCTCCTTGAACGCCTCGTTCAGCTCCGGAGTGATCCGCGAGGTGTCCCCCACGACCAGCCCCGGCAGCAGCGCCCGCGCGTCCGCCGGCAGCCCGTCGGTGGCGTCCCGCAGTCCGGCCCGCAGCCGCCCCGCCAGCCGCTGGGCCGCCGTCGGCTCCCCCACGACGTCCGGCGCCGCCGACCCGCGCACGCGGAGCACGGCCGCGACCCGGTCCCCGCCCGTCGACGCGGGCGCGAAGCGGGCGGTCACCCGCAGCCGCGTCGAGGGCAGCAGCCCCAGCCAGGGTACGGGGCGGGAGGTGGTCGGCCGGGCGTCCCCGCCCCCGCGGCTGCCGGTGCCGTCGCCGTCGCCGGAGGAGCCCCGGTCGCCGTCGACGAGCAGCATGACGGGCGTCTTGGTCACCACCGCCGTCCCGTCCCGTTTCTCGACGCGCCGTACGTCCGCTTCGAGGAACACGGCCGAGGGCGCCATCCGGTTCCCCCGCACCCGGGGGAAGGTGAGGCGGGGGTCGGAGGTGACCTCCACCTCGGCGGTCGCGGTCGCGAACTCCCGGGCCAGGCCCGGCACCGGACCGCGCCGCAGGTCCGCGCCGTGCAGCCCGGCCGAGGCGGCCGCCGCCGCGACGCAGAGCAGCACGGCGGCGGCCGGGACACGGGCCCAGGCTTCCCGCGCCGAGCGTGCGCGGCGCCCGGCCGGGCGAGCCCACCGCGCCCCCGCCAACGGCACGAACACCGCGAGCAGGCAGAAGCCCACCACCCCGACCGTCCACCCGGGCGGGGCCGTCAGCATCAGCGCCGCCGTACCCCACGCGGCGAGCGCCGGCGGGACGAGCCGCAGATCCGCCGGGCCTTCCTGCCGCGGATGGGCGGCACCGAGCGGGCTGTCGGCAGCGGCGTGCACGGCGGCCCGGGACGGGGCGGCACGGGGCGGGACGGCACGGCCGGTCACCGGCTGGCCCGCGCCCTCCTCGCGGCCCCGGCCGTCCCCCGCACCCCCGCGGTCCGCCACGGCGTCCCGCCCGCCCCGCCCGCCCCGCCTGTGCTGCCCGTACCGCCCGTCCCGCGTCACGGCCGGACCAGGTCGCGCAGATCGGCGAAGCGGCGCTCTCCGATGCCCTTGACCTCGCGCAGCTCGCCCACCGAGCGGAAACCGCCGTTCCTGGTGCGGTAGTCGACGATGTGCTGCGCCAGTACCGGCCCGACGCCCGGCAGGGTGTCGAGCTGCTCGACGGTGGCCGTGCTGAGGGTGACCGGTGCCGCGGGAGCGGCCCCGGCGGGCCCCGCGCCCGCGGCCGGCGCGGGTCCCGGCGCAGCTGCGGGCGCGCCGACGATCACCTGCTCGCCGTCCACCAGGAACCGGGCCAGGTTGAGGCCGTCGGTCTTCGTCCCGGGGCGCACTCCACCGGCGGCGCGCAGGGCGTCCGCGACGCGGGAGCCGACGGGCAGCCGGTGGACGCCGGGCTCGCGCACCTTGCCGCCCACGTCCACCACGATCTCGGCGGCAGCGGTACGGGCGGCGCCCGGCACACCGTCCGTCGAGACCCCGGTCACCCCGGCGCCCGTACCGGTCGCGGCGCCCCGTCCCCCGGCGCTGGAGGACGCCGCCGCCCGCACCACCTCGGGTGCCCGCACCGTCTGCGGTCGCCCGGCCCAGAAGTGCTGCACGGCGAACGCCGCGGCGAGAACGAGCACGGCGGTGAGCGCGACCACGCTGCGCCGCTCCAGCCCGCAGCGCGCCTGCAACCACAGCGGCATCCGCTCCCGCAACGCCGATCCCACCCGCGCCCGCCGACTCGACGCCGCCCCCTGCCCTGCCGGGAGGCCCCCACCGCCGCACAGGTCAGCGCCCGGACCGCCGCCGGGGTCGCCGCCCGGACCGTCATCAGGACCGTCCGAATCGTCGAAGACACCGTCACCGCACTCGCCGAAGGGACCGCGCCGGGCTCCGCTCGACTCCCCATCGCGACCGGCCCCGCGCGATCCCGCCGAGCCACCGTCCACCCGACGCGGCTCCACCGAGCCACCATCCGCTCGACGCGATCCCGCCGAGCCACCATCCGCTCGACGCGATCCCGCCGAGCCGCCATCCGAACGACACGCCCTCGCCGAGCCGCCGTCCGCCCCACCCGACTCCGCCCGACCACCACCGTCCACCCTGCGCAAGTCCGCCTGGGCGCCGTCCACCCGGCGCAGCCCTGCCAAGCCCACATCCCGGCCCCCACCCGACTCCGCCGCCTCCTCCTCCGACTCCCCCGCCTCCTCCTCCGAACCCGCCGCCGGCTGCTCCGAACCCTCCTCCGGCTCCCCCGCCCCGTCCCCCGGTCCCGGCGCCTCCCACTCTCCGGCCGCGGCCCCCGGACCCACCATCCCCACCCCCGCAACCCGCTCCTCCTCGAACCGGGCAGCAAAGATCACCTCCGCTCGACGCCTCAGTTCCTCCGCCGGTGCGGGACGCCAGTCCGTACGACCCAGCCCCCGGGCGATCCGCCGGCGGCGGGTCCGGCCGTCCGAACCGGGCCCGCGACCGGGCCCGCTGGTAGGCGCCGGACCCCGGGCACGGGCGTCGGCATGGGCGTCGGCGAGGGAAAAGGAAAGCGAACGAGCACGAGGAAGAGGACGAGTACGGGAAGGAGTGCAGGGACGACTGGGTGAACGCGTCGCTGAACGCGAGGATCGAAGTGCCATGCGCCGAGGATGGGGCACTCCGGCACCACCGCGATGATCTTGGTCGATTTCCGTGGATCACCGTGCGATTGTGGATAACTCCGCCACTCGCACGAGTGGACAATCCGCTCGCCTCGGAGGCGATCGGCCCGGACGGACTCCGGGCGGCCTGTCACCGGGGCGAGACCACGACCCCCAGCAGCCCGGGGCCGGTGTGTGCCCCGATCACCGCCCCGACCTCGCTGACATGCAGCTCGGCCAGCCCCGGAACGCGCACCCGCAGCCGGTCCGCCAGCGCCGAGGCGCGGTCGGGAGCGGCGAGGTGATGGACCGCGATGTCGACCTGCGCGTCGCCCGCGCGGTCGGCCGCGATCTCCTCCAGACGGGCGATCGCCTTGGACGCCGTCCGTACCTTCTCCAGCGGGCCGATCCGCCCGTCCTCCAGTTGGAGCAGCGGTTTCACCGCGAGCGCGGAGCCCAGCAGGGCCTGCGCTGCGCCGATGCGGCCCCCGCGGCGCAGATAGTCGAGGGTGTCGACATAGAAGTAGGCGGCGGTGCCGCCGGCCCGCTTCTCGGCGGCGGTGACGGCCTCGTCCGCCGTGCCGCCGCTCTCCGCCGCCTCGGCCGCGGAGAGTGCGCAGAACCCGAGCGCCATGGCGATCATCCCGGTGTCGACGACCCGGACCGGCACGGGCGCCTCGCGTGCCGCGAGCACGGCGGCGTCATAGGTACCGGAGAGTTCGGCGGACAGATGGAGGGAGACGATGCCGGTGGCGCCCGACGCGGCGACCCTGCGGTAGTGCTCGGCGAACACCTCGGGGCTGGGGCGCGAGGTCGTGACGGGGCGTCGCTTCTGCAATGCCTGAGCGAGGGAACGGGTGGAGATCTCGGTGCCCTCGTCCAGCGCCCGGCCTCCGAGGACCACGGTCAGGGGTACCGCCGTGATGCCGTGGCGCTCCATCGTCCGTGGCGGCAGGTAGGCCGTTGAATCGGTGACGATCGCGACATGGCGGGACATGAGCTGGAGGTTACCTGGCGTAGCGTCCGGGCGGCAGCCCGACCCCGCTCGGCGGCGCCGCAGCGCGCGGGAGCGGGGTCGGGACCATCCTCAAGTCGTGCTCTCCGGGCGGGGTTTCTTCTGCCAGGAGTAGGTGGGCCGCGGCGCGGGCGGCTCGATGGCGGCCTGGGTGGGTTCCTCGGCGCGACGGGTCTTCGGGCCGTCGGACCAGGTCTGCTCGGCGGTCCCGGCGGACTCGGGGGTCGGTGCCTCCGGCCAGGGAGGCGGCGGCGCGGCGGCGTCCGAGACCTTGGAGTCGGAGCCGTCGGTGCCGGTCGGGGTCGTGGACTGCGCGGTCTGCCAGTGCCGCAGCGCGCTCGTCTCCATGTCGATCTGGGCGCCGAGCGAGTCGAGATCGTCCTCGGCGAAGCGGCGGGCGCGGTCGCGGGCGGCCCAGCGCAGCGAGTCCGCCGCGTGCACGATGCGCTCCGTGCGTTCGCGCAGCTCGGCGAGGCGCTCGGCGAGGGTCGCGCGGTCCGGCTCGGACTCCAGCCGGCGCAGTTCCGCGTCGAGCTCGTGGCCGTGGGCGCTCAGGCGCTCGTAGAGGGCGAGGGACTCCCTGAGGGAGCCGTCCTCTGCGGCGTCCGCCTGCAGGGCCTCCTGCGTGGCCCGCAGGGAGGAACGCAGCTTGAGCCGCAGCTGGGCGAGTTCCCCGGCGGGGCCCTGCTGGGCCAGGGACTTGGCCCGCAGCGTGTGGTCCTCGACCGTGCGCCGGGCGTGGCTGATGGTGGTGTCGACCCGGCGCTTGGCGGCTCCCACCACCTTCACGGTGGCGTACGCGCCGAGCACCACCAGAAGCACGGAGAGCAGGGCCAGGACTGCGATCACTGCTTCCACGTACTCCTCCTCCGACCGGCCACGGCACGGGCCATGTCTCTCTCCACGGTAAACGCAGCGGGCAGGCCCGGAGTTCCTGAGGAACCCCGAACCTGCCCGTAGGGGATCACCCGGAGTCGCCCCGAGCCGCGCCGGGCCGCCCTGCCACGTCCACGGAGGGCTACGCGGGGACGATGTTGACCAGCTTCGGCGCCCGGACGATCACCTTGCGGATCCCGGCACCGGCCAGCGCGGCCAGCACCTTCTCGTCGGACAGGGCGGCCTTCTCCAGGTCCTCGTCGGAGATGTCGGGCGAGACCTCCAGGCGTGCCTTGACCTTGCCCTTGATCTGCACGACGCAGGTGACGGTCTCGTCGACGACGTAGGCGGGGTCGGCGACCGGGAAGTCGTGGTGCACGACGGAGTCCGTGTGCCCCAGCCTGCGCCACAGTTCCTCGGCGATGTGCGGGGCCAGCGGCGCGGCCATCAGCACCAGGGCCTCCGCCACCGGGCGCGCGACGGGGCCGCCCGTCTTGGTCAGGTGGTTGTTCAGCTCGGTGACCTTGGCGATGGCGGTGTTGAACCGCATGGCCTCCAGGTCGCCGCGCACGCCGTCGATCGCCTTGTGCAGGGCACGCAGCGTGGTCTCGTCGGCCGCGGTGTCGACCACGGTCACGGCGCCGGTCGCCTCGTCGACGACGTTGCGCCACAGCCGCTGCAGCAGCCGGAACTGACCGACCACCGCGCGCGTGTCCCACGGCCGGGACACGTCCAGCGGACCCATCGCCATCTCGTACAGGCGCAGGGTGTCGGCGCCGTACTCCGCGCAGATCTCGTCCGGAGTCACCGCGTTCTTCAGGGACTTGCCCATCTTGCCGAGCAGCCGGGAGACCTGCTCGCCCTGGTAGTGGTAGGCGCCGTCGCGCTCCTCCACCTCGGCGGCCGGGACCGCGATGCCGCGGCTGTCGCGGTAGACGTACGCCTGGATCATGCCCTGGTTGAACAGCTTGTGGAACGGCTCCGCGGAGGAGACGTGTCCCAGGTCGAACAGCACCTTGGACCAGAAGCGCGCGTACAGCAGGTGCAGCACGGCGTGCTCGGCACCGCCCACGTACAGGTCGACACCGCCGTGGGGCGCGCCCTCGCGCGGTCCCATCCAGTACCGCTCGATCTCCGGGTCGACCAGTCGCCCGCTGTTGTGCGGGTCCAGGTAGCGCAGTTCGTACCAGCAGGAACCGGCCCAGTTCGGCATGGTGTTGGTCTCACGCCGGTAGCGCTTGGGGCCGTCGCCCAGGTCCAGGGTGACGTCGACCCACTCCTCGTTGCGCGAGAGCGGTGTCTCGGGCCGGGTGTCGGCGTCGTCGGGGTCGAAGGTGCGCGGGCTGTAGTCCTCGACCTCGGGCAGCTCCAGCGGCAGCATCGACTCGGGCAGCGGGTGGGCGATGCCGTCCTCGTCGTAGACGATCGGGAAGGGCTCGCCCCAGTAGCGCTGCCGGCTGAACAGCCAGTCGCGCAGCCGGAAGTTGACGGTGCCCTCGCCGATGCCCCGGCGCTCCAGCCACTCGGTGATGCGCTCCTTGGCCTCGACGACGCCCAGACCGTCCAGGGAGACGCCCTCGCCGGAGGAGTTGATGATCTTCGCGTCGTACGACGAGAAGGCGTTCTCCCAGGTCGAGGTGTCGGTGCCCCGGCCGTCCGTCGGCTCCACGATGCAGTGGACCGGCAGCTCGAAGGCGCGCGCGAACTCGAAGTCGCGCTGGTCGCCCGCCGGGACGGCCATGATCGCGCCGGTGCCGTAGCCCATCAGGACGTAGTCGGCGATGAAGACGGGGACCTGCTCGCCGTTGACCGGGTTCGTGGCGTACGCGCCGATGAAGACGCCGGTCTTGTCCTTGGCCTCTGCCTGGCGTTCGACGTCGGACTTGGCGGCGGCCTGCGCGCGGTAGGCGGCGACGGCCTCGGCGGGGGTCGCGTGGCCGCCGGTCCACACCGCACGGGCGTCCTCGGGCCAGGCGTCCGGGGTGAGCTTCCCGACCAGCGGGTGCTCGGGCGCCAGCACCATGTAGGTCGCGCCGAACAGGGTGTCGGGGCGCGTGGTGAAGACGGTGATGTGCTCGCCGCCGACGGGGAAGTCGACGCGGGCGCCCTCGCTGCGGCCGATCCAGTTGCGCTGCTGCAGCTTGATGGCCTCGGGCCAGTCCAGCTCGTCCAGGTCGTTCAGCAGCCGGTCGGCGTAGGCGGTGATGCGCATGTTCCACTGGCGCAGTTCGGCCTTGAAGACGGGGAAGTTGCCGCGCTCGGAGCGGCCGTCGGCGGTGACCTCCTCGTTGGCCAGCACGGTTCCCAGGCCGGGGCACCAGTTGACCGGGGCGTCGGAGGCGTAGGCCAGGCGGTGGCCGCCCAGGACGTCGGCACGCTCGGCGGCGTCCAGCTCGCTCCACGCGCGCGTGTGCCCGGGTACGGCACGTTCACCGGACTCGAACCGGGCGACCAGGTCGGCGATGGGGCGTGCCCGGTCCGCCTCGTCGTCGTACCAGGAGTTGAAGATCTGGAGGAAGATCCACTGGGTCCACTTGTAGTAGTCCGGGTCGATCGTGGCGAACGAGCGGCGCTTGTCGTGGCCCAGGCCCAGCCGGCGCAGCTGGGCCTTCATGTTCTCGATGTTGGCCTCGGTGGAGACACGCGGGTGCGTGCCGGTCTGCACCGCGTACTGCTCGGCGGGCAGGCCGAAGGCGTCGAAGCCCAGGGTGTGCAGGACGTTGTGGCCGGTCATGCGCTGGAAGCGGGCGAAGACGTCGGTGGCGATGTAGCCCAGCGGGTGTCCGACGTGCAGACCCGCACCGGAGGGGTACGGGAACATGTCCATGATGAACTTCTCGGGCCTGGCCACCAGGGCGGGGTCGCCCGCCAGGTCACCCTTGGGGTTCGGCGCCTCGTACGTGCCCTCGGCGTCCCAGAAGTCCTGCCAGCGTGCCTCGATCTCGGCCGCCACGTCGGCCGTGTAGCGGTGCGGCGCGGCCGCCTCGGCGGCAGCGGGGTTCGTCTCGCTCATGATCCTCAAAGCTCCATCGATCGTCTCTGCCAGCGGCTGCGATTCCCAAGAAATGAAAAATCCCCTCGCACAGGAGGGGACGCCGCGCCGATTCCGGCCTTCCGGTTCGCCCGGTGGCCGGGAGTGGTCAGCGCGGCTCGCTAAGCAGGAGGCGTACGGCACGCATGGCGTCAGGGTACCGCAGCGCCGGAGCCGGTCGCGACGGGCTTCCGGTCGGGCGCGGGCGTGAACATCGGGGCCCCCCGCTGCGTACCTGTGAGTTGTGAAGGCCGGGAGAAGCTGAACAAAGTTCAATTGTTACCTGGCGTAACAGACGCTAAGGGGCAGCGGAAGTCCCTCTCGGCCCGTGCACGACAACCCAATGACGCAAACGCCGTACCCCCCGGTATGGAGCCACTTAGAGTGCGGCACCGGGACCGCCTTCCCGAACCGCTCGGAGTTGCCCCCAATGAATGCTCGTCGTAGTAACAGTTCGCTCCCCCGGCCGGGCCGGTCGGCCTACGGGGTGGCGACCGCTGCTGTGCTGCTGCTCATACCCCTGGTCGTGCTGCTCGGCGGCAGCCAGCTCCAGGAGTTCCTCAACTTCGGCGCCGGCGTCCTCTCGCTCGTCTGCCTCACCTGCTCGGTCATCTGGGGCCTGGTCGCCCAGGACCGGATGATCCTCAACACCCGCCAGCGGATCATCGCCCAGGCCGTCCACCGCGTCACCGCCGTCGGCTCGATCGCGTTCCTCCTGGTGCACATCGGCGTCAAACTCGCCCTGGACCACGCCAGCCCGATCTCCGTGCTGATCCCCTTCAGCCTCCTGTTCACGGAGGGCAACGAGATCCAGGGCACCGCCTTCCTCATCGGCCTCGGCTCCCTGGCCGCGCTGCTCATGATCTTCGTCGGCATCACGGGCGCCCTGCGCAACCAGTTCGCCTCCCCCGCGCCGGTCGCCGCCCGCTGGCGCGCGATGCACATGCTCGCCTACCCCGCCTGGTGCGCCGCCCTGATCCACGGCCTGTTCACCGGCCGCCCGGCGAAGCCCTTCTTCGTGATCGTCTACGAGCTCTGCGTCGTCGCCGTCGCCGCGGCCCTCGCCCTGCGCGCCGCCCCGCGCCCCGTCAAGCGCAAGGTCGCCGACCGGATCGCCCAGGTCATCGGCAGGGAGCCGGGCGCCCGCGAGGACCTGGAGGAGAGCCGCGCGCGGGCGGGCTCCGCACTGCCGGGGTACGAGAACACGCGCGGGGACCGCAACGCGCGCGGGGACCGCAACGCGCGCGGGGGACGCTCCCGCGACGAACGCCCCGCGCGCGAGGGACGTCCGGGCCCGCTGCCCGGCATGCCCGCGCAGCCGCCCTCCGCCGCCGAGACCACGGGCGGCTTCGCCGCCGCCTACCGCGCCGTCTCGCCCCACCGGGGACGGCAGCCCTACGGGGCGGACCAGAGCGCCCGGCGCGAGACGCCCTTCGACCTCCAGCCCACCGAGGCGATGCCGCGGATCGACGGCCCCGGCAGCGGCACCGGCAACTGGCCGATCCCCTCCCCGCCCCCGGTCGGCGAGGCGCCCCCCTCGTCCTACGACCCGCTCAACGACACCGGCTACAACATCCCCGTGTACGACAACCCGGGCTCCGCGGGCTACGGCGCGAACGCGTCGGGCTACGGATCGAGTGAGGTGTACGACACGTCCGAGACGAACGCCGTCTTCGGCACGTACAACCAGAACGACACGTACAACAACAGCGGTCCCGCCTCTGAAACACCGCCCGGCCCGTCCTACGACTTCGACGCGCCGGGTCCGGGCGAACCTTGGAACACGCCTTCCGGAGGCTTTAAGTGAACGAGGCCCTGCCCGACGTACCCGAAGTCCGCGTGGTCGGCCTTCCCCAGCTCACGTCGGGCTTCGACCTTGTCGAAAGACTGGATCTGCCCATGCACCTCAAGGTGCACGGGCCACTGGAACCCATGGGCGGCGAACAGCTCGCCAAACTCGCCGAGAACATCAACCTCAGGGGCCGCGGCGGCGCGGGCTTCCCCTTCCACAGGAAGCTGCGCTCGGTCGCCGAGTCGGCGATCAAACGCGGCGTCCGGCCGGTCGTCGTGGTCAACGGCAGCGAGGACGAGCCCGCCTGCCGCAAGGACACGGTGATGATCAACCGTGCCCCGCACCTCATCCTGGACGGCGCGCTGCTGTGCGCCGAGGCCCTGGGCGCCCGCACGCTCGTGGTGGCGGTCACCAGGGAGTCCACCCAGCGCTCCATGGAGGCCGCCCTCGCCGAGCGCGGGCTGAGCAACAGCCGCCGCTCGGCGCTGCGCGCGTTCGTGCAGCGCAACCCGGTGCGCATGGTCACCGGCGCCGCCGCCTCCGTGGTCCGCTCCATCGACGGCGGCCCCGCGATCCCGGCCGGACGCAAGGTCAGCGCCTCGCAGAACGGCGTGGGCGGCGCGCCCACCCTGCTGTCGAACGCCGAGACCTTCGCCCAGCTCGCCATCGCCGCCCGCATCGGCCCGGAGCGCTACGGCAACACCGGCCTGTACGACGAGCCGGGCACCGTCATGCTCACGGTCTCCGGTGCGGTGGCCCGCCCGATGGTCATCGAGGTCCCCACGGGCGTACCGCTGCGCTACGTGCTGCAGCTCGCCGGCGCCCCGCCGGTGCCGCAGGGCGTGCTGACCGGCGGCTACCACGGCAAGTGGATCGACGCGGCGACGGTCAACGAGGCGGTCGTCTCGCGCAACTCCCTGGACGCGGTGGGCGGTTCGCTGGGCGCGGGCGCGATCCTGCCGATCAGTCAGGAGACCTGCCCGCTGGGCGAGTCGCTGCGGGTGGCGCAGTGGCTGGCCGAGGAGAGCGCGGGCCAGTGCGGCCCCTGCTACCTCGGTCTGCCGGCCGCGGCACGGGGCCTGGAGGACATCCTCAACGGCGGTGGCCCCGCCGCCCTGGAGGCCCTCAAGCAGGTCGCGAAGAACGTGAAGCGGCGCGGCGCGTGCTCGCACCCGGACGGCTCCGCGATGTTCCTGGAGTCGACCATCAAGGCGTTCACCGACGACCTGGCGGCGCATGTCCTCGGCACCGGCTGCGGACGGCCCGTGGAAGGCGTACTGCCGCTCTTCGAGGGCGGCAGGGGCCCCTCGGGCCTCCCCGGCGGCGAGTCCGAGGAGAACGGCCCCAGTCGGCAGAAGATCTTCGTCGACTGGACGCTCTGCCGGGGCCACGGCCTGTGCGCGGACATCCTCCCGGAGGTCTTCCAGCTGGGCGCCGACGGCTTCCCGACCGTCGCCCAGGCGATGGTGCCGCGCTACGCGGAGGCCAAGGCCCTGCGCGCGGTGCGCCGTTGCCCGGCGCTCGCGCTGCGCATCGAGGAGGACACCCGCGCCCAGGCTCCCGCCCGCAACCTGCCGGTCCTCTCCCAGGGCCGTGAGGGCCGCGGCAGACGCGCCCTCGGCCGCTGAGCGGCGGGGGCCGGAAAGCGAAAAAGATCCCGCCGGACCGATACGGTCCGGCGGGATCTCGCTGTGGAGCTAAGGAGAATTGAACTCCTGACCTCCTGCATGCCATGCAGGCGCTCTACCAACTGAGCTATAGCCCCTGGCGATCACGCGGCTGAGCCGCATATCGACCGTGTCGCCCGGTCTCCCCGGCGGCGACGCCAACATTACCGGTCGATGGCGCGCACCACCAAATCGTTTCCCGCACGCCCCGACAAGTCGGTCAATGTCCGCATTCAACAGGTGGAACCGGACCGGCTGACCGCACCGGGACGGCCCCCGGTCGGAGGTGTCCGGCAGCAGCCCGGGGTCGGGCCCGTCACGCCGTGACGAAGGAATAGAAGCGCTTGAGAGTGCAGTGTTCTTCGAGGAGACGGCCGTAGATCGGTTCGCCCTCGAGTTCCCGATAGGTCTCGATCGGGTCGCCTTTTATGATCAGCGCCCGCGCGCATTCCTCGCACCAGTACTGGTACTCGGAGTTCACCGGTTCCATGTCGCGGACGATCGGCGTTCCGCTGCCGCACCAGTCGCACTTCCGCCTGTGTGCACCCATCGATCA
This sequence comes from Streptomyces zinciresistens K42, assembly GCF_000225525.1. GTDB lineage: Bacteria > Actinomycetota > Actinomycetes > Streptomycetales > Streptomycetaceae > Streptomyces > Streptomyces zinciresistens. Next base: position 68,324 of record NZ_AGBF01000013.1, on the reverse strand, counting down.
GCTCCAGCTGTGGCCGCAGGCCGTGCACACGTAGGAGATCCCGCCGTTGTCGCCGAGCAGCTGGGCGACATGGACGGAACCGCAGGAAGGGCAGTTGAGGCGGGTGATCGTATCCCGTGTCGACACTGCCTCGAAGAGGTGACCGACCTCTTCGAGGATGCTCGCAGGCATCGCCACTCCCTCCCGTCGGGCCGCGCCCCCTTCCGGCCTTTTGATTCTGCCACGGCCGGACCGATACGGTCAGCGACGCCTGAGTACCAGTCCGGACTCGGCGGTCCGCTGCGCCGTCCGGACCCGCCCACGCGTCCCCGAGCTCCTCATGAAGAGGTATACGCCTCCGGGGCGCAAGTCATTCAAGCCGAACCCGAACCACCCGTGCGACCCTGTGCCGGACGCATGGTGCGCCCGGTCGACGGGACCATGGCCCGGCTGTCGTCCGTGCCGAAGGCTCGCCCGCACACGGACACGAGGCGCGGCCCGGAGCACACGGATACGACACCTGGCCGTAGGGCCCGGCGGCCCGCTGGTGCGGGCGGTCGGGAGCGTCCCTGCCTCGTGGGGCCGGTGTCCTGCGGCGGGGAGCGGGCGGCACCTCCGCCGTGCGCACACCCCGTGTCGAGTCCCGTGCCGGCCGGACAGTCGGGCACCGCTTCGTCAGGTGAGGGTGAGACCACCGTCGACGGGGACGATCGCCCCGGTCATGTACGAACCGCCCGGCTCGGCCAGCGTCGTGATCCACCACGCCACCTCCTCCGGCGTGGCCACCCGCCCGACCGGGATGCGCTGCGAGATCTGCTCCAGGAAGCCCTGATACTGGTCGTCGGACATGCCGACGCGCTGTCCGATACCCGTGTCGGTGACGCCCGGCGCCACCGACACCACCCGGATACCGCGCGGCGCCAGCTCGACCGCCCAACTGCGCGTGAACTGGTTCAGGCCCGCCTTCGCCGCCATGTAGACCGCGTTGTCCCGGAAGCCCTGGGTGGTCAGTGAGGCGGCCGTGCTGACGTTGACGATGGTGCCGCCCGTCTCCTCCAGCGCGTCCAGCGCCGCCTGGGCGACGAAAGCGGGTGCCACCAGGTCCGTGGCGAGCTGCCGCTCCACGGCCGCCCGGTCGAGCTTCGCCAGCGGTGCGAAGGAGCCGGTCGCCGCGTTGTTGACCAGGACATCGAGCCGGCCGAAGGTGCGGAGTGCAGCCTCCACCAGCCGCTCGCCGGCGCCGGGGGCGGTCACGTCCGCCACGAACGACCGGATGTTCTCGTGCCTGGCGACGCTCTCCTCCAGCGTGGCCGCCGTACGGCCCACCACGAGGACCCGGTCGCCCCGCTCCGCGAACCCGAGGGCCGTAGCGCGGCCGATCCCCGTCCCGCCACCCGTGATGATCACTGCCCGTGTCGTCATGGCGGCGACGCTACGGACCCGCGCTCGCAACGGGGTCGATCCTCAGCCGTGTGGCCGGTCGTCGCGGGTGATGACGCGCTCCGCCACGAGGAGCGCGTCGCCCCGGCGCACCAGCCGGTCCCGCATCACGCAGAACGGCTCGATCCGCGGCACTCCACGGCGCGGGGTCACGAGGATCTCGACGTACGACAGCGCGTCGGCCCCGTCGGCGGCCGGCCGGAGCGTCGTCATCGTCACCCAGTGCCGGTGGACCTCCCCGGCCTCCGCCCGGCCCGCCACCGCCGCGCGGCCGCCGGACTCGATGTCGTCCCGGCCGCGGACCGGTTCCGTCATGGACGGGGTGGTGAAGGAGGCGTCCTCCGTGAAGGTGCGAGCCCAGGCCACGGCGTCTCCGTCGTCCAGCAGTTGCATGTGCTGGGCGTAGAACCGTTCCACCGCGACGGCGTCGACGGCCGTGGCGGTGCCCTCGTCGTGCGTGCGGGGGGTGATGGTCATGGCGCCTCCCGGTACAGAAGTACTCGTCGGAAGGCAGAGTCTGGGCGGCCGTCGTCGAGCCCGGCTCGACTCCGGGCTCCCGGCCCGCCGTGTCGAGCGGTCCTCCAATGCCTCTTGAGCGGTGGCCGCGAGGCTGGGCGCCGTCGCTGAGGAGGTGACCGTGCGCATCATCGACCTGTCCTCGCCGGTGGACGCCGGCTCGTTCGAACCGGACCCCGTGGTCCACGAGGTGATGAGCCCCCGTGAGGGCGCGCTGCACATGCGCGACGAGATGCGGGCCCACTTCGGTGTGGAGTTCGACCCGGACGATCTGCCGGACGGCGAGTTCCTCTCGCTGGACCGACTCAGTCTCACCACCCACACCGGCACCCACGTCGACGCGCCGTCGCACTACGGCTCCCGGACCACGTACGGCACCGGCGTGCCCCGGCACATCGACGCGATGCCACTGGACTGGTTCCTCGGCCCCGGGATCGTCCTCGACGTGCGGGGCCGCGAGGCCGGCGTCGTCGACACGGCCGACCTGCGCAAGGAACTCGACCGGATCGGGCACGTCCTCGCCCCGCGCGACATCGTGCTGCTGCACACCGGTGCGGACGCCTGGGCGGGGACACAGCGGTACTTCACCGACTTCGTGGGCCTCGACGCGGGTGCGATCGGCTTCCTGCTCGACGCGGGCGTGAAGGTGGTCGGCACCGACGCCTTCAGCCTGGACGCACCGTTCGGCACCATCATCGACACCTACCGGCGCACCGGCGACAAGGCCGTGCTGTGGCCCGCCCACGTCGCCGGCCGCCATCGGGAGTACTGCCAGGTCGAGCGGCTCTCCGGGCTCGACCGGCTGCCCGCCCCGACCGGCTTCGACATCAGCTGTTTCCCGGTGAAGGTGGCCGGCGCGGGCGCGGGCTGGACCCGTGCCGTCGCCCTGGTCGACGGCACCCCCTGATCCCGCACCCTCCGCACCCACGCCCCCTGGCGTGCCGACCGGCGCCCGCGCCGCAGCCGACCCGAGGAGAATCGCATGTACAGCACGGACCTCGCCGAGGTGTACGAGGCGGTGTACCGGAGCCGCGGCAAGGACTGGGCAGCGGAGGCTGAGGCCGTCGCGGACCTGGCCCGCGGCCACGCCCCGGACGCCGACTCGCTGCTCGACGTGGCCTGCGGCACCGCCGCCCACCTGGGCCCCTTCAGCAAGCTCTTCACGACCGCGGAGGGGCTGGAGATCGCCGCCCCGATGCGGGAGCTCGCACTGCGCCGCAGACCCGGACTGACCATCCACGAGGGCGACATGCGCGACTTCCGCCTGGGACGGACGTACTCCGTCGTCACCTGCATGTTCTGCGCGATCGGCTATCTCGGCACCGTCGAGGAGATGCGTGCGGCGATCGCGTCGATGGGCCGCCACCTCGAACCGGGCGGCGTGCTCGTCGTCGAACCCTGGTGGTTTCCCGAGCAGTTCTCGGAGGGCTTCGTCGCAGCTGACCTGGCCCGGGAGGGGAACCGGACCGTGGCGCGGATCTCCCACTCCACGCTCTGGGGACGGGCGACCAGGATGGAGGTGCGGTTCCTCGTCGGCGAACCCGGCGGGATCCGTACCTTCACCGAGATCGACGTCCTGACCCTCTTCACGCGGGAGGAGTACGAGTCGGCCTTCCGCGACGCCGGCTGCTCCGTCGAGTACCGGCCGGGCGATCCGACCGGCCGCGGCCTGTTCGTCGGCGTCAAGGAGGGCGGGCGATGACCACCTACGTCTGGGACTACCTGGAGGAGTACGCGGAGGAGCGCGAGGAGATCCTCGACGCCGTCGACGCCGTCTTTCAGTCCGGGCGGCTCGTCCTCGGCGCCTCCGTCGCCGGCTTCGAGCAGGAGTTCGCGGCGCACCACGGCACGGAGCACTGCGTGGGCGTGGACAACGGCACCAACGCCATCGTCCTCGGCCTCCAGGCCCTCGGCGTGGCGCCGGGTGACGAGGTCGTCACCGTCGCCAACACGGCGGCGCCGACCGTGCTCGCCATCGACGCGGTCGGGGCCACCCCCGTCTTCGTGGACGTGCGCGAGGAGGACTACCTCATGCGCACCGACCAGCTCGCCGGCGTGATCACCGAGAGGACCTCCGCGATCGTCCCGGTGCATCTCTACGGTCAGTGCGTCGACATGGACCCGGTCACCGAACTCGCCGCCCTGCACGGGCTCAAGGTGCTGGAGGACTGTGCCCAGGCCCACGGCGCGCGGCATCACGGCCGGCTCGCCGGGACCATGGGCGACGCCGCCGCCTTCTCCTTCTACCCGACGAAGGTGCTGGGCGCCTACGGCGACGGCGGCGCCGTCCTGACCCGAGACGCGGACGTGGCGGCGGCCCTGCGCCGACTGCGCTACTACGGCATGGAGGAGCGGTACTACGTTGTTCGAACCCCAGGACACAACAGCCGGCTCGACGAGGTCCAGGCGGAGGTCCTCCGCCGCAAGCTCCGGCGGCTCGGTGCCTACATCGAGGGACGGCGTGCCGTGGCGCGCCGCTACGCCGAGGGGCTGGCCGGCACCGGCCTGGTCCTGCCCTCGAACGCGGTGGGAAACGATCACGTCCACTATGTCCACGTGGTCCGCCACCCCGAGCGCGACCGGATCATCGAGCGGCTCAAGGACTACGACATCGAACTGAACATCAGCTACCCGTGGCCCGTGCACCGCATGACCGGCTTCGCTCACCTCGGCTACGCGGAGGGCAGCCTGCCGGTGACCGAGCGGCTGGCGAAGGAGATCTTCTCGCTCCCGATGTACCCGTCGCTTCCGCCGCACACCCAGGAGAAGGTCATCGAGGCGGTGCGCGAGGTCGTCGCCGGTCTCTGAATCGGCGTCCCGGCCGGTCTGCCCGGCCCGATGTGCGTGTGTCCCGGCGGGTTCTCGGCCCGCCGGGACACACGCACATCGGGCCGCCGGACTCAGCCAGCGTGGTAGAGGCTGTGCAGACAGGCGATGAGGCTCCGGGCCTGCACGTTGACGTAGTGGCTGTGCCGCAGCAGGTCCGACAGCTGGTGCAGCGTCATCCAGCGGTGGGCCGGGGACGTGGTGTCCAGCCCGTCGGGTGCCTCGACTACCAAATACCGGTTGAGTGCCCGGTGGAACCGGCCGCCCTCCTCCGACAGGACCGTGTCGTATCGCACCGCTGCGGGGGCCGCGCCGAGCACCACGTCGAGGAACGGCGGCAGGGAGCCCTCCGGAAGGCCCGTGTAGCTCTCCGGTACGCACTGCACGGTCGGCCCCAGTTCCACCTCGTCCGTGAAACCGGGCTCCACGCGCGCGCCGACCAGGACATGCAGCACGCCCTCGACCCGTCGGGCCAGGAAGGCGATCACGCCCTGTCCCACCGGCTCGATCATGGGCTGGCTCCACTGCCGCACCTCGCGGCCTCCGGCCTCCACACGGACCCCGATGACCTCGAAGAAGGCGCCGCCCTCATGGCGGATCCTGTCCTTCTCACGGGTCCAGCCGGTGAGGTCGTCCAGCGGTATCCGGCGGGTCGCCAGGTCCTCTCCGGTACGCCGGTGGGTGATCCAGCCGAGGATCTCCTCCATGGTGTGGAGACTGCCCGCGGCGGGGTCGCCGGAGCGCCGGAGCGCCCGCCTGAAGGGATCCGGATCGTCGTCCGACTCCGGCGCGGGGCCGGTGAACGGCAGGCAGGACAGCACGGTCCGGCTGTCCATGTTGACAGTGTCCTCACGCCCCAGCAGCTCGTGGATCTGGCCGACCGTCAGCCAGCGGTAGCCCTCCCCCGCCTCGATCGGCTCCGGCAGCTCGACCACCATGTTGCGGTTGCGTTTGCGGTAGAACCAGGAGCCCTGCTCCGACTGGCGCACGTCGGCCAGCACACCCGGCCGCCGGTGCGCGTCGAGGAAGTGCTCCAGGTACGGAACCGCCCGCCCCTGGTGCACCCGCGTGTAGTTGCTGCGGGTGGCCTGCACGGTGGGGGAGATCTGCAGTCCGTTGGCGTTGCCGGGTTCGACCTTCGCCTGCACGAGGGCGTGCAGCACCCCGCCGATGCGGCTGACCAGCAGGCCGAGGACGCCGATCTCGGGCTGGAGGATGATCGGCTGCGTCCACCGGGGCACCGCCGCGTCCGGGTGCTCCACCGCCAGTCCGTGCACGGTGAAGAAGCGGCCGGTGTGGTGTCCGAGGTCACCGGTGGCCGGGTCGGAGACCCAGCCGTCCAGCTCGTCGAGACCCACCCGTTCGACCCGGGTGTAGGCCCGCCGGGCGTGCTCGGCGAACCAGTCGGGGAAGTCCGCCAGGTCGCCGAGCGGCCCTGCGCCGCGCAGCCGGGCCGAGGCGTCGATCCGCCGTGCGGCGTCCGTACGCGACGCCGCCGCGCCGGCGCGCGGGGCGGTGAGCGGAGCGGGACGAGAAGCGGGCAGCGGGGCGTTCATCGGAGCCTCCTGGGGCTTGTCCGTCCGGTCTCTCGGAGCTTTTTTGTCCGGTTCATCCGGTCCCTCCGGGCGGCTTGACATCCCCGGCCGCCTCCCACATCGCCCGCAGCGACGCGTCGAGGGGGATCATCGGCCGCCAGCCGAGAAGGTCGGCGGCCAGGCCGATGTCGGCGCAGGTCCAGCTGCCTCCCTTGCTCGCGACCGCCGCGGGGCGCAGCCGTACGGTTGCGGGATCGACCCCCGACACCTTGACGAGGACGTCGACGAGGTCGGCCACCGGCACCGCTTCCCCGCGCCCGATGTTGACCACCCAGCTCGGGCCGGGCGCGGTCAGGGCTGCGACCGCCGCCCTCGCCAGGTCCCGCACGTCGAGGAAGTCGCGACGGGCCGCGGCCACGTCCAGGGTGAGTGCGGCGCCCGGGGCGAGGGCGCGCAGCCGCTGCACGACGAGACCGAGGAAGCTCGCGGTGGTGGTGTGCGGCCCGCAGACGTTGACGGCCCGCAGGACGAGCGCGTCGATCCGGCCGGCCCGTGACTCGGCGAGCAGATGTTCGGAGCCGGCCCGCTTGGTGGCGCCGTACGGTGTCAGCGATCCGGGGGCGCGGTGCTCGTTGATGAGGACGCCGTCCTCGACGGGTCCGTACTCGTGGATCGAACCCAGCTGGACGACGCGCAGCCGCCGACCGGTCGCGGCGCAGCCGGCGGCGAGCCGTTCCGGCAGGTCGACGTGGGCACTGCGCATCTTCTCGGCGGTGGTTCCCCAGCCGCCGGTGGCGTTGACGACCTCCGTGACGCCGTGCGCGTCGAGGAGCGCGGCGAGCCGGCCGGGCGCGACGGCCGCGACGTCGAGCGGAACGAAGGCGTGGGCGCGGGTGTGGGAGGCGGGGTGGCGGGCGACGGCGAGCACCCGCCTGCCCGCCGGGAGGAGCGCGGCGCAGACGGCTCGCCCGACGGATCCGGTTGCCCCGAGCACGGCGACCGTGCCGGTGGTCCCGCCTTTCGGGTCGGTGTCCATCGACGCGCTCAGCACGGGCCGCCGGAGCCGGAGGGCCACAGCTGCTCCTCCACCGCCCGCGAGGTGGCGTAGCCGGGAAGGACACCCTTGTCGCGCGCCTCGGCGAAGGAGAGGGCCGCCCGGTCGCGGTCCGACTGCACGACGTCGAAGCCGGACGGGAGGGTGATGTCCAGGTCCACGTCGAAGATGTCGAGGGCGAGTTCGTGCTCGGCGACGTAGGGGCTGGTGAGCATGTACGACATCACGGTGTCGTCCTCCAGCGCGGCGAAGGCGTGCCCGACGCCGACCGGGAAGTACGAGGCGCGGAAGTGGAGCTGGTCCATCTCGACCGCGTCCCACCGGCCGAAGGTGGGGGAGCCGACCCGCAGGTCGACCACGAAGTCGACGGCCCTGCCGCGCGCGCAGTACACGTACTTGGCGGTGCCGGGCGGGGTCACCGTGAAGTGAATGCCGCGGACGGTGCCACGGCGGGAGATACTGTGGTTGGTCTGGGCCACCGGGAAACCGGGCTGCCCCAGGGCCTCGGTGAACGCCTCCTGCTGGAAAGGGGAGACGAAGAGGCCGCGCCGGTCGGCGAATCGGCGGGGGGTGAACTCGTACGCCCCCTCGACCTGGAGACTTCGGACCTGCATCGTTCGGTTCACCATCCGGGGGTCGTCGGTCGCGTCGGGGGGTTCGGGGGTGCGGCCGGGCCGGTCACCGGCGGCGGTTCTCGAGGGCGAGCCGCTCCAGCGTGGGAACGACCTGCGCCGGCGCCGGGGCGGCGAGCGCCTCGCGCCGCAGTGTCATGGCGTTGCGCTTGAACTCCGGCTCCTCCAGCAGCCGCACGAGCAGCTCGCGCAGGCCCTTGGCGCTGAGCTTGCCCGGCACGTAGAGGCCGGTGCCGTGGGCGGCGAGGTGGCGTGACTTGTTGATGGTGTCCCAGACGCCGTCGACGACGATGAGTTGCGGGATGCCGTGAATCATCGCGGTGCCGAAGCTGCCGGACCCGCCGTGGTGGATCACCGCGTCACAGGTCGGCAGGAGCGCGTCGAGCGGCACGAAGTCGACGGCCCGGACGTTGTCGGGGACGGTCGCCAGGTCCTTGAGCTGGTTCTCGTCGAGGGTGGCGACGACCTCGACGTCGTCGAGCCCGGCGACCGCCTCCAACAGGTCTCCGATGGAGGCCCGGTCGCTGCCGAGCACCTCGCGGTGGGCGACGCCGAGGGTGAGGCAGACCCGGCGACCGCGCTTGGGCGGCTCCTGGAGCCACTGCGGCACCGTCGACTGGCCGTTGTAGGGCACGTACCGCACGGGCACGTAGTCCAGGTCGACGGGCAAGCGCATCGACTGGGGCATCGGGCAGACGGTGAAGTCTCCGGTGACCGCGCTCTCCTCGAAGGTGGCGCCGTGCCGCTCCAGGCTCCAGGTGAGCCACTCGCGGAGCGGGTCGTCGCGCAGTTCCGGCGGGCGGGAGGCAAGCTGCTCAAGGAAGGTCTGGCGCATGCTGCCCGCCAGGTCCATGCCGAAGAGGACCCGGCCGTGGGCGGCACCGGTCGCGAGGGCGGCGACGGCGCCCGCGAAGGTCATGGTGTCCCAGAGGACGAGGTCGGGCTTCCACGAGCGGCAGTGCCCGACCAGTTCGTCGACCATCCGGTCGGAACAGCAGTTCTGGAACACCACGGAGGTCATGGCGGTGAACACACCCAGCGTGTAGTCCCAGGTGAGGCGCTCCGGGCGGGTCTCGCTCATGTCGAGGCCGACCTGCGCCTGGCTCTCCAGCTGGTCGACGTCCTGCCCGATGTTCTCCTGCGTCTCCTGCATCTGCTCGTCGAGGTGGAGCTCCTCGCCGACGCCGACGGCGGTCAGCCCGGTCTTGGTGATCTCCTCGGCGAGATCGGGATGGCTCGCGATCCGGACGTCGTGGCCCGCGGCCCGCAGTGCCCAGGCCAGCGACACCTGCGCGTGCATGTGCGACTTGGCGGCGAAGGTGGTGAAGAGTACCCGCATCCTTACCCCTGTTCCGGCGAAGACCTGTCCGTGTCCAACGTCCGCACCACCCTCGGCCCGCTTCCTCGTACGGCGGTCGAGAGTCGTTGCAGCGGCGCTCGACGGGCGCGGGCCCTGCGCCCTCGCCCTCCCCTGGCACCTGGAGAACAGCAGGTCATGCACTACCGTTGAATGCGGTCGGCCATCTCCGGCCATGGGCGGAGCGCCGGTTCCGGTCCCGTGCCGGAATCACGTCGGACATGCAGCAGGGAGACCATGTCAGCCACACGATTGCTGGTCCTCGGGGTCGTACGGATGCACGGCACGGCACACGGCTACCTGGTACGTTCCGAGCTGCTCTCGTGGGGGGCGGACGAGTGGGCCCACATCAAGTTCGGCTCGATCTACCACGCGCTGCGTCAGCTCGCTAAGGAGGGCCTGCTGACGTTCACGGACATCCCCGACTGGCCTGGCCGGGTCGACTACGAGATCGCGCCCAGGGGCGAGGAGGAGTTTCTCCGGCTGCTCCGTGACGCGCTCCGGCAGGGCAACAACCGCCCGGACATGCTCGGGGCGGCGATCGTCCTGTTGCCCTCACTGCGCCGCGAGGAGGCGATCGGTCTGCTGAAGGAGCGGATCGCGTCGCTCTCCGCCGAGCAGGGCGGGGTGGCCGACCGGGTCGGCGAGACTGCGAGCGAACAACCGGACCGCGCCCATGTGCGGGAGCTGATCGGGCTCTGGGAGCACAGCGCCGCCAGCCAGGCCGCCTGGGCCCGGGGATTGATGGAGCGTCTGGAAGCGGGCGCGTACGTGATGTACGGAGAGAATCCGGCCTCCTGAGCCCGCGGAGGTGATCCCACCTGTGGAGTGATCGGACGCGGCATGATACTCAAGTTTGTGTATCCCATGGTGCCGGATCCAGGAGGACATCGCCGTGCCGATCATGCTGAGCCCTCAGGACGTGGACGACGTCTTCGACGACGAGACGTTCCTGGAGGAATGCTTCGCCGATGTCCAGCGGCTGCTCCTGGGACCCCGCCGCGCGCGCGGCGCCGACACACTCGTTGGTGTCCCCTCCGGCCGCTTACGGCTCACTGTCAGGCCCGGTGCCCCCGGCCCCCTCGGCCGCTGCTCCACCGTCCGGATCGACCCGGCGGCACCCGCCACCGGGCGGCTCGAATTCGTCCTCGCCGAAGACGGCTCGCTCCTGGGCCTCGCCGATGCAGGAGCCCTCGATGGCTGGCGCACCGCCGTTACCTCCGGCCTCGCCGCCCGCTTCCTCGCGCCCCCCGGCCCCCATGTGCTCGGCCTCTTCGGCGCGGGCGAGCAGGCATGGGCCTGCCTCCTCGTGCTGCGTCACGCCCTCCCCTCGCTCGCCGTCGTCCGCGTCGTCGGCCGTGACCGGGTCGGCACGAAGGACTTCGCCCTCGCCGCCGGCCGGCACACCGGTCTCGAGGTCGTCGCCGCGGAAGACGCCCGCGCCGGGGCCCGGCACGCGGACGTCGTGGTCGCCACCGACGGCCACCCGCCGATCCATGCCGACTGGCTCACCGCGGGCGCCCTGCTCATCGACCAGACCGACACCACCCGCCCGGCCCGCCCGAACCGGCCCGCCCGCCAGGCCGTCCGCAGCGTCTGCCTCGCGCCCACCCCCGAGGCGGCCGGCTGCGTAGCCCTCGGGGAGATCGTCGCCGGCCGCGCCCTGCCCCGCCGCACCGGCGCCGACGTCGTCCACTACCGCTGCGACGATCTGGCGGGCTGGGACACCGTGGCCGCCTCCGCAGGCTTGCGCCAGGCATGGCGCCGCGACCTCGGCACCGCCCTCTCCGCGGGCCGTACCCGCCGCTGACGCAAGGGCGTCATCCAGCCGTCTTCTAGGTCTCCGCTAGGGCCCCGCGAGCCATGTCGCCGAGGGTGGCAGTCCCGTCCCCGGCACAGTCGCCGCCGGACTCCCGGACGATGAGGAGAGCGCTGCCATGTCAGCTGAGCAGCCCGGCCCCACCACGAGCGGGCCGGCCACCTTCGTCAACAGCTTCACCCTCCACACCACGCCCGAGGAGTTCGAGGAGGTCTTCGCCCGTACCGCCCGGTTCCTCGAGGACCGGCCTGGCTTCCTCGGCTACAGTCTCGTCCGCCACGTGGACGAGCCCGACCGGTACGTCAACATCGCCCGCTGGGCCGACCCGGCCGCCTTCCGCGCCGCCGTCACCGACGCAGGATTCGTGCCGCACGCCCAGGCCCTGCGGGCGATCAGCACCAGCAGCGCCAACCTCTACGTCGAGCGCCGCACCGTCACCGCGGAGACCCGATGACGCGGCGCGTCGCCATCACCGGCATCGGCGTGATCGCCCCCGGCGGCATCGGGACCAAGCAGTTCTGGGACACCCTCACCGCAGGCCGCACTGCCACCCGGACGATCAGTCTCTTCGACCCCGCCCCCTTCCGCTCCCGGATCGCGGCGGAGTGCGACTTCGACCCGCTCGAACACGGCCTCGTCGGGGAGCATGTCGAACAACTGGACCGCGCCGCCCAGTTCGCGCTCGCCGCGCTGCGCGAGGCCCTCGGCGACAGCGGCCACGCCACCGACCCCGCGCAGGCCCACCGCACCGGCGTCAGCCTCGGCAGTGCTGTCGGCTGCACCCAGAAGCTGGAGCAGGAGTACCTCGCCCTCAGCGGCGGCGGCAAGGAGTGGCTGGTCGACCACACCGCCGCGGGAAGCCGCCTCTACGACCAGTTCGTGCCGAGCTCCATGGCGGCCGAACTCGCCTGGGCCGCCGGTGCCGAAGGGTCCTGCACGGTCGTCTCGGCCGGCTGCACCTCCGGCCTCGACTCGATCGGCCACGCCGCCGCGCTCATCCGCGAGGGCTCCGCCGACGTGATGATCGCCGGAGCGACCGACGCCCCGATCTCCCCGATCACCGTCGCCTGCTTCGACGCCATCCGTGCCACCTCGCCACGCAACGACGACCCGGCGACCGCGCTCCGCCCCTTCGACCGCACCCGCAACGGCTTCGTCCTCGGCGAGGGCGCCGCCGTCCTGGTCCTGGAGGAGCTGACCGCCGCCCGCCGCCGGGGCGCCCGCGTCCACGCCGAGATCGCCGGCTACGCCTCCCACGGCAACGCGTACCACATGACCGGGCTCCGCCCCGACGGACGGGAACTGGCCGCCGCCGTCACCGACGCCCTCGCCGAGGCCCGGCTCCCCGCGGACGCCCTCGGCTACGTCAACGCCCACGGCACCGCCACCCGGCAGAACGACGTGCACGAGACAGCCGCCCTCAAGCGCGCCCTGGGCAGCCACGCGGCCCGCGTCCCGGTCAGCTCCATCAAGTCGATGATCGGCCACTCCCTGGGCGCCATCGGCTCCATCGAGGTCGCCGCCACCGCTCTCGCCCTCTCACTCGGTGTCATCCCCCCCACCGCCAACCTCCACCACCCCGACCCCGAACTCGACCTGGACTACGTGCCGTTGCACGCCCGGGAGACCCGTACGGACGCCGCTCTCACGGTGGGCAGCGGCTTCGGCGGCTTCCAGAGCGCCATGGTCCTGCGGCTCCCCGAGGGGAGGACCGCATGACCGTCGTCGTCACCGGGATGGGCGTCGTCGCCCCCACCGGCCTCGGACTCGACCGCTACTGGGCGGCCACCCTCCGCGGCGAGTCAGGCATCCGCCGGATCCGCGCCTTCGACCCCACCCGCTACCCCACCCGGCACGCCGGCGAGGTCACCGGCTTCGAGCCGGCCGACCACCTGCCCGGCCGGCTCGTCCCGCAGACCGACCGCATGACCCAGTTCGCCCTCGCCGCCGCCGACTGGGCCCTCGCCGACGCGGCCGTCGACCTGGACGCCATACCCGCGCTGGACCGGGGCGTCGTCACCGCCGGCGCTTCCGGCGGCTTCGGCTTCGGACAGCGTGAACTCCAGCACCTGTGGGGGGAGTCCCCCAAGAAGGTCAGCGCCTACATGTCCTTCGCCTGGTTCTACGCCGTCAACACCGGCCAGATCTCCATCCGGCACGGGCTCAGCGGCCCCACCAGCGTCTACGTCGGCGAACAGGCCGGCGGCCTCGACGCCCTCGCCCACGCCCGGCGCCAGGTGCGCTCCGGCACCCGGCTGATGCTCTCCGGCGGCACGGACTGCTCGCTCTGTCCGTACGGCATGGCGGCCCAGCTCGCCGGCGGCCGACTGAGCCCCGGGGCGTACCGCCCCTTCGACGACCGCGCCAGTGGGCACCTCCCCGGCGAGGGCGGCGCCATGCTCGTCCTGGAGAGTGCCGGGCACGCGCGGGACCGCGGCCGTCACCCGTACGGCGAGATCGCAGGCTTCGGCTCCACCTTCGACCCTCGTCCCGGGTCCGGCCGCCCGCCGAACCTGCGGCGCGCCGTCGAACAGGCCCTCGCCGACGCCGGTACGGAGCCGGGGGAGATCGCCCTCGTCCTCGCCGACGGCGCGGGCCGGCCCGAAGCGGACGCCGCCGAGGCCGCTGTACTCACCGAGGTCTTCGGCCCCCGCGGCGTCCCCGTCACCGTGCCCAAGACGGGCACCGGCCGCCTCTACTCCGGCGCCGGACCGCTCGACGTCGTCACCGCCCTGCTCGCCCTGCGCGACGGCCTCGCCCCACCCACCACCTACGTCGACCGGGTGCCCGAGGCGTACGGCCTCGACCTGGTCACGAACCGGCCGCGCCCCCTCACCGGCACCGCTGCCCTCGTCCTCGCGCGCGGCCACCACGGCTTCAACAGCGCCCTGGTCGTCCGCTCCGCGGACCGCGCCGTCGCCGCCGGAGCCGCCGCGTGAACACCGGAGAGCTGTACATCCAGGCCACCGGTACCTGGCTGCCCCCCGCCGAACGGATCGCCGACGCCGTCGCCGACGGCCGCTGCGACCCGGCCGTCGCCCGCGCCATCCGCATGGAATCCGTCACCGTCTCCGCTGGCGACGCCGGCCCCCAGATGGCCGCGCGGGCCGCCCGTACCGCGCTCGGCCGGGCAGGCGCCGGCCCCGCCGACATCGACCTGGTGCTGCACGCCAGCTTCTACCACCAGGGCTTCGACATCTGGGCGCCCGCCTCGTACGTCCAGCACCACTCGGTCGGGAACCACTGCCCGGCGATAGAGGTCGGCCAGGTCTCCAACGGCGGCATGGCCGCCCTCGACCTGGCTTGGGCATATCTCACCGCCGGTCCCGGCCGGTCCGGCGCTCTCCTCACCACGGGCGACCGCTTCTGCCCGCCCGGCTTCGACCGCTGGCGCAGCGATCCCGGCACCGTGTACGCCGACGGCGGCACCGCACTCGTCGTCTCCCGGCACCCCGGCTTCGCCCGGGTCCGCTCCGTCGCCAGCGTCTCCACCCCCGATCTGGAAGGCATGCACCGCGGCGACGACCCCTTCGCGGCCGCCCCGCTCGGCCATCGGCCCGTCGTCGACCTGGAGGCGCACAAGCGGGACTTCCTCGCCCGCTACGGCACTTCGCCGGCCGTCGCCCGGGTCTCGGCCGGCCAGGAGACGGTGGTCAAGCAGGCACTCGCCGAGGCCGGTCTCGGCCTCGGCGACATCGACCGCTTCGTCCTGCCCCACCTCGGCCACCGCCGGCTCCACGTCGCCTACCTCGCCAGGTTCGGCATCGATCCCGACCGCACCACCTGGTCCTGGAGCCGCACCGTCGGCCACCTCGGCGCGGGCGATCCCTTCGCCGGACTCGACCACCTCGCCACCGAAGGCACGCTGCGACCCGGCGACACCTGCCTCCTCTTCGGCGTCGGCGCCGGCTTCAGCTGGTCCTGCGCCGTCGTCGAGATCCGCACCCCGCCGCCCTGGAGGAACCGATGACCGACCGCTCGGCGAAGGCCCCGGGATCGCCCGACGAGCGTCCCATTGCCCTGTTGCTGCCCGGCCAGGGCTCCCAGCACGTCCGCATGGCCGCCGGACTCCACGGTGTCGAACCCGCCTTCACCGACGCCGTGGACGAGGCTCTCGCCGCGCTCACCGCCCACGGCCCGCTCGGCCACCGGAAGGCCGACCTGCTCGAGGACTGGCTCCACGGGTACGACAGCGCGGTCATGGACCACGTCACCCGTTCCCAGCCGCTCCTCTTCGCCGTCGACTACGCCCTCGGCCAGCTCGTCCTCGACTGGGGAGTCCGTCCCGTCGCCCTGCTCGGCCACAGCATCGGCGAGGTCGCTGCCGCCGTCCTCGCCGGGATCTTCACCCTGCGGGACGCCGCCGCCCTCGTCCACGACCGGGTCACCCGGCTCGCGGACGCCCCGTCCGGCGGCATGGTCGCGGTTGCCGCCTCCCTGGAGGAACTCGCCCCGCTGCTCGGCGGCGAGGTCGTCGTCGCGGCCGTCAACGCCGTGCGCCAGACCGTTCTCGCCGGATTCGCCGGACCGCTGCGCGCCACCACCGAAACGCTGCGGACCGCCGGCTTCGTGGTGCAACCGGTGGCGGCCTCCACCGCCTTCCACAGCCCGGTGCTCGCCCGCGCCATGGAGGGTGCGGACGAACGGATCGCCACCCTGCCGGTCGGCGACCCCGTCATCCCCGTGATGTCCGGCTACACGGCGAGCCCGTTGACCGCCGCCGAGGCGAAGGAGCCCGGCTTCTGGTCACGACAGCCCCTCGAACCGGTCCTCTTCCGGCCGGCCCTCGACGCCCTCCTCGACGGACGGGACCTGGTCCTCGTCGAGGCCGGGCCCGGCCAGGGCCTCTCCCAGCTGGCCCGCCGCCACCCCGCAGTCCGCTCAGGCCGGTCCGCCGTCGTCCCTCTGCTGCCGGCCGCCCCCGGCCCTCCCGAGGCCGACCTCGCCTCCGTGCGCGCAGCGGCCGAACAGTTCCGGCCCGGGGCGGAACGCCGAGTCGGCAGGGTGTAGCCCTCGTCGAGTGCCCCTGGAGGCGGCGCCGTTAGCGTCGGCAGCGGCCTTCCTGCCATCTCCCCCGTGTACGGCGTGGACGCACCGGACCAAGAGCACCCGCCGGCCAACGTGCCGGACCGACGCGCCACGCACCAGACCTGCCCCGCCACGGACCCCAGGGTCCCTTCCCAGGACGGTGTCATGCTGACCGAGCAGACCAACAGCGAGCTGGGCCGCCACCTGCTGACCATCCGAGGCGTCCAGTTCATCTTCGGCGCCCAGGGCGACCCCTTCGCCCGGATCCTCCGCGCCGGCGACGACGACCCGCTCAGCCACGGAGAACGCGCCCGCGAGCAGGGCCTGCACGAGAGCGCGTCCGGCGCGTGGGTCACCGCGAGCCACACGCTGGGCGCGCGGATCCTCGACGACCCCCGCTTCTCCGCGCGCCATCCGGAGGAGGGCCCGCAGCACCACCCTGGCGTCGACGTCTGGGAGAACCCGCTGCTCTGCCACGTCGTCCCCGTCGACGACGCCCGGCTCAACCTCGAACCCGCCGCGTACGAGCGGCTCGCGCGGATCGCCGCCCCGCTCCTCGGCGCGGGCGCCCTGGCCGACCGCGCCGCCGACGTGGAACGCGTCTACCGGGAGGCGGTCGCGGCCGCCGACGCCCGCTTCGACCTCTACCGGGACGTCGCCGTCCCCGCCGCGCTCACGGTGGTCGCGGAACTGCTCGGTCTGCCGCCCGGCGGCCGGGAGCGGATCGCCGAGCTGCACGTCGGCCTGGCCACCGCCTTCGACGCCGGACACTGTCCACAGCAGCTCCCCGTCGCACGCGCCTTCCTGGAGGCGGAGACCGCGCTCTCCGACGAGCTGGCCTCCCTCGTCGCCTCCGACCGCGCCAGCGGCCTCGTCGGGCTGGCCGGAGCGGACCCGCAGGACGCCGTCACCATCGGTGTACTGGCCGTGGTCGTCGGCGTCGAGGCCACCGCGACCGCCGTGTGCAACGCCGTGGAGACCCTGCTGGCCCATCCCGCGCAGTGGGAGCGTCTGACGCGCGACCCGTCCTTCGCGGCGGCGGCGGTCCGGGAGGCGCTGCGCCTCGCGCCGCCGCTCCGGTTCGAGAGCCGGATCGCCCGCGAGTCCGTCGAGTTCGACGGGCAGACCGTCGAGGAGGGCCGGCGGATCGTCGTCCTCGTCGACGCGGCCAACCGTGATCCGGAGGTCTTCCCGGAGCCCGACGCTTTCGATCCGGAGCGCCCCGAGGGCCGCTCGCTGACCCGTACCGGCGGCCCCGCCGACGCCGTCACCGCCAACCTGGTCCGGATGCAGACCGAGGCGGCCGTCCGGGTCCTCGCCGAGCGGCGACCGGCCCTGCAGATCGGCGCCGAAGTGCTGCGCCGGGCCCGCTCCGCCGTCCTGCGCGGCGTGCTGCGCTTCCCCGCCGCATGATCCGCGCCACGGTCGCCACCGACGTCGTCGAAGGGAGCACCCGATGCGCGTTCTGCTGACCGCGTTCGCCCAGGACGCCCATCTCAACGGCATCGTGCCGCTGGCGTGGGCGCTGCGCACCGCGGGCCACGAGGTGCGGGTGGCCAGCCAGCCCGATGCGATCGGGTCCATCACCCGGGCGGGCCTGACCGCCGTCCCGGTGGGCGACGACCACCGCATGGACGACGTCATCCGTACCGTCGGGCACGGGATGCTGCTCCACCATCTGGACCGCGACTACCTGGAGAACCGGCACGAGCGGCTGAGCACCGACTACCTGCGGGCCTCCAACGCGATCCTGACGTCGACCTTCTACCCGCAGATCAACAACGAGTCGATGATCGACGGGCTGGTGGAGTTCTCCCGGTTCTGGCGTCCCGACCTCGTCCTCTGGGAGCCGTTCACCTTCGCCGGGGCCGTCGCGGCGAAGGCCGCGGGGGCGGCGCACGCCCGGCTGCTGGCCTTCCCAGACCTGTTCGCCCGCACCCATCTGGAGCTGCGCGGCCGTCAGGCCGGGCTGCCGCCGGAGCTGCGCGACGACCCGATGGAGGAATGGCTCGCCTACACCCTCGACCGGCACGGGAGCACGTTCGACCCCGACGTCGTGACCGGCCAGTGGTCGGTCGACCAGATGCCCGCCGGGGTGCGGATGGAGCTGGGCCTGCCCCGGCTGCCCATGCGGTACGTGCCGTACAACGGTCCCGGTCCCGCCGTGGTCCCGGAGTGGCTGCGAGAGCCGCCGGAGCGGCGCCGGGTCTGTCTGACCCTGGGGCTGACGATCCGGGACACGGAGTTCCCGAACGCCATCGATCTCGACGAGGTGCTCACCTCGGTCGGTGACCTGGACGTGGAGGTCGTCGCCACCCTGGGCGAGACCGAGCTGGCCGGGGTCTCCAAGGTCCCGGACAACGTCAGGGTGGTCGATCACGTCGCCATGCTGGCGCTGCTGCCCACGTGCGCGGCGATCGTGCACCACGGCGGGGCGGGCACCTGGGCGACGGCCGCCGCCTACGGGGTGCCGCAGGTGGCGCTGGGCTGGATGTGGGACGCCATCTACCGGGCGCAGCGCCTGGAGGACCTGGGTGCGGGGCTGCACCTGCACTCGGAGGGGCTGACCGTGGAGGTACTCCGCGACAAGCTCGTCCGGGTGCTGGACGACCCGTCCTTCCGGGACGGGGCGCGGCGCCTGCGGCGGTCGATGCTCCTGACGCCGACCCCCAATGAAGTGGTGCCGGCCATCGAGAAACTGACAGCACGTCATCGTGCGGCGACCGCCGCGCGATGACGCACTCACGGCGGTGCGGGCGTGCCGGACGGCATCGCCCGCACCGCCGTACGACAGGAGGGAACGGCGTGGACATCCTGGTGACCGGCGCGGCCGGCTTCATCGGCTCCCACTTCACGCGTACGCTGCTGGGAGGCGGCTTTCCCGGGCACGGGGACGACCGGGTCACGGCCCTGGACCGGCTGACCTACGCGGGCACCCTGCACAACCTGCCGGTCGGGCACCCGCGGCTCGACTTCGTCCGCGGTGACGTCTGCGACACGGCCCTCCTGGACAAGGTCGTGCCGGGGCACGACGCCGTGGTGCACTTCGCCGCGGAGTCGCACGTGGACCGCTCGGTGGAGGGCGCCGAGGCTTTCGTGCGCACCAATGTGCTCGGCACCCAGGCTCTGCTCGACGCCGCCCTGCGACACGGCGTCCGGGTCTTCGTGCACGTCTCCACGGACGAGGTGTACGGGTCGATCACCGAGGGACGCTGGACCGAGGAGGAGCCCCTGCTCCCCAACTCGCCCTACGCGGCGTCGAAGGCGTCCGCAGACCTCTTCGCCCGCGCCTACGCCCGTACCCACGGACTCGACGTACGGATCACGCGGTGCGCCAACAACTACGGACCCGGGCAGCATCCGGAGAAGCTGATCCCGCGATTCGTCACCCGGCTCCTCGACGGACTGCCGGTGCCCCTGTACGGGGACGGGTCGCACCTGCGGGAGTGGCTGCACGTGGACGACCACTGCCAGGCGGTGCGACTCGTGCTGGACCGGGGCCGGGCCGGGGAGATCTACAACGTGGGGGGCGGTACCACGCTCACCAACCGGGAGATGACCGCTCGGCTGCTCGACCTGTGCGAACGGGACTGGGAACTGGTGGAGCGGGTCGAGGACCGCAAGGGGCACGACTTCCGGTACGCGGTGGACGATGCCAAGATCCGGCGCGAGCTCGGATACGCCCCCCGCCGTTCACTCGACACCGAACTGGCCGCGACGGTGGCCTGGTACGCCACTCACCGTGATCACTGGGAGGCTGGCGGAGCCCGCCCGCCCACCCCTTGCTAAAACTTGAATATCCGGGGCGGCCTCCCCTATGCTCGCGGAGTACCCAAATTTGAGCTCCTACAAGCGAGCGCCGGCAAGAAGGGGTGGGCATGGCTGACGCCGAACTGGCGGTCCGGACCGAGGCTCTGAGGAAGAAGTACGGCGACAAGGAGGCCCTCTCCGGGTTCGACTTAGAGGTGCCGCGGGGGGTGGTCTACGGACTGCTCGGCCCGAACGGCGCCGGCAAGACCACCGCGATCCGCGTCCTGTCCACCCTTCTGAAGGCCGACGGGGGAACGGCCCGCGTGGCCGGCTTCGACGTCTCCGCCCAGGCCGCCCAGGTCCGGCAGCGGATCGGCCTACTGGGCCAGCACGCCGCCGTCGACGAGGACCTGAGCGGCCGCCAGAACCTGGTGATGTTCGGCCGCCTCTACCACATCGGCAAGCGGAACGCGCAGCGCCGCGCCGACGAACTCCTCGAGCGTTTCAGTCTCACCGAAGCCGGCAACAAGCCGGCGAAGCAGTACTCCGGAGGCATGCGCCGCCGCCTCGACCTCGCCGCCAGCCTCATCCTCGCCCCTGGCGTCCTCTTCCTCGACGAGCCCACCACCGGGCTCGACCCCCGGGGGCGCAACGACGTCTGGGAATCCGTCCGCGGCCTCGTCGCCGACGGGCGCACCGTGCTGCTTACCACGCAGTACCTCGAAGAGGCCGACCAGCTCGCCGACATGATCTCCTTGATCGACGGCGGCCGGGTCGTCCGGACCGGCACTCCCGACCAGCTCAAGAACCACCTCGGCGGCGACCGCATCGAGGTCGTCCTCCGCAGACCGCACGACCTCGAACCGGCCGGCCGGATCATCGGCTCGCTCCTGGGCGCCGCCCCCGACGTCGACCGTGACAACCGCCGCGTCGGCGCCGTCGTCAAGGACCGTGTCGCGGCCCTCACCTCGGTCGCCCGCACCCTCGACGAGAACGGCATCGAGGCGGAGGACATCGCCCTGCGCCGCCCGACCCTCGACGAGGTCTTCCTCAGCCTGACCGGCCACGGAACAGCCGTCTCCGCCGAGTCGCGCGACAAGGAGGTCACCCCCTCATGACCGCGATCACCACCCCCGAGGTGCCGACCAATCCGATCGCCAAGCTGGGCTGGGTCCTCGCCGACTCCTGGACCCTCACTCTGCGCGGGCTCTCCCACTGGGCGCGCAACCCCACCCAGGTCCTCGCCGGGCTCGCCTTCCCGATCCTGATGGTGCTGCTCTTCGGCGGCATCTTCGGCAGCGGGATGCAGGTCGAGGGTGGCGGGGACTACATGGACTACCTGATGCCCGGCATGTTCGTCATGTCGATGGCCTTCGGCATCGGCGAGACCATGGCCGGGGTCACGGCCGACGCGTCCAAGGGCGTCACGGACCGCTTCCGCTCCATGCCGATGTCGGCCGGGTCGGTCGTGCTCGGCCAGTCCATCGTGAACATGCTCTACAGCAGTGTGGTCCTCGTCATCCTGATGGGATGCGGCGTCATCGCCGGCTGGTCCTGGCAGGACGGCTTCGCCCCGGCACTCGGCGGCTTCGCCCTGCTCCTGCTGCTCCGGTTCGCCCTGCTCTGGGTCGGCATCTACCTCGGCCTCGTCATCACCTCACCGGAGGGGGCCTCCGCCGTCTACACGCTCCTCTTCCCGCTGGGCATCGTCGCCAACACCTTCGCCTCCCCGGAGATGATGCCGGGCTGGCTCGGCACGATCGCCGAATGGAACCCCCTCTCCTCCACCGCCCATGCCACTCGTGAGCTCTTCGGCAACCCGGGCGTCGGGGGCACCTCCTGGATCGCGGAGAACGCCATGCTGATGTCGTTCGTCTGGCCGCTCCTGATCTTCCTGGTGTTCTTCCCGCTTGCCGTCCGCAAGTACCGCGCCCTGAGCCGGTAGCGGAATCCGACCGGGGTGCGGGCCGGGCAACCCCCGAACCGGCTCGCATCCCTCCTCTGCCTCCCGGGCCCCGGCACGGGCACGGGAGGCCCCGCCGAGCAGGGGCCGAGAGCCCCGCGAGGCGGAGTCGACCGACCTCGGATCGGGGCGTCCTAGCGTGCGGGACATGACACTCTTCGACATCCCCATCGCCGGACTCGACGGGACCACCGACCTGCTCGCCCGCCACCGGGGCAACCCCCTGCTCATCGTCAACGTCGCCTCCGGATGCGCGCTCGCCGCCGACCAGTACCCCGCGCTGGAGGCGCTCGCGCAGCGTCACCGGGCGGACGGCCTGGTCGTGGTCGGCGTGCCCTGCAACCAGTTCGGCGAGCAGGAGCCGGGCACCGCAGAGGAGATCACCGCTCAGTGCGCCGTACGCCGGATCACCTTCCCCCACACGGAGAAGACCGAGGTCAACGGGGCCGGCCGGCACCCGCTCTACACAGCCCTGACGCCACTCGCCGACGCGGAGGGCCACACCGGTGACGTGCGCTGGAACTTCGAGAAGTTCCTCGTCTCCGGCGTCGGCCACCCGGTGGGCCGTTTCGCGCCCACGGTCGGCCCCGAGGACGGCGATCTGCTGAAGGCCGTCCGCGCCCAGCTGCGGTGAGTCCGAGGGGCCGACGATGCCGCACTTCAGAGCGCCCGTCCCAGGACGACGCCACGTCATCTGCCGCAGAGAGGACCATTCGTGAACCAGACGCCGCCCACCGCACCCGACGAGGGCATCCAGGTCGTCGGTGCCCGGGAGAACAACCTCAGGAACGTCTCGCTCGTCATCCCCAAGAACCGGATCACGGTCTTCGTCGGCGTCTCCGGATCCGGTAAGTCCTCCCTGGTCTTCGACACCGTAGCAGTGGAGGCCCAGCGGCAGCTCAACGCCACCTTCCCGTGGAACATCCGGCACGACCTCCCCAAGTTCGAGCGTCCGCACGTCGACGCGGTCACGAAGATCACGACTCCGGTCGTCGTCGACCAGCGCCCCCTCGGCGGCAACGCCCGCTCGACCGTCGGCACCGTCACCGACGTCTACACCGTGATGCGCGTGCTGTTCGCCAACCACGGCAACGACGGTCTCGGCCAGACCTGGCTGTACTCCTTCAACGATCCCAAGGGCATGTGCCCCGAGTGCGAGGGACTCGGCCGCGCCCGCCGCCCCAACCCCGAGCTGATGATCGACCGTTCACGGTCCGTGGCGGAGGGCGCAATCCTCGTGCCCGGACACACGGTCGGCAGCACCAGCTGGCAGTTCTACGCCCGCTACGAGCGCATCGACGCCGAAAAGAGGATCGCCGACTACACCGAGGAGGAGCTGCACACCCTCCTCTACGGCAGTGGCGGCACCGTCGAGATCACCTACCCCAACGGCAACGTCCTGGCCCTCAGGTACGAGGGGCTCGTCGACAGCTTCGTCCGCCGTCATCTCAAGCGGGACTCCGCCGGCATGAGCAAGGCAGCCCGTGACGCGGCGGCCGAGTTCTTCACCGAGGGCCGCTGCCCCACCTGCGACGGCGCTCGCCTCAACCAGAAGGCGCTGGCCACCCGGATCGGCGGCCGGAACATCGCCGACTGGTCCCAGATGCAGGTCAGCGACCTGATCGAGGTTGTCGCCGCGCTCCAGGAACAGCTGGACACGCCCCTCGTCACCACCATCCGCGAGACGCTGGAGCAGATCGCGTCGATCGGCCTGGGCTACCTCACCCTGGACCGCTCCACCTCCAGCCTCTCCGGCGGCGAGGGCCAGCGCCTCAAACTGGTCAACCACCTCGGCAGCGAACTCACCGGCCTCACCTACATCTTCGACGAACCCAGCGTCGGTCTGCACCCGCGCGACGTCAGCCAGCTCAACGAGCTGATCCGGGCGCTGCGCGACAAGGGCAACACCGTCCTCGTCGTCGAGCACGACCCCGACGTGATGGCCGTCGCCGACCACATCGTCGAGATCGGTCCGCGCGCCGGTGTACACGGCGGCACGGTCGTCTTCGAGGGCTGCCACGCCGAACTGAGGGAGGCCGACACCCTGACCGGGCAGGGCCTGCGTCGGATCGGCGGACTCAAGGAGACCTCGCGCCCCTTCAGCCGGACCCTGCCGGTCCGCGACGCCACCGTGCACAACCTGAAGAACGTCTCCACCGAGATCCCGGTCGGTGTCCTCACCGCCGTCACCGGGGTCGCCGGCGCCGGCAAGAGCTCGCTGATCGCCCACGCGTTCCGCGGGCTGTACCCGAAGGCGGTGTTCGTCGACCAGTCGTCCATCCCGCGGTCCTCCCGCTCCACCCCGGCCAGCTACCTCAAGCTGATGGACCCGATCCGGAAGCTCTTCGCCAAGGCGAGCGGCGAGGACGCCGGCCTCTTCAGCTTCAACTCCAAGGGCGCCTGCGAGGAGTGCGAGGGCCGTGGCGTCCTCATCACCGAGGTCGCCTACATGGACCCGGTCACCACCCACTGCGAGAGCTGCCAGGGACGCCGCTTCAAGGAGTCGGTGCTCCGCCACCGGGTGCGCGGCGCGAACATCGCCGAGGTACTGGAGATGTCGGCGGAGGAGGCCGCCGGGTTCTTCCCCTCGGGTCCGCTGCGCACCCGCGTCGGCGCCCTGACGGAGACCGGCATCGGCTACCTCGGCCTCGGCCAGTCACTGGCGACCCTGTCCGGCGGCGAGCGCCAGCGGCTCAAGCTCGCCGACCGGCTCTCCGGCACCGGCACTGTCTACATCCTCGACGAGCCGACCACCGGCCTGCACCTCTCAGACATCGACATGCTGCTCGGCCTGCTCAACCGGATCGTGGACCGGGGCAACACCGTCGTCGTCATCGAGCACGACCTCGCCGTTGTCTCCCAGGCGGACTGGGTCATCGACCTCGGTCCCGAGGGCGGCAACACAGGCGGCGAGGTCGTCTTCACCGGCACGCCCGCCGAGCTCCTGCACGCGCCGCACTCACACACGGCGGAGCACCTGCGGCTGCTCCTGGGCCGCCCCCTCCCGACGGCCTGACGCGCCCCGCGGACGGCTCCTGTCCCGGACAGCGTCCGCGGCCCCCGCGGCGAAGAACGGCTCGGGGGCCGTGGCGCGGGTGAGCGCCACGGCCCCCGAGGGCCTGTCGAGGGTCAGACCCCGTCGTGGTCGACCCGGCGGTGCCGGACCGCCCAGCCGCCGCCGGCGACCGGGACCAGCTCGTCCTCGCAGACGGCGCTCAGCCGCAGGGTGGTCGGGCCGCCGGGCGGGGTCACCAGGACCTGCGCGTAGGAGCGGGCACGGACCGCCCCGTCACCCGCCGGGTCCACGGTGAGCATGGCGAAGACATGCCGGCGCTGCTGCGGGTCCGCCGCGAGCCGCGCCTGGTTGGCGCGGACCGCGGCGGTGATGGCCGTCCGGCCGCGGACCGGCTCCGCACCGGAGTTCTGGCCGAAGACGCCGTCCTCGGTGAACGTGGCCGCCCACTCCCGCGCGCGGCCCTCGTCGAGGTGACGCATCTGCTCGGCGTAGAACCGCTGCACCGAGACGTACACCTCCTGGCTGACGGGTCCGGCGGCGCGCAGCACGCTCGCGTGGGCCGCCGCGTGACCGAGGGTGGCCCGGCTGTTGCGGCCGAGGGCCTCACGGACGAACTCCCGTGCGCGGGCGACGTCGCCGTCCGGGCCGAGGACGTCCCGCACGGCGCCGGGAGCGATCCGGACGGTGTGCCGGGAGGTGACGACGCAGCCGTCGCAGTCCTCCTGGAAGATCCACTCACCGGTGTGGGCATGCATGAGCGCGGGGGTGAGGGTCTGCTTGTAGACGATCCGCTCGGCCGGGAAGCAGATCCGCACGGACCGGGTGGTGTGGGTGGAGCCGTCGGGGGTACGGGTGTCCATCTCCAGGACCTGTTCGCCGGGGACCTCCTCGGTGAGGGAGACCCGGGCGACGTGCGGCAGCCGCTCGGTCCACCGGTCGGCGGCACGGATGAACTCGTAGGCGTCCTTGGCTGATCCGTCGACGCGCGCGGTGTCGTCGAAGGTGAGGACGAGGCTGTCGGCGGCCGTCTCGGCGGCGGCGCGCAGCGCCTGGAGCTCGGCGCCGGTGTTGGTGTCGACGGCGCGGCGGATCCAGGCCACGTTCTCGGGGTCATCGCCGACCGCGGTGAAGCTGTGGGTGAAGCGCACGCGGGCACGGCACTCCCCCAGCGGTTCGATGCGCCAGGTGCCGCCCATGCTCGCCACCGGCGCCTGGGAGCGTTCCTGACGAAACGTCACCATCAGTGCCGCGCGGTCGAGTTCACGAAGGGAGGTCCAGTTCTTGACGGCACCGTTGGCGGTCGCCCAGATCCGCAGGCGCTCCACTCCGTCCTTACCCGCACCACCCTCCAGGACGTCGACATGGAGGGTGGGCGGGAAGTGCACCGGCCAGCGGGCGGCGTCCGCCACCAGGTCGTAGACCGCCTCGGCAGGGGCGTCCACCTCGATCTCATGGACCGTCCCGTGCACGGCGGGGGCGGCAGGGAGCTGCGCGTTCTCGTCGGGCATGGCTCACTCCTCAGTAGTTTCCGAGGCCGCCGCAGACGTTGATCGCCTGCGCGGTGACGGGAGCGGCCGCGTCGGTCACCAGGTAGCCGACCATGCCCGCCACCTCCTCGGGGGTGGTGTAGCGGCCGAGCGGGATCTTGGCCCGGAAGCGGCCGAGGACATCGTCCTCGGTGATCTCCCAGGCGGCGGCGTACCCCTGGCGGACCCGGACCGCCATCGGCGTCTCGACGTATCCCGGGCAGACCGCGTTGACGGTGATCCCGGTCTTGGCCAACTCCAGGCCGAGCGCCTTGGTGAAGCCGACGACGCCGTGCTTGGAGGCTGAGTAGGGGGCGCCGAGGACGACGCCCTGCTTGCCCCCGGTGGAAGCGATGTTGACGATCCGGCCCCAGCCGATGTCCCGCATCCCACCTGTCGTGAGCACGGCGCGGCTGAGGCGGAAGACGCTGTCGAGGTTGGTGGCCATCACGTCGTCCCAGAGCTCGTCGGTGAGCGTGTGGGTCGCACCGCCGCCGCTGCGGCCGGCGTTGTTGACCAGGATGCCGACCGGCCCGTAGCGCGCCACGGCTGCCTCGACCAACTGACCGGTCCCGGTGGACTCCCGTACGTCGCAGGAGGCACCGTCCACCTCGTGGCCCTCGGCGCGCAGTTCTTTCACGGTCAGCGCGACACGGTCGGCGTCCCGGGCGCAGAGGAAGACGCGATGGCCGTCGGCGGCCAGGAGGCGGGCCACAGCGAGCCCGATGCCGCTGGTGGCGCCGGTGACGACAGCGGTCCTGCGGGTGCGTTCGGTCATGACGTGCTCAGCCCTTTCGCGTGCAGAACTCGGTGACGGACTCGATGACGTAGTCGACCATCTGCGGTGTGAGTCCCGGGTGGACGCCGATCCAGAAGGTGTCATCGGTGACGATGTCGCAGTTGGTCAGCCCGTCCACGATCCGGTAGTCCACGTCCTCGTAGGCGGGATGGCGGGTGATGTTGCCGCCGAAGAGCCGCCGGGTGCCGATCCGGCGCGACTCCAGGAAGTCGACCAGATCGCGGCGGGTGAAACCGGCGTCGGGCAGCACGGTGAGGACGAAGCCGAACCAGCTCGGGTCGCTGCCGGGGGTGGCACGCGGCAGCAGCAGTCCCGGCACGTCGGCCAGGCCGGCGTGGAGCCGCTGCCAGTTGCGCCGGCGGGCCGCGCCGAAGTCGTCGATCCGGCGCATCTGGCTGAGCGCCAGCGCCCCTTGGAGGTCGGTGGCTTTCAGGTTGTAGCCAACGTGGGAGAAGATGTACTTGTGGTCATAGCCGGCCGGCAGCGTCCCGAGCTGGTAGTCGAACCGCTTCAGGCAGGTGTTGTCGGTGCCCGGTTCACACCAGCAGTCCCGGCCCCAGTCCCGCAGCGACTCGACGATCCGGGCGAGTGCGAGGCTGGAGGTGAGGACGCACCCGCCCTCCCCGGCGGTGATGTGATGCGCGGGGTAGAAGCTGACCGTCGACAGGTCGCCGAAGGTGCCGGTGAGCCTGCCCTGGTAGGTGGAGCCGACCGCGTCGCAGTTGTCCTCCACCAGGAAGATGTCGTGCCGTGTGGCGAGTTCGGCGACCTCGGCGACGGGGAACGGGTTGCCGAGCGCGTGGGCGATCATGATCAGGCGGGTGCGCGGGGTGATCGCCGCCTCGATCTGTTCGAGAGAGGCGTTGTAAGTGCCCAGCTCGATGTCGACGAAGACGGGCTTCAGCCCGTTCTGGACCAGCGGGTTGATGGTGGTGGGGAAGCCCGCCCCGACGGTGATGGCCTCGTCGCCGGGGCGCAGCCGCGCGTCCTGCAGCTTGGGCGACGTCAGCGCCGTGACCGCCAGCAGGTTCGCCGACGAGCCCGAGTTGACCATGTGTGCCTTGCGGCGCCGGAAGTAGCGGGCGAACTCGCTCTCGAACTTCCGGGTCCGCACTCCGGCGGCGATGCGCAGTTCGAGCGCCGCCTCGACGAGCGCGATCCGGTCCTCCTCGTCGAGAACCGCCCCGGCCGACAGGATCGGGGTGACCCCGGCTTCGAAGGCGGCGGGCTCCTGTTCCTTGTGGAACGTTCGGGCCAGGTTCAGGACCTGTGACTTGGTGTCCGGCATCTCCGGCATCTCTGGCATCTCCGCCTCAGCTGTGGTAGGTGTCACGGGGCACCGGTCCGGCGCCGGCGCGGTGCTCGGCGACCAGTCGCTCGATGACCGGGACGATCTCGTTCGGGCTGGGCACGGCGAGCAGCTCCTCCTGGAGCCGACGGGCGCCTTCCGCGTACGACGGCTCGGTGAGGAGCCGGCGGACCTGGGTGCGGACCGCTTCCGGGAGGTGCTCGGTGCTGGGCAGGCAGATGCCCGCCCCGATCTCCTCGAGGCCGCGGCCCATGACCTCGGTGTCCCAGCCGAAGGCGAGGATCAGCTGCGGAACGGCGTGCAGTTCCGCGGTCGCCTTCGTGCCGACGCCGCCGTGGTGCACGACGGCGGCGCACGTGGGCAGCAGGTCGTTGAGCGGGACGAAGTCGACGAGGCGGACATTGTCCGGGAGGTCCTCGGCCGCCATGCTCTCCTCGTCGGCGGTCGCGACGATCTCGGCGTCGAGTTCGGCGAGGCCGCCGAGGAGCTTGCGCATGTCGACGCCGGTGTCAGCGGCGGACGACCCGAGCGTCACGCAGACGCGGGGGCGCTCCGGAACGGTCCGCAGCCAGTCGGGGACGACGGCGGGGCCGTTGTAGGCGACGTGCCGGACCTGGACGGTCGGCAGGCCCAGGTCGAGCTGGGTGCTGGGCGGGGTGGTGTTCACCGTCCACTCGCCGGTGACCATGGTCGCGGTGTAGCCGTCCGGCGAGCCGATCCGGGCGAGGGTACGCTCCAGCCACTCGGCGGTGGGATCCTCACGGTGCTCGGGCTCCTGCTCGGCGGCCAGGCGCAGGAACTCCTGGCGGGCACGGACACTGATGTCGGGACCGGAGACGAGCCTGCAGTGGGCGGCCCCGGTGGCGCGGGCGGCGAGGGCACCGGCCAGGGTGAAGGTCTCCCAGACGATGAGGTCGGGCTCCCAGGAGCGGGCGAAGGAGACCAGTGAGTCGACCATGACGTCGTTGTTGAGGGCGCCGTACAGGGTCGGCACCATGACGTTCTCGAGGGCGAGGAGCTGCTCCCAGGTCCAGGGATGGTCGCCGCGTGCGGCGAAGTCGAATCCCTGGACGTGCGCGGACGCCTCGTCGTGGAGGGCGCCGAGCAGGCCCATCTCCTCGACCGGTCCGAGCGACCACTCGACCGGGACGGCGGTGAGGCCGGTGCCGGTGATGACATCGGTCAGCTCGGGCTGGCTGGCGATCCGGACCTCGTGGCCCGCGGTGCGCAGGGCCCAGGCGAGCGGCACCAGGGGGTGGTAGTGGGTGTGGTGGGCCAGGGACGTGAATAGGACCTTCATCGGGTCTCCTCCTCGCCGAGCAGTGCGGGCACCCGGATCAGGCGGCGGGTGACGGGGGCCCGGCGCGCGCGGACCGGCGCACCGTCGGAGCGGACGTGCGGGAAGCGGACGGCGAGGTGGCGCAGCGCCTCCTCGGCGACGGCGCGGGCGCCCGGGAGAAGCAGCCTCGCGTAGGGGGCGGGCGCCGTGCCTCCCGGTTCGGGGACGAGGGTGACCCGGTCCCCGGCACCGATGCGGACACCCGCCGCCTCCAGCGGGGTGAGGGCGGTCAGGGGGTGGAGGTGCCAGGGCCCGTGCGTGGGGGTGGCGGCACGGACGGCCGCTGCGGCGGCTGCCGGGTCGCTCCCTGCTCGTGCCCACTCCCCGGGCCGGTCGGCGAGGCGCAACAGCGCCTCGCCGAGGAGGTCGGTGGCGGCCCGGGTACCGGCGACGGCGAGGACGAGTCCGGCCTCGCCGTGTCCCGACGAGGCCAGGAGTTCCCGCAGTCCGCGCACACCGGCGGCGGCCCGTACGGTGGCCGCCAGGCTTTGCGGGCA
The DNA here is from genome assembly GCF_000225525.1 of Streptomyces zinciresistens K42. Classification (GTDB taxonomy): domain Bacteria; phylum Actinomycetota; class Actinomycetes; order Streptomycetales; family Streptomycetaceae; genus Streptomyces; species Streptomyces zinciresistens. The sequence goes on along the minus strand of NZ_AGBF01000013.1, from coordinate 37,939 downwards.
GAGCAGGGCGTCCACGGCCGGCGCGGTGTCCGCGACAGCGGCGGCGAACTCCGCGTGCCGGTCCTCGGCCACACCGAGCAGGGCGGCGTAACCGGTGGCGGCGAGCGGGGCCGCCACCGCGGTGATCAGATCGGCTGGTCCCGGGCGGAGGCCAGCCACGGCCTCAGCGATCAGCCGTCGCAGGACCGTCGCGGCGGCGCGGACGGTGCCCCGGCCTCCCCGGTGAGCGAGGCCACGGGCGGCGGCCCGCTGCCGGTCCGGAGCGGGCAGCCAGGGTTCGGCCTGCGGAACGGCCGCCGCCACCACGAGAGCGGGGTGGCCGAGCAGTGCGGGCAGGGCGGCCGATCCGGCGACCCAGGTACCGAGCCGGCTGCGCCACAGCGGTCCGCGCTCCGCACAGGCCGCGTGAAGTCGTGCGGTGTGGTCGTCGAAGCCGCGCACCAGACAGGCGTACGGGTCCCCGTCGCCGGGCACGAACGGTTCGCCGTTCACCGAGTAGAGCCACTGTGCCGCGTGTACGAGCTGTAGTTCGCGTCCCAGCTCACTGATCGCCGCTGTCACCGAGCCACCTCCGTATCCGATTACCCAGGCAACGTACGGGGCCGGATTAGAAGAACGCTCGAAGCCGATTTCCGGCATTCGGGGCAGCTGACGGGTCCACCGTTCCTCAAGCGGCGTTTGATCGTCCCGATCTACGGTGGGGACCCCATTGGACTCCCGCGACGTGATGAGGACCGCTATGCCAGAGCACCGTCGGCAACGGACGCTCAGAATGGGCGTGATCGGCACCGCGAACATCGCGATCCGCCGGATCATGCCCGTTCTCGCCGCACACGATCAGGTCGACCTCGTCGCGGTGGCCAGCCGGGACGAGGCCAGGGCCGCGGAGGTCGGGGCTGCTTTCGGCTGCGAGGGGATCGGGGGGGCCGGGGGGTACGAGGCGCTGCTGGAGCGGGAGGACCTGGACGCCGTATACATCCCGTTGCCACCGGGGATGCACCATGAGTGGGCGATGCGGGCACTGCGGTCGGGCAAGCACGTCCTCGTCGAGAAGCCGATGTCGGACGCGTACGGGAAGACGCTGGAACTGCTCACGCTCGCGTCGCGGCTCGGGCTCGTCGTGGCCGAGAACTTCATGTTCCTGCACCATTCGCAGCACGCCGCGGTACGGGCGATGCTGGACGCCTCGGTCGGCGGGCTGCGGCAGTTCTCGGGAACGTTCGCGGTGCCCCCGCTGGCGCCGGACTCGTTCCGCTACCGCCCGGAGCTGGGCGGTGGGGCGCTGCTCGACGTGGGGGTGTACCCGCTGCGGGCGGCTCAGCTGCATCTGACCGGGGAACTGGAAGTGCTCGGCGCCTTCCTGCGGGTGGACGAGGCGACCGGCGTGGACGTCGCGGGCAGCGTGCTGCTGTGCGACGAGCGCGGGGTGACGGCACAGCTGGACTTCGGGTTCGAGCACGCGTACCGGTCGATGTACGCGCTCTGGGGGGACCGGGGGCGGGTAAGTGTGCGGCGGGCGTTCACGCCGCCGGAACAGCTGCGACCGGTCGTGCGGATCGAGCAGCAGGACATGGTGACGGAGCGGGCGCTGCCGCAGGACGACCAGGTCTTCAACGCCATGGACGCGTTCGTACGGGCATCGCTGGGCGAGGCTCGACCGGCCGGGGAGAGGACGGCGACGCTGCGGCAGGCCCTGCTCGTGGACCGGGTACGCGAGGTCGCGCGGACGGTCGGCGTGCCGTCGTCCGCGTCCCGGCTGCTCGTCGGGGGACCTGGCGCACGCTGAAAGCGACGGACCGGCAGGTGTACGCCCGCCCGTCCCTTCCGGGCGGTGGCCCGGGGCGGGTTCCTCCGCCCCGGGCCACCGCTCGCCGTCACCGGTCGAGAATCCGCCGCAGGACTGCGCCGAGGACGGCGGTGGTGTCGGCGGGCGCTTCGTCGGTGCGCCACGCCACGACGCCGTCTGGGCGGACGAGACAGGCACCGGACTTGCCGATGCCGTAACGGCCGGGCACCTGGTCGTCCGGATCGGTGATGTCGAGGCCGACCCTGAACGCCTTGGTCACAATGCCGAGTTCGGTCGCGAGGTCGGCGGCGGCACGGCCCCAGGTGTCCCCGGACTCGCCGGCGATCAAGGTCCAGCCGTCGCCGAAGAGGTCGATCGTGGAGACGGGTTCGCCGTCCCGGAGCACCGGGACGTGCGGGCCGCGGAAGCCCGGACGGCCGGTCGGCTCCAGCGGGTTCTCCACCCGGGCCGGGTCGTCGTCGTCGGCGAGGACGGCGGCGGAGCGGTACCGGAAACCGAGAAGGGTCTCGGCGTAGCCCACGGACTTCTCCCACACGTCGGCCATGTGCGGGGCCATCCGCTCCGCGTAGATGGCGAGTGCCTCGGCGACGACGAGTTCGGCGGCGGTCCGCCGTTCCTCCTCGTAGGTGTCGAGAAGGCCGGGCCCGGCCTGGCCGTTCAGCACGGCACCGAGCTTCCACGCCAGGTCGAAGCCGTCAGCGACGGCCGCGTTGCCGCTCATGCCTCCGGTGGGCGGGGTGACCTTGGCGGCGTCGCCGACGAGGAACACCCGCCCGTCGCGCCACCGCTCGGCGATCCGGGCGGCCATCTCCCATCCCTGGATGTCGACGATCTCCGGCTCCAGGCCGGGTGACTCCAGGGCGAGCCGGATGAGTTCGGTGCACCGCCGCGGGGTGAAGTCCGCGGGGCTCTCGCCCTTCTCGGGGTCGTACTCGACGAAGAGGGTGAAGCGGTCGGGGCGGTCGGTGGGGCCGAATGTTCCGGTGAACTCGGGGTGGTGGAGGTAGTACCAGCCGGTGGCGCTGGCCTCCAGCAGGCCGGTCAGATCCGCGTCGAAGATGACGCCGACCATGAGGGTGAGGGTGCCGTGCCCGTACCGTCCGATGCCGAGGGATTCACGGACGGCGCTGCGGCTGCCGTCGGCGGCGACGAGATGGCGGACGCGCAGGTCGTACGCCCCGTCGGGGCCCTCCAGGGCGGCTGTCACCCCGTCGTCGTCCTGCCGGAACGAGACCAGCCGGGTATCGAAACGGAGGGAGCCGCCGTGCCGTTCGGCCTGGGAGAGGAGAATCGGCTCCAGCTTGTCCTGGGAGAGCATGGCCCAGCCTGCGGGGGTGCAGGGGGCGGTGGCGGCGACCATGGCGTCGAAGCTCTCCGACACCGTGCGGACGGGTTCGCCACGCACGGTCCTGCCGATCCGGATGACGAAGTCGCCCTGTGCGCCGCGGATGTCGTCGACCCGGGTGACCTCGTCGGCGACGCCGCCGATCCGCAGCAGCTCCATGGTGCGCGGATTCTGTCCGGCGGCGCGCGGGTACGGTGAGAGGCCGGACCTCCGTTCCACCACGAGTACGCGGACACCCTGCCGGGCGAGGAACATCGCCGTGGACAGGCCGCCGAGGCCCGCACCCACCACCAGGACATCGAACTCTCGGTCGCTCATGTCGCTCCTCTCGTGTTCGTTGTCTTCATGTGCGCGGGCGGCGCCCACCGCCCCGGTCATGTCCGGACGCCGACGAACAGGCCCCGCCCGGACGGCTGTCCGGGCAGGTACTCGACCCGGAGGCCGGCCGCCCGGAAGGCGGCCTCGTACTCCGTCCTGGCGAACAGGGAGATGACGTGCCGGTCGACGAAGTGCCGTACACCGAGACCTGGTTCGGCGACGACGACGTGCACGTCCATGTGCGAGGCGCGGCCCCGGCGGGCGGAGTGCGAGACCCGGGAGACGGTCACGCCGTCGACACTGACCACGTCGGCGGAGACATGTCCGTCGAGGAAGGTCTCGTCGAACCACCAGGGGTCGACGACGACCACCCCGCCGGGTTCGAGGTGCCGGGCGAACGTGCCCAGCGCGAGACCGAGTTCGGTGGAGGACTTCATGTAGCCGATGGAGCCGAACATGCAGGTGATCACCGAGAACTCGGCGTCGAGCCGGAAGTCGCGCATGTCGCCCGGGTGGACGGTCGTACCGGGCAGTGCCGCCCGGGCGGCGGCGGCCATCGGCTCCGACAGCTCCAGCCCCTCCGCATGGTCGAAGAGCTCGGCGAAGTGGCGCAGATGGCCGCCGGTGCCACAGGCGACATCGAGCAGCCGGCCAGCGTCGGGGCGGTGCCGGCGCGCGGCGGCCGCCACCGCCTCCGCCTCGACGCGGTAGTCCTTTCCGCGCTCTTGGTGCACCAGGTCGTAGACCCGGGCGAGGTCCCGCCCGTACATGGTGTGTCCTGCTCCCACCGGCTCCGGCCCGGTCATCGGGCGGCGCGGGCATGCGTGAGGAGGGCCTCGGCCAACGGCTCGTGGACGGAGGACGGCAGGGCGTGGCCCATGCCGGGAATCTCGACCAGCCGCGCGGAGGGGATGAGGTCGGCGAGGTGCTTGCCGTGCGGCGGCGGGGCGACGGGGTCGCGTTCGGCCTGGATGACCAGGGCGGGCACGGTGACCCGGCTCAGCTCGGCGGCCCGGGTGAGCGGCGGCAGGGTGAGCTGGTAGTGCGCGTGTGGCTCGGTGAGGACGCCGCCCGCGTGGTCGACGGCCCGCTCCTCCCATCGCGCGTAATCGGCGTCGTCGAAGGGGAGGGCGTCACCGCTGAGGATGCGCCACTTGCGGACCCGCTTTGCGATCTCCTCAGACCTGCCCTCGGCCGACTGGGACATGAGCGTCAGGGCCTCCAGGAACGGCGCCTGCGGACCGGGCAGTCCGTCCCCGGTCGGTTCGCCTCGCATGACGCGCTCGATGTTGTCGTCGAAGTCGATGTCGAGGCCGCCGCCGAGCATCAGCGCGAGGCTCAGGAGCCGGTCGTGGTGATCGAGGGCCAGGAGCTGGCAGATGGTGGCCCCCATAGAGAGACCCAGGACGTGCGCCCGCTCCACACCCCATCCGTCGAGCACGGCGACCGCGTCGGCGGCCATCTCGTCGAAGCCGTAGGGGTACTCCGCGAAGTCGCGGGTGGTGGAGCGGCCGGTGTCCCGGTGGTCGTAGCGGATGACGTGCAGCCCGCCGTCGGCGAGCCGTCGGGCGAACTCGTCGGGCCAGCCGTACGCGGACAGGTTACCGCCCATGACGAGCAGCAGCGCAGGGTCGGCGGGGTCACCGAAGTCGTCGCTCCACAGTTCGATGTCACCGCTGGGGACGAGGCGTTCGGGCATGGCGTTACTCCTCCTTGGCTGAGGGGGGCGGCACGGGGGCGAGGACGAACTCGAGGATCGAGAAGTCGAAGGGCAGGGTGCGGGAGCCGCTGCCGCTCTCCGCGGCGAGGACGAGCCCGGCGTCGGCGGCGAGCCGGATCACCTCGTCACGGGTACGGACCCGGCCGCCCATGAAGACGAGCATCCGAAGGTCGAGCAGGGTCGAGAAGAAGCGGTCCGCGCCGTCCCCCGCGCGGTCGGCACGGTCGAGGACGACGAGCCGGCCGCCCGGTTCCAGGGCCTCGACGCCGCGTCGGAGCACGGCGGACGCCTCCTCGTCGGACCAGTTGAGGAGGACGAAGGAGAGAACGACGGTGTCGGCGGTGGCCGGCAGCGGATCGAAGAAGCTGCCGTCGACGACGGTGAACCGGTCGTCGAGTCCGGCTTCGGTGAAGCGCCTGCGGGCCCGCGCGGCCGGCCCAGGCAGTTCCACAAGGGTGCCGCGGACCTCCGGCGCGGCCCGGGCGACGGCGATGAGCAGGGCGCCGTTGCCGCCGCCGACATCGAGGACGTGCCGGGTGGCGGTCCAGTCGAGGGCGGCGGCCGGAGCGTCGTAGGCGAGGTCCTCGTCGCAGGACATGAGGGCGTCGAAGGAGTCCGCCAGCTCCTGCTTGTCCGAGAGGTCCTCCCAGAACGGACGCCCGTACCGGTGCTGGTAGGCGGGCCGACCGGTGCGGACCGCATCGAGGAGTCCGGTGAAGGCGAGGTCGGCGTGCGCGACGGCGCCGTGCAGGTCGAGCCAGGAGCGCTGCTGGGCCGGGTGGTCGTCGGCGAGCAGCAGGCCGACCCTGGTGGGCCGCAGCGTGCCGTCCTCGCCGTCGCCCGCCAGGACGCCGACGGCGGTGAGGTGGCGGACGAGACGGGCGAGGGTCGGCTCGTGCGCACCGGTCCGGGCAGCCAGGAGGCCGACCGTGGTGGCACCGTCGCGGAGGTGGTCGACGAGCCGGAGGGTGGCCGCGACCCGGACGGCCATGGGGGTGACCAGGTTGCCGAGCTGCTTGAGCAGGACCTGAAGATCCTGGTCGGTGGGGCCCGGTGGCACGGACGGGCCGGCGCCGTCGTCGCGTTCCGTCTCCGTGGGCCGGTCGGCGGAGGGCGTGGAGCTCACCTTGTTCCTTCCCTGGGTGCGGAGAGTGCGCGGGGCACGCGGGACGGAGTCAGGGCCGCCAGCCCTCCTGGGTCGGCCAGGGCTCCCCGAGCTGGCGGTAGGTGCCGAGGTAGTCCGGCCAGTCGCGGTGGTCCCGGATCCTGCCGTCGACGATCCGGATCAGATGGATCTGTTCGCCGGAGAAACGGCGGCCGGTGGCCGGCATTCCGACAAGTTCGCCGACCTGACGGCCGTAGAGGGCGAGTTTGGCTCGGACCCAGTCGCCGTTCTCCTCGTAGGAGACCTCCTCCAGGAAAGCCTCCTCGGAGAAGGTGATCTTGAGCCACTTGACGGCGAGGGAGAATGCCTCGGGTCCGCGGAGCGTGGGCATGTGCTCCAGGGCTCCGGGGTTGAGGTACTCGTCGTGAATGAACTCAGCCACGTCGTCGACGTCACCGGTGTTGTACGCATTCACCATCCGGCGCACTATGTCGATGCGATCGGTCATGGCGGACCTCCTCGTCGGTAGAAAGGGCGGTGGACTCATCCTGACTTCCCGGACCGCCCGTAACAATCCGATTCGAGGCTCGTCGACCGAAAGGAAAGCGGAATTCGAGCGAGCGCCGAGCACGGGTCGACCCCCGTTCCAGAAGCGATGGACATGGTGGTCGGGTCGGCTATCTCCGGTGGAGAGGACCCATGGACAACACGAAGTACAAGTCAACGGTGACCGAAGCGTTCAACAAGGCCGCCGCCACCTATGACCAGATGGGCGTCGAATTCTTCACGCCCATGGGAAGGCGACTCGTGGAACGGGTGTCGCCGTGTCCGGGCGAGCGGGTCCTGGACGTGGGCTGCGGTCGCGGCGCGGTGCTGTTCGAGGCCGCCGACCGGGTCGGCCCCTCGGGGCACGCGCTCGGCATCGACATCGCGCCCGCAATGGTGGAGGCGGCCCGCGGGCGAGCGGCCTCACTGGGCGCCGGCCATGTCGAGGTGCGGGTCATGGACGGCGAGCACCCCGACTTCCCGCCGGCCTCGTTCGACGTGGTCACAGGGAGCTACAGCGTGATCTTTCTCCCGGACGCGCCGAAGGCGCTGCACGGGTACGCGCGGTTGTTGCGCCCGGCTGGCCGGATCGCCTTCACCAGCCCGGTCTTCACGGACGACACCTTTCCGTTCCTGCCGCCCGTCTTCACCGAGCTCATCCCGGAGCGGCTGTTGCGGAACCTGCCGCGGGAGTGGCAGCCGGAGGCGCTGAAGCGCCGGTTCAACAGCTGGCTCGGGGACAGGGACGAGCTGACCCGGACGATGGTCCGGGCCGGCTTCGCGGATGTGGAGATCGCCGATGAGCACGTCGAACTGCTGGCCGCGGATGGCACGGCGTGGGTGGACTGGTCGCACACACAGGGCATGCGGCTGCTCTGGCAGCATCTGCCGAAGTACGAGAGCGCGCAGCTGCGGACCCGGCTGATCGCGGAGTTGGACCGGCTGCGCGGTGACGGCCCCCTGCGCCTGCCGACGCCGGTGCGGTTCGTGCTGGCCTCGGTCGCGGCCTGAACGGAGCCTCACGGTACGCCCGGAGGGGTCGGCCGCACCCGGGGCAGGCGCCTCACAGCACTTCGCCCCGCCGACCGATCGGTCGGCGGGGCGAAACGACGGAAGCCGACGAACCAGGAGCGCCCGGCCCCCACCGGGTGTCCTCCGGGGTGTCAGTACACGCGCGAGGCACCCGAGGAGGACATGCGCACGATGTCGCCGGTGGGGCGGCGCAGGCCGCCCTGGGCGTCGATCGGTTCGGCGTTGAGAATGGACCGATGCAGTTCCTGGGCCGTGAACCCGGGCTCGAGGCCGAGATGGTTCACCAGGTTGACCCGGAGCCTCTGGAAGACCTCCAGGGCCTGGGCTCGCCGCCCGTTGAGGTAGAGGGCGCGCATGTACTGGGCGTGCAGTCCCTCGTGGTAGAGGTTGTCGGCGGTCAGGGCGGCCAGCTCCGTGAGGACCTCGCGGTACATGCCGAGCCGCAACTGCGTGTCGACGAGGTACTCGAGGACGACGAGCCGGGACTCCTCGAACTGCTGACGGCGCCCTTCGACGATGCGGCCGGCGGTCACGTCGACGAGGGCCGGCCCGCGCCAGATCTGGAGGGCTCCGGTGAGGGTGGCGAGAGCGGTCTTGTCGTCCCCCGCGGACAGAGCCTGGCGTCCGGCCGCGACAAGTTCGTGGAAACGGTGCACGTCCAGATCGCCGTGACCGGAATGGAAGAGATAGCCGCCGGAGCGGGTCACGAGCATCTCGGAGGCGACTTGCCGGGTGGTCAGTCCGGCGGCCGCGGCGAGCAGCTTGCGCAGGTTGAGGATGTACGTCTGCAGGGTGGTCAGGCAACTGACGGGCGGATCCTCGTCCCACACTTCCCGTATCAGCGACGACACGGGAACGACCTGGTCGGCATGTACGAGGAGGGTCGCCAGGACACTCCTCATCTTGGGTGCGCTCGGTGTGTGTGAGTAGTCGCCGACCTGCACGGACAGCGGCCCTAAGACACCTAGCTTCACAATTGGTCTCCCCCACTAAGTCAGCGACAGACGATGCGTACCAGGATCTTCAACGTGGCGCTCCCTTCCAAGCGTTCCCACGACCTGGCTGGAAATGGGATTCCGGAGAGGGCTCACGATGCCGCGCCCGGTGCAGGGCCCGCCGGGCGTCAGGGACGTCCGCGTCCGCGGCGGGACCGGGTGGGCGTCACGCCACGGCCAGCAGCCGGTTGACGGCTGCCAGGAAAGCGGCCGGCGTGCGTACGTCCGCCAGCTCCTCCTCCGGGATCTCCACCCTGCACTCCTGGGAAACCCTTGCGGCGGTCTCCAGGAGAGCCAGGGAGTCGTAGCCCAGCTCGGTGAAGTCCGCGTCGAGCACGCCTTCCCTTCCCGTCACGGATTCCTCTTCCCCCGCGCACTCGCGCAGGATGCCGAAGAGTCGCTCGGCCGTCAGCTCCTTCGCCATCGCCCCTACCTTCCCTCTCAGTCGAAATTGCATTGGGGGTCGCGCCGTACACATCGAACCTTAAGCAGAAGCAGAAGCGGCAGACTCGAGAACCGATGGAGGCTGCCAGACAGAAGCGAGCAAAACGACCCCCACCCTCGTACTGCGGTTGACTCTGACATGATCACAATTGTTTTCCGAAACACTGCCACCTAGGGTCGCAGAGAGAATTCAAGGAAGAGGAGGAGAAATGAAGGGAATCATTCTCGCAGGCGGCTACGGAAGCCGTTTGCATCCCATCACCCTCGCTGTTTCAAAACAATTGCTTCCGGTGAACGACAAGCCGCTGATCTACTACCCGCTCTCGGCACTCATGCTCGCTGACATACGGGAGATCCTGATCGTCGCGCTGCCCGGTGACATTCCACAGATCAGGCAACTGCTGGGCGACGGAAACCAGTTGGGGCTCTCCCTCACATACGCGGAACAGCCCGTCCCGGAAGGGCTGGCGCAGGCGTTCCTCATCGGCGCCGACCACATCGGGGACGACGACGTCGCGCTCGTGCTCGGCGACAACATCTTCCACGGGAACGGCTTCTACGACCTGCTCGCCACCCACCGGCAGCACCTCGACGGCTGTGTCCTGTTCGGCTACCCGGTGACCGATCCCGAGCGGTACGGCGTCGGCGAGGTCGACGAGGACGGGCGGCTGGTGTCGCTCGCCGAGAAGCCGGAGAAGCCTCGGTCCAACCTCGCCATCACCGGCCTCTACCTGTACAGCAACGACGTCGTGGAGATCGCCCGTCAGATCCGTCCCTCCCCCCGCGGCGAGCTGGAGATCACCGAGGTCAACCAGGTCTACCTGAACGCGGGACGCGCCCAACTCGTCTCCTTCGGAAGGGGGTTCGCCTGGCTCGACGCCGGCACGCCGGAGTCGCTGCTCCAGGCGGGCCAATACGTGCAGACGATGGAGGACCGGCAGGGAGTGCGGATCGCCTGTCTGGAGGAGGTCGCGCTGCGGATGGGCTTCATCGACGCTGAGGCGTGCCACCGGCTGGGTGCCAAACTCTCCCGCTCCGGCTACGGCTCCTACGTGATGTCCGTGGCGGACGAGATGCGCCCCTGAACCGGAGGGGCGGGAGAGCCCGGCGGACGAACCCCGTCCTGCCGGGCTCTCCGGCCACCACGGTCACCCCTCTTCGAGCAAGGCCATCTGCTTCTCGTCCAGGGCGATGCCCTCGGCGGCCATGTTCGCCCGCAGGTGGCCCAGCGAGGAGGTGCCGGGGATCGGCATCATGACCGGCGAGCAATGCAGCAGCCAGGCGAGCGCCACCTGTGCCGGCGTCGCGCCGGTCTCCGCGGCAACCCTGGCCAGGGCGCTGTCGGCGGCCGGACGGGCAGCCCCGGCCAGCGGTTTCCAGGCGATGAACGCGATTCCCTCCCGCTCGCAGTGGGCCAGCTCGGGATCGTAACGGCGTTCCCCGAGGCCGTACTTGTTCTGGACGCTGGCGATCGGGGCGACGGCTCGGGCCCGTTCGATCTGCTCCACGGTCACCTCGGAGAGTCCGATGTGCCGGACCTTCCCCTCGTCCTGGAGCTCTTTGAGCGCGCCCACCTGGTCCTCCAGCGAGACCTGCGGGTCGACCCGGTGCAGCTGGAACAGCTCGACGCGTTCCAGGCGCAGCCGGCGCAGGCTCAGTTCGGCCTGCTGACGCAGGTAGTCGGGGCGGCCGAGGGCCCGCCACCGGTGGGGTCCGGGCCGGACCCCACCCGCCTTGGTCGAGACGACGAGGCCGGGGGCATAAGGGTGGAGGGCGGCGGCGAGCAGCTCCTCGTTGGCGCCGAGCCCGTAGACGTCCGCGGTGTCGATGAAGGTCACGCCGAGCGCGACCGCCTCCCTGGCGACCTCCATCGCCTTTTCGGGCTCGGCCGGGGGACCCCAGTGGTGGGGACCGGTCAGCCGCAGCGCCCCGAAACCCAGGCGGCGGACGGTGAGGTCACCGCCGAGACTGAGGTGCGTGCCGACGGGCGGGCATGACTCCACGATCCGGATCCTTCCGTTCGTATGCGGGTCAAGGCAGCCGGACGGAGAGAGGGTGGCGGAAGACGTCCCGTGGGTCCCAGCCGGCCTTGACCCGCTGAAGCCTGGGGTAGCCGCCCTTGTAATAGAGGGTCGTCCAGGGCACACCGGAGGTGTTCCAGGCGGGGTCGGCGGTGTCGGTGTCCGGGTAGTTGATGTAGCAACCGTCGTGATCGGCACCGGGCACGGGGACGCCACCCGTGTCACGGAAGACGTCGCGGTACAGCTCGCGGATCCACTTCAGGTGCAGATCGTCCGCGGCGGGGTCCATCCACGTCACGGAGAACCATGCCTTGAGGATCGAGTCGCGCTGTGGCAGGGCGGTGGCGTCGGACGGCACGGTGTTCACCCGGCCGCCGTACGAGTAGAGGTCGACCGAGCCCCATCCCTGGAAGGCCTGGTCGGTCACATGGCGATGCACGGTCGCGATCCGCTCGGCGGTCCAGGTGCGCCTCAGGTAGGCGCTCTTGGACTTGTGCCGGTCGTACCCGCCGGTGTCGAAGCGGGCACCCAGGGTCGCCTGGAGCCACAGGTCGTCCTGATGCTCGATCGCGGGCGTCAGGCCGGTGCCCTTGTTGACCGCCGCGACGAACCGGTCGATGAGGTCTTCCGCGTCGGCCCGGCCGCCGTCGAAGCGGATCTCCATCGAGATCGAGCCGACGGCATGGGTGTTGAGGTGCAGCGTGCTGTAGAGGCTGCTGTACCGCTGATCGGCGTGGTAATCCTCGAACCAGCGGCTGTAGTTCTGTACGAGCCGGGTGAAGCTGGTCAGGTCGACGTCGGCCCACGGCCAGGTGACGAAGGTCGAGCAGAGCCGGGTCGGCGGCTTCGGGAGGAGGCGTTCGGGTTGGTCCCCCTGCGCCCCCGGCGACCGGAAGAGATAGCGGGTGACGACGCCGAAGTTGCCGCCGCCACCGCCGGTGTGGGCCCACCACAGTTCCCGGTTCGGGTCGTCGGCCTCACGGGTGGCCGTGACGACCCGGGCCTGGCCCGACGCGTCCACCACGACGACCTCGACGCCGTACAGGTGGTCGACGACGGCACCGTCGCGGCGGGTCAGCGGACCGTACCCACCGCCGGCGACGTGGCCGCCGGCCCCGACCTGCGGGCACACTCCGGCGGGCAGTGTGACTCCGTAGTCGTAGTGCAGCGTGCGGTACACCTCGGCGAGCGTCGCGGCCGGTTCGACGGCGAACGCCCGCCGCTCCCGGTCGAAATAGACCGCGCGCATCGGTGAGGTGTCGATGAGCACCTTGACGTCACGGTGGTCGGCGAAGTTCTCGAAGCAGTGCCCGCCGCTGCGCACGGCGACCTGCTTGCCGGACCGGACCGCGGCGGTCAGGACCTGGGCGACCTGTCCGGCCGAGTGCACCACGTGCACCCGGTCGGGCGCCGCGACGAACCGCGCGTTGAACCCCCTGGCGACCAGTTCGTGATACCGGGCGTCGCCCGCCTCCACGGTCGTGATCCGCGGCTCGGGCACGCACAGCGCGGACCTGGGCGGTCTGCCAGCCTCGGCGGACGCGGCCGCGGCCCCCGTCACGGTCGCGGTTCCCGCGGCTGCCGCGGTCAGGAACCCCCGGCGGCTGAATCTCCCCACCACACACCCCTTACGACGTACGGACATCGAACAGGGGGAACCGGCACGGTGACTCCCCCGAAGGACAGGGCCCTGACCGCGCCGGCCCGCCTCACCCTGCGACGGGGGGCTCCCCAGCCCTCCCGTCGCCGCACGTCATCGGCTCAGGACTCCCGCGGCTCCAGCACCATGACGGGAATCCTGCGCTCGGTCTTCTTCCGGTAGCTCTTGTACTGCGGGAAGATCTCCGCCATCGCGTCCCAGAGCCGCCCGCGCTCCTCCCCCTCGGCCTCGCGTGCGACGACCTCGTACACGTCCGCCGTCACCTGGATCCGGGCCCGCGGCTCGGCGAGCAGGTTCAGGTACCACTGCGGATGATGGTCGGCCCCGCCGTTGGACCCGACGACGACGAAGTCCGCCCCGTCCTCCCCGTATATCAGCCCGGTCCGCCGCAGCGCCCCGGACGTGCGTCCCCGTGTGGTCAGCACGAGCGTCGGCTTCCCGTACCAGATGTGCCCGCTGGCCCCGTCGCTCGCCAGGTAGCGCCGCACATGAGTGGCGACCCATCCCGTCGAGCTGTCCAGCACGTCGTCCTGCCCATCCATGCACTCACTCCGTCCAGGGTGGCAACCACACCACCGTATTACAGTTTGAGTATCACGTGCAGGGCAGAACAACACTCCTGCGCATCAAGCGAGTTGACCGAACCGCGTGCGGGGCGTCAGCCGGGCGGCGCGCTTTGAGCATCCTCGTCAGACCGCCCCGGCACAACAGCTTCCCCCCAGCCGCACTGCCTCCTCGACCGGCTCTCGACCAGGCCTCGACCGACGGGGCCTCCAGTGGGGCGAAGGGGCGCCGGGGGCGGCCGCAGGCGGCGACGACACCTCGCGGCCGTAGGTCGTGGCACACGAGGGGGGCGGGGGCCGCATGCAGGGAAGGGAGCGGAATCTCCGCCGGCATCCGCCTCCGGGGCGCAAGTCATTCAAGCCGAACCCGAACAGTTCGCCGCGGGCCGCTCGTCCGCTCGAACCCTCCGCGCCGGCCCGCCCGTTGACGCGGACGCCAGGTGCCGATACCAGAAGATCCCGCCGATCGAGGTGATCGGCGGGATCTTGTTGTCTCGCTGTGGAGCTAAGGAGAATTGAACTCCTGACCTCCTGCATGCCATGCAGGCGCTCTACCAACTGAGCTATAGCCCCTTGCGTTCTTCCCGCCCGGCGGGGCGAACAAGAAGAACTTTAGCCTGCGACCTGCCGGAAAGTGAAATCCGGGTCAGGGGCGGCCCCCGCGGGGGCCGGGGGCGTCAGTCGTCGTCGCCGAGCACCGGCTCCGGCAGGGTGCCGGCGTTGTGCTCCAGCAGGCGCCAGCCGCGGGCTCCCTCGCCGAGGACGGACCAGCAGCAGTTGGACAGCCCGCCCAGGCTCTCCCAGTGGCGGGGCTCCAGGCCCAGGAGGCGGCCGATGGTCGTACGGATGGTGCCGCCGTGGCTGACCACGAGGAGCGTGCCGTCGTCCGGGAGCTTGTCGGCGTGCCGGAGCACCACGGGCGCGGCCCGGTCGGCGACCTCGGTCTCCAGCTCGCCGCCGCCGCGGCGCACGGGCTCGCCGCGCTTCCAGGCGGCGTACTCGTCGCCGTGGCGGGCGATGATCTCCTGGTGCGTCAGCCCCTGCCAGACGCCCGCGTAGGTCTCCCGCAGGGCCTCGTCGTGCGTCACCTCCAGACCGGTGAGCACCGCCAGCTCGGCCGCGGTGTCGGCGGCCCGCCGAAGGTCGGAGGCGATGATCGCGTCGGGCCTGAGGCCGGCGAGCAGCCGGGCGGCGCGCCGGGCCTGGAGGACTCCGGTCTCGGTGAGGGCGACGTCCGTGGTGCCCTGGAAGCGGCGCTCCACGTTCCACGAGGTCTGGCCGTGCCGCCACAGGATGACGCGACGGCCCCGGCCGGACCGGCCGGACGTCACCTCACCGGTGGCACTCATCGCCACTCACCGTCCAGCTCGGCCGCCTCCTCGGCGGCCCGGAGCCGGGCGTGCTCGGCGCCCTTGCCGCGGGTGGCCCGCGCGTCCTCGGGCAGCTCGATCTCGGGGCAGTCCTTCCACAGCCGCTCCAGGGCGTAGAAGACGCGCTCCTCGCTGTGCTGGACGTGGACGACGATGTCGACGTAGTCGAGCAGCACCCAGCGGGCCTCGCGGTCGCCCTCGCGGCGCACCGGCTTGACGCCGAGCTCCTTCTGGAGCCGCTCCTCGATCTCGTCGACGATCGACTTGACCTGGCGGTCGTTGGGCGCGGAGGCCAGCAGGAAGGCGTCCGTGATCGACAGGACGTCGCTGACGTCGTAGGCGATGATGTCGTGCGCGAGCTTGTCGGCCGCGGCCTGCGCGGCGGTGTTGACGAGCTCGAGGGAACGGTCGGTAGCGGTCACCACAAGGCTTTCGGTCGGGCGGGCACTTGGCTTCACTTGCCCCCAAGGGTCTCACGGACCGGTGACAGGACCCCACGTGATTCTGCGTTCACGCGGGGTGGCCTGCGGCGATGTACGGGCGGTCAGGAGGAGCCGGGCTTGAAGTCCCGGCCGAGGACCACCGAGACGTCGGCGCCTGCGGAGACGTCGCCCTTGGTGACGGCGGAGGCGGGAAGGCCCATCGTCTTGGCGACCTCGGTGGCGTCGGCCTTGCCGGCGGCGTCGGCGTAGGCGACCTCGGAGACGGCAGCGCTGGCGGCGGTGCCGCCCTCCAGGAAGGTGAAACCGCCGTTGAGCAGCACCACGCGCGCCTTGCCGGTGTTCTCCCCGACCCCGCTGGCGTTGCGCACGGAGACGCGGACGGCGGCGTCCGCGGCGGGGCTCTTGGCGGTGCCGCCGAGGACGTTCTTCACGACGGAGGCGCCGTCCCGCGCGCTCAGGGTGCCGTCGGCCCGGACGGGCAGCATGGCGGTCCGGTAGTCGCCGCCCTTGGCGAGGTCGGCGAGCCGGGAGAGGAAGGCGCCGAGGTCCTTGTCGGTCAGCGGCGGCTCGATGATCATGCCCAGGGTCTGCACGGTGGTGGTCGCGCCCTGCGCGTCCGAGGTGAGCTTGCGCAGGACGGCCTGCATGACCTGCCCGAACCGCTGGAGCTGGGCGTTCTGGTCCTCGTTCGGGCCCTGGTAGGTGGCGTAGGCGACGGCCGTCCTGCCGCCGAGGGTGCGCGCCTTGCCCTCGCGGACGAGGGGCGGGGCACCCTTGGACCCGGCGGCCGGGTCGGGGACGTCGGTGTCGGTGTCGACCTCGATGTTGCCGATCAGGTCCACGAGGTTCTGGAGGTAGGGGGTGTCCAGCCGCCAGGTGCCCTGGATCTCGGTGCCGAGCACGGTGTCGAGGGCGTCGCGCGTGCCGGCGGAGCCGTCGTCGTCGACCGACTTGGCGAGGGTGGTGGCGGTGCCGTCGTCGCCGCTGACGGACAGGGAGTTGGGCACCAGGACCGTGGTGCCCTGCCGGGTGGTGGTGTTGTCGACCAGCAGCGCCGTGGAGGTGCCGCCCTGGGCGGTGTTGTGCAGATGGACGACGATCACGTCGCGCTTCTGGGCGCCGGCCGGTGCGGCGGTGTCGGCGGTGTCCGCGGTGTCCTTCGACGCGGTGAGGCCGGGCAGCCTCCCGGCGAACCAGAGGTAGCCGACCCCGCCCGCCGCGACGAGCGCGAGGACGACCGCGAGCGCGACGACACGCGCGCGTGCCCGGCGCTTCGCCTCCTCGCGCCGCTCGGTGCGGTTCTCGGTGAACTTCAGCCAGTCGATGACGTCCTCGGAGTCCCCGTCGGGCTCCTCCACGAAGGCGAACTGCTCGGTGGGGTGGTCGCGGTCGGCCCGGCCCTGGTCCCGGGGCGGCGGTTCCCCGACGGGCCCCGCCTGCTGGGGGATGTGGGCGGTCTGCCCGGCGGCCCCCGGCTGCCGGCCGGCGGCGGGGGCGCGGCCGTGGGGGTCCGGGGGCGCCGCGTGCCCGCCGGGCCGGCGGGGGTGGTGGTGCGCACCGGTGCCGCGGCCGTCGTGGGGCGGTGCCTGCGGCGGGGGCTGCTGCCGGGCGGTCTCGCCGGTGTCCGGGCCGCCGTAGGGGTCGTACGGCCCGCCCTGCCGCGGAGCGTCGCCCGCGTACGGGTCGTGGCCGTGGTCCTGCCGCGGGGAGGGGGTGTGGTGCTGCCGGGGCTGCGGGGGCCGGGTCACCTGCCGGTAGACGGGCTGCCCGTACGTGTCGTACCCGACGAGTTCGTACTGGCCGTCCCCGTACCCCGCGTCGTGTCGGTCGTTCACCGTCGCCCCTCTCGGCTCACTCGCCGCGATACAGCTCGCGCTTGTCGATGTAGCGCACGACTCCGTCCGGCACCAGATACCAGATGGGGTCCTTCTTCGCGACTCTCGCGCGGCAATCGGTGGACGAGATGGCCAGTGCGGGCACCTCCACCAGCGACACGCCGCCCTCGGGCAGTCCGGAGTCGTCGAGGTGGTGGCCGGGCCGGGTGACCCCGACGAAGTGGGCGAGGGAGAACAGCTCGGCCGAGTCCCGCCAGGTGAGGATCTGCCCGAGGGCGTCCGCGCCGGTGATGAAGAACAGGTCGGTGTCGGGGTTGAGCGCCCTCAGGTCGCGCAGGGTGTCCACCGTGTACGTCGGGCCGCCGCGGTCGATGTCGATGCGGCTCACGGAGAACTGCGGGTTCTCCGCCGTGGCGATGACCGTCATCAGATAGCGGTCCTCGGCGGGGGAGACATGCCGGTCGCTCTTCTGCCAGGGCTGGCCGGTCGGCACGAACACGACCTCGTCCAGGTGGAACTGGGCGGCGACCTCGCTGGCCGCGACGAGGTGGCCGTGGTGGATCGGGTCGAACGTTCCGCCCATGACGCCGAGACGGCGCTTGCCGGAGTGCGTCGGACCGTGTCCGGGGCCGGTAGGCATGTCCTGCTGTCCCATGCGTGCAGACCCTACCGGCCCCGTCGGGGCACTCGGGCGAACAGGTGTCCGGGCGCGGGGCCTGAGTCCCGGCCGGGACTCAGCGGTCGCGGTTGAGGCGGGTGGTGATCCACAGCAGAAGCATCAGGATGACGAACGCGCCGCCACCGGTGATCAGCGGGTTGAGGCTCTCGTGGTTGCCGCCCTGTCCCCCGCCCTCGGAGGCGAGGGTGGCCAACTGGGCGGCTGCGCTCTGGATGCTCATCTTCGGCGTGACCTATCGCGTGTGGGCGGTATAAAGACGTCGCCCCCATCGTAAACGGGTGCCATGACGGCGATCACGCCGACTCCGCCGTCGGCGGGGCCGGGGAACTTTCCCGCCGGCTCACTCGTCCTTCCGCCTGTAGCCCCGCAGCAGGAACCACGCGGTCAGCACACACCCCACGATCATCACGACAAGTACGATCCGGAGCAGGTTTCCCGGCCCTTGCTGGCCGGCTGCGTTCGCGGCCTGGGCGAGCCAGGCGGTCCGGGGGGTGTGCTCCATGACGTGGAACTCCTTCGCTGTAGTGCCCGTCCACGGTAACTCCGCCTAGGCTGGGCCCTGCTTCGGGGGCGCACTAGGCAGGTCCACGGGCCCGTGACGGGCCCTCACACACGCACCTGGGGGAAGTATGTCCGACGGCCACGAGCAGCACGAGCGCGTGCCGAGCCGGCAGCGCAGGCGTTTCCCGGGGATCTCCTCGCGCGCCTACGAGCACCCGGCCGACCGCTCGGCCCTGGTCGCCCTGCGCAAGCTCAGCGGTTTCGACACCGTGTTCAAGGCGCTCAGCAGTCTGCTGCCGGAGCGCAGCCTCAGGCTGCTGTTCCTGTCCGACTCGGTTCGGGTGTCCGACCAGCAGTTCGCCCACCTCGACGTGATGCTGCGGGACGCGTGCCACATCCTGGACCTGGAGAAGGTCCCGCCGATGTACGTCAACCAGGACCCCGTTCCGAACGCGATGTGCATCGGCCTTGACGAGCCGATCATCGTGGTCACCACGGGTCTGGTCGAGCTGCTCGACGAGGAGGAGATGCGGGCGGTGGTGGGCCACGAGGTGGGCCACGCCCTCTCCGGCCACTCGGTGTACCGCACGATCCTGCTCTTCCTGACGAGCCTCGCGGTCCGCGTCGCCTGGATCCCGCTGGGCAACCTCGCGGTGATGGCGATCGTGACGGCGCTGCGGGAGTGGTTCCGCAAGTCGGAGCTGTCCGCCGACCGGGCCGGGCTGCTGGTGGGCCAGGACCTTGAGGCGTCGATGCGCGGCCTGATGAAGATCGCGGGCGGCAACCACCTGCACGAGATGAACGTGAACGCCTTCCTGAAGCAGGCCGAGGAGTACGAGGAGGGCGGCGACCTGCGCGACTCGGTCCTGAAGATCCTCAACGTGCTGCCGCGCTCCCACCCCTTCACCACGGTCCGCGCGGCCGAGCTGAAGAAGTGGGCCGAGTCCCGCGACCACCAGCGGCTCATGGACGGCCACTACCCGCGCCGCAGCGAGGACAAGGACACCTCCGTCACGGACTCCTTCCGCGAGTCGGCCTCCCACTACGCCACGCAGATGAAGTCCTCGAAGGACCCGCTGATGAAGCTGGTCACGGACATCGCCGGCGGGGCGGGCGACCTGGGCGGCCGGGTCCGCCGGGGCTTCGGCGGCTTCGCGGGCGCGGCACCCAAGGACGGGTCGGCGCGCGAGGACGGAAACGGGACCGCGCGGGAGAACGGCGGCAGCTGACGGGAGCCGCGGGCCGCCCCCGCGGCCCGTTCACACCTTCGGCTGGGCCCCCGGGGCCAGCGATCCGCACAGGGCGGTGGCGCCGTCCGTGGCGTAGGGGTCGCTCCCCGCGGGGCCGCCGTCCCCGGCCGTCTCGCCCGCCAGCAGCGGGCGCAGCCGGGCGGCGGAGTCCTGGGCGCAGGACAGCGGCCCCGCCTGCACGGTGGCGCCGACCAGTTGGGCCTGGTGCAGGCGCAGGTCCTCCCGGTCGAACCGGAAGTGCAGTTCGCGGCGCACGGTGAACAGCGACGCCTCGGCGGACCTGCCCCCGGTGGCCCGGCCGGCCGGCCGCAGGGCGTAGACGAAGGTGTGGTCGGCGCTGATCTCCAGCGTCGACGCGTCCGTCTCGGTCACCCGGAGCGTGCCCCGCACCCGGACCTTGGGGTCGGCCAGCGCGACCCGCGCGGGGTCGAAGCGCACCAGCCACCCGGTCGGCGCATGCCGCCCGTCGGCCGCGGGCCGGCGGAAGCTGTTGTCGAACTGGTCCAGCTGGTCGGAGTCCAGCAGTACCCGCACCTCGCGGACCCGGTCGCCCGTCAGCACCTCGGGGTACAGCGAGGAGCGCACGATGTAGTCCTTGGCGATGGTGAGGGCGTTGGTCACCTGGCTGTCCGAGAAGTGCGCCGTGGGCCGTGCGGGCGGCAGCGGGATGCCCTCGGCGCCGATGCGGAACCGGGCGGCCGGGCTGCGCGCGTACAGCAGGTCGGTGTCGGCCGTCCCGGGCACCCTGCCCCGGGGCGCGAGCGGGATCATGGTCGTCCGCAGCGGCTCGGCGGGCCGTCCGGCACGCGCGGGGGTCTGGTACGGATGGCGTACGCCCATGTAGATCGCCGTGCCGAAGGCCGCGGCGATCAGGAGGACGAGGACGAGGGCCTGGCGGGACAGGCCGCGCCGCAGGGGGGCGCGGCTGCGCACGGCGGGCGCGTGGTCGTCCATGCGCTCCTGCGCGGAGAACTCCTGGAGGCGGGCAGCGCGGATGAACGACTCGTCGAAGACGACGGATCGGTACTCGTCCTCGGCGCCTCCGGGGGCGCCCTCGGGTGTCCCCTCGGGCGGGTCTCCTGGCCGTCCCATATCTTCAGGGTAGGTCGCGGCGAGGCCGGGTAAACGCCCGCCCGCGCGACAACTTCTGACAGGTCCTCATCGAGGCGGGCGACCCGCGGCGGCCCGGACGCGGGCCCCTGATCAGGGCGTACGCGGAATGACCGGGACGGAGGGCCGGGAGTGGTCGGCGGAGGCCGAGGGCGCCACTCCCCCACCCTGCTCCAGCCCGGTGGACGCCGGCGGCGGAACGGGGTCGCCGCTGCCGGACGAGGCGCCCCGGTAGACCGCGGTGAAGGCCAGCGCGACCATGCCGATTCCCATCACGGCGGCGAGGATCCAGGCGACCGGGCGGTGCCAGCGGACCTGTCTGCCGTAGGCCCCGGGGGCGCCGTAGGGACCTTCGAGGATGTCGGTGTCGTCCAGCTCGTCGTAGTCGGGATCATGGCCGAATCCGGCGCCGCCGAACCTGTCGTCGTGGCGCTCGCCCCTGCCGTGGGCCCGGCGGGCCTCCGCCTCCGATGCCTCGGCTCTGGCCTGCGCGGCGGCCAGGAGGCGTTCCACGGCGGTCGGCTCGTGGACCACGGCCGCCCGTACGAAGTCCTCGTCGAACACCACGGAGGCGAACTCTTCGTCCGACACCCCGTGGTCGTGGTCGTCGTCGGGCTCCCAGCCGTCAGGGAACGGCATGCCCCCCACGTCCTCCGGCACGCATCCAGAGTAGACCTGGGGGGTCAATTTGGGCAGGCGGTAGGAAAATTCATCCGCCTTCCCGGAGGCTCCCGCCGGTGCACGGTGGTGGCCCGGGGGCGCGTGTCGGACGCATATGCCCTGGCCGTGCGCCCCGCGCCGGGCGGACCGCCGCCGCACCACCGCCGCCCCCGGAACCGGAGCGTCTGGTTCAGCGCCGGATGTGCCCGTCACCGGTGACGATGTACTTCGTGCTGGTCAGCTCGGGCAGCCCCATCGGTCCGCGGGCGTGCAGCTTCTGGGTGGAGATGCCGATCTCCGCGCCGAAGCCGAACTGGCCGCCGTCGGTGAACCGGGTGGAGGCGTTCACGGCGACCGTCGTGGAATCGACCAGCTGGGTGAAGCGGCGGGCCGCCTGCTGCGAGGTGGTGACGATCGCCTCGGTGTGACCGGAGGTCCACAGCCGGATGTGCTCGACGGCCTTGTCCAGGGAGTCCACGACCGCGGTGGCGATGTCGTACGAGAGGTACTCGGTCTCCCAGTCCTCCGCGGTCGCCTCGACGACCGTGGCCTCGGAGTCCTTCGCGTACGCCATCACCCGGTCGTCCGCGTGCACGGTGACACCGGCCTTCGCCAGGGCCTCCAGGGCGCGCGGCAGGAACTCGGGGGCGATGTCCTGGTGGACCAGCAGGGTCTCGGCGGCGTTGCAGACGCTGACGCGCTGGGCCTTGGAGTTGATCAGGATGTCGATCGCCATGTCGAGGTCGGCGTGGGCGTCGACGTAGACGTGGCAGTTGCCGGTGCCGGTCTCGATGACGGGCACGATCGACTCGGTCACGACCGTCTGGATCAGGGAGGCGCCGCCGCGCGGGATCAGCACGTCGACCAGGCCGCGGGCGCGCATCAGCTCGCGCACGCTCTCCCGGCTCTCGCCGGGCACGAGCTGGACGGCGTCGGCGGGCAGCCCGGCCCCGCCGACGGCGTCGCGGAGCACCCGCACGAGGGCGGAGTTCGACTCGTAGGCCGAGGCCGAGCCGCGCAGCAGCACGGCGTTGCCGGACTTCAGGCAGAGGGCGGCGGCGTCCACGGTGACGTTCGGGCGGGCCTCGTAGATGATGCCGACGACGCCGAGCGGGACACGGACCTGGCGCAGGTCGATGCCGTTGGGGAGGGTCGAGCCGCGCACGACCTCGCCGACCGGGTCGGGCAGGGCGACGACGTCGCGCACGTCCGAGGCGATGGCGCGGACCCGCTCCGGCGTCAGCGTCAGCCGGTCGACGATCGCCTCGCCGGTGCCGGCCTCGCGGGCCCTGGCGACGTCCTTGGCGTTGGCCTCGACGATCTCGCTCGTACGGACCTCCAGGGCGTCCGCGATGGCGAGGAGCGCGTCGTCCTTCTCGGCCCGCGGCAGCGGGGCGAGGTCGGCGGCGGCCGCCTTGGCGCGGTAGGCGGCCTGGGTGACCGGGGTCATGGCGTCGTACGGCGAGAGCGAGGTCATGCCATGAAGGGTAGTGCGCCCGCCGGAGGCGTTCAGCGCGTGTTCCACACCCCGAGACGGGTCAGAAGGGGTGGATGCCGACCGGCGTCGCCGGGGCCGGGCCGTACCCCTCCGCGACCCGGTGGTGGTACGTCTCGCGGTCGATGACCTCCAGGCCGACGATCTCCCAGGGCGGCAGTCCCGCGCTCTGCCGGTGCTCGCCCCACAGCCGCAGGGCGACGGCGGCCGCGTCGTGCAGGTCGCGGGCCTCCTCCCAGTACCGGATCTCGGCGTGGTCGCGGGCGTACCGGCTGGTCAGCAGAAAGGGGTGGTCATGGGCCAGCTGTTCGAGGGCGCGGCGCACCTCCGTCAGCGGGGCCTCCCGGCCGGAGACGCTGAGGGTGACGTGCCACAGGCGGGGCAGTTCCCCGGGCTTCTCGCAGCGGTCGCCGGCCGCGACGCTCGTCAGGGCCCGCTCCTCGCCGGCCGCCCGGGACGAGACCCCGCCGGCACCGCGGGACGCCGCCCCGGGGCGTACTCGTCTCACGACGGCCTCCTTGACGCAGTGACCGACCCGGGGGCCGTGCGGAATGTGTCCGTGAGACAAAGTTGAGCAGGCCGCAAGGGCTCGCGGGGCGCTTTTGCGGAACGTCCTCCTCAGGGCGTCCCGCTTGACGGGCCGTTCCCCCTGTTTTCGGCCGGAGGCCCGGGGGCGTACCCCGGAAGGACACCTTCAGCCGGGAGCGGGAGCCGCGGGCAGCGGGACGGAGCGCGCGGCCTCGGGACGGAGCGCGCGGCCTCGTCGCGTCGCCGCCCGGTCAGGCGTCCGTCACCGCTGGAGGATCACCAGATCGTCCCGGTGGACGACCTCGCGCTCGTACTCCGCGCCCAGCTCCCGTGCCAGCTCGCGCGTCGAGCGGCCCAGCAGCTGCGGGATCTCCTTGGCGTCGAAGTTGACGAGGCCGCGCGCGACCGCGCGCCCCGCGCCGTCGCGCAGCTCGACCGGGTCGCCCGCGCTGAACTCGCCCTCGACTGCGGCGATACCGGCCGGCAGCAGCGACGTGCGGCGCTCGACGACCGCCCGCACCGCCCCGTCGTCCAGGGTCAGCGAGCCCTGCGGGGCGGAGGCGTGCTGGAGCCACAGCAGCCGGTCCGCGGAACGCTTGCCGGTGGCGTGGAAGTAGGTGCCGGTGTCGCCGCCGGACAGCGCATCGGCGGCGTGGACCGCGCTGGTCAGGACCACGGGGATGCCCGCGGCCGCCGCGATGGCGGCCGCCTCCACCTTGGTGACCATGCCGCCGGTGCCGACGCCCGCCCTGCCCGCGCTGCCGACGTCGACCCCGGCGAGGTCGGCCGGTGTGCGCACCTGCGCGATCCGCGAGGTCCCCGGCCTGCTGGGATCCCCGTCGTACACGCCGTCCACGTCGGACAGCAGGACCAGCAGGTCGGCGCGGACCAGGTGGGCGACGAGGGCGGCGAGCCGGTCGTTGTCGCCGAAGCGGATCTCGTCCGTGGCGACGGTGTCGTTCTCGTTGACGATCGGGAACGCGCCCATGGCGAGCAGCTTGTCGAGGGTGCGCGAGGCGTTGCGGTGATGGGCGCGCCGGCTCATGTCGTCGCTGGTCAGCAGGATCTGGCCGACGCGGACGCCGTGGCGGGCGAAGGAGGCGGTGTAGCGGGCGACGAGGAGGCCCTGGCCGACGCTGGCCGCGGCCTGCTGCCGGGCGAGGTCCTTGGGGCGGCGGCGCAGCCCCAGCGGCGCGAGCCCGGCCGCGATGGCGCCGGAGGAGACCAGGACGACCTCCCGCTCGCCCCCGCTGCGGCTCTTGGCCAGCACGTCGACGAGGGCGTCCACCCGGTCGGCGTCCAGGCCGCCGGACGCGGTGGTCAGCGACGAGGAACCCACCTTGACGACGACCCTGCGGGCCTCGCGCACGCCCTGCCTTGCCCCTGCCACCAGTGCTCGTCCCCTCGCGCGCGTGCCGGTTCCCTCGCCCCGAATCTACGCGAAGCGGATCGCCAGGCGCGCATCGGTCCAGCCTCCGGACGGCCGGGGCACCGCCGCGCCCGGCCACCGCTCACCCGGCGGACACGTGCGTGTCGTCCGGACGCGGCCGCGCGTTAACCCGGACGACGACCTCCCGCGCCGACCCTGGAGTGACCGCAGTTGCCCGCACCCCCGTCCCGCGTCCCGGCGAAAGCCCTCGTCACGCTCCTGCTGGTCGCGGCGTTCTGCGGCCAGGCCGTGGGCGCGCTGCGTCCGCACGTCCCGCTGCTGCTGGCCGCGACGGTGCTCTCGCTGGCCGTCGAGGGCGTGCTCTACCGCTGGCAGCGCGACATGCTGTCGGTGTTCGCCAAGTCGCACGCGGACATCACCGTGCGGCACGTGCTGCGGGACCTGCTGCTGGTCGTCGGTCTGCTGCGGCTGGGCGAGCAGCACCGCGAGACGCTGTACGCCCCGCTCGTGGGCGGCCTGCTCGCCTTCTACGCGCTGCACTGCGCGATCCAGGCCGTCTCGGTGCTGGTCCGCCGCACCCGCACCCTGCCGTTCCTCACCCGCAACATCGACGCCTCCGCGCTGCGCCTGTCCCCCGCCCCGCCGCTGCTGCTGCGCCGCCCCGGGCACCGTCTGCTCGCCTTCGGCCTGCCGGCCACGGCGGGCCTGCTGGCCACGGCGGCGACGGACGAGCCGTGGTGCGCGGGCCTGGGCGTCGCGCTGTCCCTGGGACTGGCCTTGACGGGCCTGTACGACCTCCTCGTACGGCTGCTGCCGGGCCGGCGCCCGGCGGGCGAGCGCGAGGCGCTGCGCTGGCTGGACGCCTGGCTGGCGGAGTACCGGCCGACCGTCGGCCTGTACTTCTCCGGCGGCGCCTCCTCCGCGTACCAGGCGAACATGTGGCTGGAGCCGCTGGCGAAGCTGGAGGGGCGTCCGCTGATCGTGCTGCGGGAGCGGTTCATGGTGCAGAAGATCGGGCCGACCGACGTGCCGGTCCTGTGCCTGCCGAAGGTCTCCACGCTGATGCGGCTGGAGGAGTGCTCGCTGCAGGCGCTCGTCCACCCCTCGAACTCGGGCAAGACCTCGCAGGTGCTGCGCATCCCCACGCTGAAGCACACGTTCGTCAACCACGGGGAGAGCGACAAGCTGTCGTCGTGCAACCCGTACGCGAAGGCGTACGACGAGGTGTGGGTGGCGGGTCCGGCGGCGCGCGAGCGGTACGCGCTCGCCGAGGTGGGCGTCGAGGACAAGGACGTGGCCGAGATCGGCCGCCCGCAGCTGGACGGCCTGGCGCCGTACGCGGGGCCGCCCCGGGGGGCGTGGACGACGGTGCTGTACGCGCCGACCTGGGAGGGCTGGGACGGCAACCCCGGCAACACCTCCCTGGTCGAGGCCGGGGAGAACCTGGTCCGGGCGCTGCTCGCGGACCCGGCGGTGCGGCTGCTGTACAAGCCGCACCCGCTGACGGGCTCGGTGGATCCGCGGGCCGGGGCGGCCGATCTGCGCGTCCGCGAGCTGATCCGGGCGGCGAACCGCGGGCGGGCCGCCGGGGAGCGGCCCGGCGACGGCGCACTGGCCCGGCTCACCCGCGAGCTGGACCGCCTGACGACGATCACCGCGCGGGCGGGCGCCGACTCGATGGAGCGGATGCTGGTGCAGTCGGCGCCCGAGCCGGGGCGCGCGGAGGCGGTGGCCCGCACGGCGGCGGCCTGGGAGGAGGCGTACTGGGCGTCGCTGCCCGAGGGCGGGCACCAGGTCGTCACCGAGGTGCGGCCCGCCCTGTACGCCTGCTTCGACCAGGCCGATCTGCTCGTCAGCGATGTGTCGAGCGTGATCAGCGACTTCCTGGCCAGCGGCAAGCCGTACGCCGTGGCCAACACCAGCGGACTCGCCGAGGACGTGTTCCGCAAGGCGTTCCCGACCGTGCGCGCGGCGACGGTGCTGACACCGGACGCGGCCGGGGTGGCGGACCTCCTCGACAGCGTGCGCCGGCCCGGGAAGGACCCGTGGGCGCAGGAGCGGGCCGAGCTGAAGCGCCATCTGCTCGGGCCGGACGAGCCCTCGTCACAGGAGCGCTTCGGCGACGCGGTCCGGGCGCTGTGCTCCGCCGCGCTGGAGCACCGCGCCCGGATGGCCGAGCGGCTCGCCGCCGAGGCCGCCACGGAGATCCCGGACCAGCGCCGCTCCGCTACGCCGCAGCAGCCCGCCCACCCGGGGTAGCCGAGCCCGAGGAGCGCAGCGCCCGGCGCGCCCTGCGTACGGCTCGGCGCAGCACGGAGGGGGTGCCGCCCTCGCGGTACCCGGGGAAGGCGCGGGCCTCGCGCGCCCCGGCGAGGTACACCGCGTCGGGGACGCCCGCCCGCGCGTCCCTGAAGTGCGGGTAGGCGATGTACACCCGGCGGCCCCTGCGCTCCAGGAGCGCCGCCGGCTGCTTCTTGGCACGGACGAACTCCACGACGGACAGGAGCAGTTCGGCGCGTTGCCGGGCGACCAGATGCAGCCGCAGGCGCTCGCCGACCTTCATCTGCGCCGCGACGCCCTCGTTCCAGTGGGCGTCCATGAGGGGCTGCGCCAGTTCGAGCTTGTGCCGGCGGACCTTCTCGCTGTCCTTGGCGTACTGGGGGCCGAACTGCGGCAGCAGGGTGACCAGGAAGGGCCGGAGCATGAGCTGGTCGCGCCGCTCCCCCGGGGGCACCAGCTCGGCTATCAGGTTCATCAGGGCGCGCGCCGAGTCGAAGCGCAGGGCGTAACCGCCGCTCTTCGTCACGTGCTTGCCGTCGTCGCGGCCCACCAGGTAGTAGCAGGTGTGGTCGGCGACCACGGAGACGCCGTCCGCCCGCAGGTACGCCTCCATGGTGAAGACCGCGTCCTCGCCGGTCCACAGGGACTCGTCGAACCGCATGTGATGTCTGGTCAGGAACTCGCGGCGGAACAGCTTCTGCGCGCTCAGGGTGAACTTGATGTTGGACGAGTAGACGTCGGTGCGTTCCAGCGTCCTGCCCCACATGGACTTGGGCGCACCGCGGTTGACGCCCTCGATGCGGCCGAGCACCACGTCGGTGCCGTTCCTGTCGCCGATCGCGACCATGCGCTCCAGGGCCTCCGGGCCCAGCCGGTCGTCGGCGTCCAGGAAGAAGACGTACCGCCCCGCCGCCTTCCCCAGCCCGACGTTGCGCGGGCCGCTGGGCCCTCCGGAGTTCTCCTGCCGGATGACGGTGACCGGCATGGCCGCGCGGGCCGCGAACTCCTCCAGGTACTCACCCGTTCCGTCCGTCGAGCCGTCGTCGACCGTGATGACCTCGATGCGCCCCGGATCGATGGTCTGCGCCTCGACCGACGCCAGGCACTCGACCAGGTAAGGCATCGCCTCGTACGCCCCGATGATCACAGTCACATCAGGCTGCGTGACGGTCACGTTTCCCCCTCATCACTATGATATTTCCCCCGTATCGCCTCATTCACTACTTGTTAGACGGTCGTACCTGGCAAGGGGTTGCCTCGGAGGCATCATTTGGTGAGTCAGATCACAACAGGGGGTGACATGGGGACACTTTGCCGGGGAAAGGTAAGAGACCCCCGCCGGAGCGGCGTGAGAAAGCGGTCGGAAAACGACGCGGCCCCCGAGGAGCGCTCCTCGGGGGCCGCGTGCGCGGGGTGCGCGGGGTGCGCGGGGTGCGCGGGGTGCGCGGGTTGCGCGGGTCAGGCCGTCACATCGTCTCCGGCCGCCGCCAGCCGCGGCGCGGGGACGGTCGCGGGCTCGGTTCCGGCCGCCGCCCGTGACTCCTGGCCCAGGTTGCGGGTGTCGGCCTTGCCCGCGAGGTTCGCGACCGCGGTGTTGAACTGGACGATGGAGGCCGGCTCGTCGGGGCCGAGCAGATACCGCTTGAGGTCGCCGCGGGCCTCGGCCAGCGGGTCCGCGGCCGGGTCGCGTACGGCGTCCAGCAGTTCGCCCAGCCCGCCCGCGTCGTTGGACAGGATCGTCGCGGCGCGCACCGCGGTGTTCTGCCGCTTGAACTCCTCCACCCCGAGCTCGGCGGAGTCCGTGACGGCGTACGGCTTGCCGCTGGCGATGAAGTCGGAGACGACGCTGGAGATGTCGGAGACCATCGCGTCGGAGACGTTGAAGCAGTCGTACAGGCGGGGCTCGGCGCCGCTGATGACGCGGTGCTCGTGGCCGGGGAAGGAGCGCCAGTACACCTCGTTCCACTCGGTCCGCAGCCGCGCGGCCTCCTCGTGCCGGGCGAGGTCGACCAGGCCGTCCCGGGTGGCCTCCGCCTCGTCGCCCCGTCCGTAGCCGTTGCCGCCCGCGCCGCCGTTGCCGTTGCCGCCTGCCGCGGTGCCGATGAGCTCGGCGAGCCGGGCCTCCACGCGGGCCAGTTCGGCCCGCGCGGCGGTCTGGGCTGCGGTGTCGACGGTGAAGCGCGCGTCGGCGGCGCGCTCGGCGGCGGCCTTCTCGACCAGGGCGGTGATCCGCGCGTGCGCGGCGCCCGCCTCCTTGCTCACGGTGCCGGTGAAGGGGTGCGGCTTGTACAGCACGCGCACCGGCGGGTCGGCCCGCACCAGCGTGCGGACGATGCGCTCGCCGGCGAGCACGATCGAGGTGTTGCCGGGGTTGCCGTCCCAGCCCTCCCAGGTGGGCGCGTACAGCACGGTGGGGACGCGTCCGTGCGGCACGCCCTGCCGGGTCCGGATGGGCGCCAGCTGCGGGCGGCCGACCTCGACGATGTCGTCGTCGCGGACGCCGACGTCCGCTATGGCGTAGCGGTCGCGGCCGGCGCGGCCGGCGGTCCACACCTCGTCGTAGACCTTGCTGAACGGGTTGACGCTGGCCAGCTTGTCGCTGTCGCCGTGGCCGATGAACACGTGCTTCATGGTGGGCACGCGCAGCAGGTGGATGTTCTTGCCGACGTTGGCGGCGTACAGGGCGACGCGGACGTCGGTGAGGTCCAGGTTCATCAGGTGCACACCGCCGGGCACGCAGATGACGGGGACGGTGGTGGGCGCGAGACCGGCGAGGATGACGCGCTCGCGCAGGATGATCAGCGGCCTGGAGTCCAGCTGCTCCATGGTCTCCAGCCACATGTTGACCTGGTAGACGGAGTCCTTGGAGCCGGAGAAGTACAGCACCGTCTCGGGCCGGTACGCGCGCAGCCAGTCGTCGACGGCGGCCAGCACCTTCTCGGCGTTCGGCGGGGTCTTGCGGCCGCGGACGTACGGCACGAGCGCCGCGACGTACAGGCAGCCCACGCCGACGGTGATGCCGATGCCGACGAAACCGGCCACGGCCGACTCCACGGCGGCCGAGACGAGGATGCCGGCGACGGCCGCGAGGTCGAGGTGGAGCATCTTCTCGGCGGAGCGGTGCAGCAGCAGGCGCGGCGGGGCGTCCGGGATGCGGATGCGCGAGGCGAGGTCGATGTTGCGGGTGGCGACCGGCATACGGCGGCGATTGCGGATCAGGGTGGACAGCGCGCCGTGCGGGGCCTGGAGGCCGTAGAACGCGATGAAGCAGGCGATCGCGCCGTAGGAGATCAGGTCGTTCGCGAAGCCGAGCCTGGCCAGCAGCAGGATGAGCAGGAGCTGCCGGATGAGGAAGCGGATCGACAGACCGGCCCGGACCTTGCTCAGGCGGTTGACCAGATAGCTGCCCTTGCGGTGCAGATAGTGGTCCGCCAGGTACGTCACGGCGGCCGCCGCCGCGAAGGCGGGGATGCTCGGGACGAGCGCGGCCAGCATGAGTGCCGGGAATCCCAGCATCATGAGGGCCGCCGCGGCCAGCTCGGCCGCGCTGCCCACCCGGGCGACGCGAATAGCGGTGGATATCACGGAGAACCTGCTCAGGGAGAGGGGCCGGTCTGGAGGGGCAAGGACTCAGGCCCCTGTGAATTCTTCGTGAAAGAAGAATCGCAGGGGCCTGAATTCCATAAGGCTATTGGGTGCTGATTATGCCACGCCGTCCTGGCGGTCCAGGACACTCGCCAGCGCCTGCTCGAAGCCGGACGCCTTGCCCGCGGCGGCCGTCGGGTCCTGCTGTCGGACGTCGATGACGTGTCCGGTCAGCTCGGACAGCAGGACGTCGAGGGAGGTCCGGGCCACGGCCTCGGACGACAGCAGGCTGCCCGAGGGCTCCTGGCCGAACGCCTTGGTGCGCATCGGGGTCGCCGTGCGCTCGGGGTTGATGCAGTTGACGCGGATGCCGTCGCCGGCCCACTCGTCGGACAGCGCCTGGGTGAGGTTGACCATGGCGGCCTTGGTCGAGGAGTACAGGCTGTACTCGGCGCGGCCGCGGGTGTAGCTGCTGGAGGTGTAGAGCAGCAGCTGGCCCTTGGTCTCGGCGAGGTACTTGTACGAGGAGCGGGCGATCTGCACCGGCGCCAGGTAGTTCACCTTCAGCGCCTCCTCGATGGTGGCGTTGTCGGTCTCGGCGAGCTTGCCGATGCGCAGCACCCCGGCGGTGTTGACCACGTAGTCGATGCGCCCGGTCTCGCCGTACGCCTTGGACAGCGCGTCGTCGACCTCCTCCGGGTTCTCCACGTGGGTGCCGGTGGTGGAGCGGCCCAGCGCGTACACCGCGGCGCCGTAGGACTCGGCGAGTTCGGCGATGTCCTTGCCGATGCCGTACGAGCCGCCGAAGACGACGACGGTCCTGCCGGTCAGCAGTTCGCGGTAGGCCGCCTCGTCCACCTGCTCGGGAGCGGCGGTGGAGGCCAGCTGGAAGAGCTTGTCGGCGATGAAGACGTCGACGGGCTGGGTGACCTTCATGTTGTACTCGTCACCCGCGACGACGTGGATCGGCACGTCCGGCAGGTACTTGAGCACGACCGAGCAGTCGTCCGTGGCCTGGAAGTTGGGGTCCCCCGCGGCGACCTCGTAGGCCCGCTTGATCGTGGACAGCTTGAACGCCTGCGGGGTCTGGCCGCGGCGCAGGCGGGAGCGGTCCGGGATCTCGGTGATGAACTCGCCGTCCTCACCGTGCGTGCGCGTCACGATGATGGTGTCCGCGGACGGGATGGCGACGTCGACGGCCTGGAAGCGCTCCAGCGCGGTCACGCAGTCGTCGATCACGCGGCGCGACAGCAGGGGGCGTACGGCGTCGTGGAAGAGGACCTTGAGGTCCTCGCCCTCGGCCAGGCCCTCGCCGAGGGCCTCGATGGCGCGCTCGGTGGTCTCGTTGCGGGTGGAGCCGCCCTCGATGACCTTCTTGACCTTCGTGAACCCGGCCTTGGCGACGATCTTCTCGACGTCCGGGACGTAACCGGGGGCCATCAGCACGATGACGTCGTCGATCGAGTCGGCCTTCTCGAAGGTGGTCAGCGTGTGCTCGATGACTGCCTTGCCGGCGATCTTCAGCAGCTGCTTGGGGATCGACAGACCCACGCGCTGACCGGTTCCACCGGCCAGGATCACTGCGGTGGTACGGGGCTTGGCTATGTGCTGGGACACAGGTGACCTACCTTGTGGCGACTGGGAACTTCGAAATGGTCCCACTTGGGGTTACCGCAGTGCAAGGTGAGCGTCCTCAGCCGCAAATGTGCGCGCCACCTGTCATTCACCTTGCACCCATGGTCCTTGCCGAGCGGGACTCCGGAGGTTCCCGGTCATTGCTGTGAGTAACGGCACAGGGTCACCGGGGGCGCCGCCGGTGACGGCGGCACCCGGGAACCGTACGAGATCTCCGGACGACGTCCGGTGAACGGTACGCGACATGCGGCGGCGGTGCTGCCGCGCGGGGGCGCGCGACGGGCCGGAGGGTTTCCGCGGGCGGCGCCCGACCGTGCGAACGGCGCGGGCGGCGCGGGCGGCGCGGGCAGCGACCAAGTCGCGCCCCGGGCGCACCTCTTCACATCGTCGCGGCCGGAGGCACACGCGTTCTCCGTCAACGCGCGGCGGGCGCCGCCGGGAACGAGCCGCGAGCGGGCTCTCCGGACGGCGCGCGGGCGCGAATTCCCGCGGGCGAGCCGCTTGCCCCGCTCGGTCCCGGGCGGCGCGCGGGCGCGGAATTCCCCCGCGAATTCCGCGGCATTCCGGTCTCGGCACGGGCGGCGTTCGACGGGTGAGCCCGGGGCGCGGAAGCACCCCGGGCTCACCCGTCGAACGTCACCCGCGTCACACGGTCTCGACGCCCGGCCGCCCCGCCTCGACCCGCAGCCGCGCCAGCGTGCTGGCCGTCGCCGTCGGCCGGCGGACCGTGTCGACGACGCGCACCTGGGCGTCGATGCCGTCGCGCCGGATGTCGAAGAGGTGGTAGCCGCGGTGCGCGTCGAGCAGCTTCCAGTGCGGGTTGTCCGGCATGCGCGGGTCCCACTCCTTGCGGAAGGCGGCCTGGTCCTGGTCTCCGCTGCTGGAGATGGACGTGCCGACGAACTCCGCGCCGACGACGTCGGACCGGGGGTCGGCGTAGTCCTCCTTGAGGTCGCTGATCATCGTCAGATGGCGGTCGCCCGAGAGGACGACGGGGTTGCGGACCTGCTTCAACTCCCTCATCAGCGCGTTGCGTTCGGCCTGGTAGCCGTCCCAGGCGTCGTAGTACCAGAGCTTGCCCTCGCCGACCTGGAGATCGGTCTCGGCCATCATGATCTGCGAGCCGATCAGGTTCCAGCGGGCCGGCGAGCGCCGCAGCCCGTCGAGCAGCCACGCCTTCTGCGCGGCGCCGAGCATGGTGAGCGAGGGGTCCTGGGCGCCCTGCTGGGTGGTGGCCTGGTCGCTGCGGAACTGGCGGGTGTCCAGCACGTTGAGCCGGGCCAGCCGGCCGAACTCCAGGCGGCGGTGCATCCGGATGCTCGGCCCGTTCGGGATGGCGCTCGCTCTGACCGGCATGTGCTCGTAGTACGCCTGGTAGGCCGCGGTGAGCCGGGCCACGAAGGCGTCGGGCGACTGCTTGTCCGGGTCCTGCGGTATCTCGCCGGCGAAGTCGTTGTCGACCTCGTGGTCGTCGAAGCTGACCACCCAGGGCGCGCCCGCGTGCATCGCCGCGAGGTCGGGGTCGGCGCGGTACTGGGCGTAGCGGTTGCGGTACTGCGCGAGCGTGTACGGCTCCCCGGTGCCCTCGTGGCGGCGCACCCCCGTCGAGGACGGCGTGGACTCGTAGATGTAGTCGCCGACGAACAACACCACGTCGGGGTCCTGGTCCAGCATGTCGGCGTACGGCGTGAACCAGCCGTGCTGCCAGTTCTGGCAGGAGGCCAGCGCCATGCGCAGCCGGCCGCCCGAACTCGCCGGGTGGGGCGCGGTACGGGTGCGGCCGACGGGCGACAGCTGCCCGCCGGCGCGGAAGCGGAACCAGTACGTACGGCCGGGCCGCAGCCCGCGGACGTCCACGTGGACGCTGTGCCCCAGCTCGGGCCGGGCCTGGGCGACTCCCCGGCGCACCCGGGCGCGGAACCGCTCGTCCGCGGCGATCTCCCATTCCACGGAGACGGTCCGGTCCGGCATTCCCCCGCCGTTCAGCGGGTCCGGGGCGAGGCGTGTCCAGAGCACGATGCCGTCGGGCAGCGGGTCGCCGGAGGCGATGCCGAGGCTGAACACCCCGTCCGGCAGCGGGGCTTCGGCGGCGCGGGCGGCGCCCGGGAGCCACAGCTGCGCGGAGGCCGCCGCGCCGAGCACCGCGGCCCCGGCGGTGAGGAAGCGGCGGCGGTCGGGCGATACGGATCCGGACAGACCGGTCATCGACGAACTCCCTTGTCTCGCTGGCCTCTTGGACACTTCGGATGCTCACGCCCGAGGGCGGTCCCGCTGCTGAACTACGAGCTTCGCGTGCATGACAAGTAGGGAGACAACAGAAGACCCGCTGCGGCACGGCACCGCGCCCTTGCCACAACGGGTCTGTCGTTCGTTCTGCCGTACGTTCTGCCGTACGTTGCGTCGTACGTTCTCTGCCGTACGTCTCGCGCGTGAACCCGGCCGGATCGGTCGGGAACCCGGCCGGATCGGCGGCGCACGCGGGGCCCGGCTCCGTGTGCGCGGCGGCCGTGCCGCGGGGGGCGGCTCCGAAGGCGAGCGAGCCGCTCGAAGTGATGCCCGCGGACGAGGGGCGGAACACCCGCACGGAAAGGGCGGCGTTCGTGTTCTCGCCAGGCGCGACGACGGCGACGCCCGGGGCTCGGGTGGCGGGCGGCCCCTTGCGACGGGGCACGGCGACTCCGGCCGTGCGAACGGCGGCCGCGGACAGCGGCCGCGGACAACGGTCGCGGACAACGGTCGCGGACAACGGTCGCGGACAACGTCAGGATTCAGGACCCGTGCCGCGCCGCCCGCCGCCGCTCACGGGGACGCCGAGGGGCTGCCCCGACGTCCCCGGTCCGCGCTGCTCAGAAGGGCTCGAAGCCCTCGAACTCCTGTGCCGCCTCGTCCTTCTCCGCCTGCCGGTCCCGCCGTCGCTGCGCGGCCGGCCGGGCCTCCTCCAGCCGGTGGTCCTCACCGCGGCGGCCCAGCATCTCCGCACCGGCCATCACCGACGGCTCCCAGTCGAAGACCACGGCGTTGTCCTCGGCGCCGATGGCCACGCCGTCCCCGGAGCGGGCCCCGGCCTTCATCAACTCCTCCTCCACCCCGAGGCGGTTGAGCCGGTCCGCGAGATAGCCCACGGCCTCGTCGTTGTTGAAGTCGGTCTGGCGCACCCAGCGCTCCGGCTTCTCGCCGCGCACCCGGAACAGCGGCTCCCCGCCGATCTCCTCCCGGGTGACGGTGAAGCCCGCGTCGTCCACGGCCTTCGGCCGGATCACGATGCGCGTGGCCTCCTCCTCGGGTTTCGCGGCACGCGCCCTGCCCACGAGGTCCGCCAGCGCGAACGACAGCTCCCTCAGCCCGGTGTGGGCGACGGCGGACACCTCGAAGACGCGGTAGCCGCGGGACTCCAGGTCCGGGCGCACCATCTCGGCGAGGTCCCTGCCGTCAGGTACGTCGATCTTGTTGAGGACGACGATGCGGGGCCGGTCGCCGAGGCCCCCGTACTCGCGCAACTCCGCCTCGATGATGTCCAGGTCGGAGACCGGGTCGCGGTCGGACTCCAGTGTCGCGGTGTCCAGGACGTGCACCAGCACGCTGCACCGCTCGACGTGCCGCAGGAACTCCAGGCCCAGGCCACGGCCCTGGCTCGCGCCGGGGATCAGCCCGGGGACGTCGGCGATGGTGTACACGGTCGAACCGGCCGTCACCACACCGAGGTTGGGCACGAGGGTCGTGAAGGGGTAGTCGGCGATCTTCGGCTTCGCGGCGCTCAGCACCGAGATCAGCGAGGACTTGCCGGCGCTCGGGTAACCGACCAGGGCCACGTCGGCGACCGTCTTGAGTTCGAGGACGATGTCCTGGAGGTCGCCGGGCTCGCCGAGCAGCGCGAAACCGGGCGCCTTGCGCCGCGCGGAGGCCAGCGCGGCGTTGCCGAGGCCGCCCCGCCCGCCCTGCGCGGCGACGAACGAGGTGCCGTGCCCGACCAGGTCGGCGAGGACGTTGCCGGCCCCGTCCAGCACCACCGTGCCGTCCGGCACCGGCAGCACCAGGTCCTGGCCTTCCTTGCCGGAGCGGTTGCCGCCCTCGCCGGGCTTGCCGTTGGTGGCCTTGCGGTGCGGGGAGTGGTGGTAGTCGAGCAGCGTGGTGACCGACTGGTCGACGGTGAGGATCACGTCCCCGCCGCGCCCGCCGTTGCCGCCGTCCGGTCCGCCGAGCGGCTTGAACTTCTCACGGTGCACGGAGGCACAGCCGTGGCCTCCGTTACCCGCGGCGGCGTGCAGCTCGACGCGGTCCACGAAGGTGGTCATGGTTCGGTGCCTCCTGGGAGTCCGCTCGGTCCGGGGGGCCGAGGGAGTGCTTACTGTCTTCTCGATAACACGCGAAAGGCGGACCCGCCTTCCCGACCGGGAAGTGAGGTCCGCCTCGCGAAGCGTTCGGTCGAGCCGTGAGTCAGGAGGACTCAGGCGACCGGAACGATGTTCACGACCTTGCGGCCACGGCTGGTGCCGAACTCCACCGCACCGGGCTGGAGCGCGAACAGCGTGTCGTCGCCGCCGCGGCCGACGCCGGAGCCGGGGTGGAAGTGGGTGCCGCGCTGGCGGACCAGGATCTCACCCGCGTTGACGACCTGACCGCCGAAGCGCTTCACGCCGAGCCGCTGGGCGTTCGAGTCGCGACCGTTCCGGGTGGACGATGCGCCCTTCTTGTGTGCCATGTCTCCTCAGTCCCTTACTTCGCAGCCGCGGGGATCGCAGTGACCTTGATCGCCGTGTACTGCTGGCGGTGGCCCTGACGACGGCGGTAGCCGGTCTTGTTCTTGTAGCGCAGAATGTCGATCTTCTGGCCCTTGTGGTGGTCCACGACCTCGGCCTGGACCTTGATACCGGCCAGCACCCACGGGTCACTGGTCACAGCTTCGCCGTCGACGACGAGCAGGGTCGAGAGCTCGACCGTGTCGCCCACGTTGGCGGTGGAAATCTTGTCAACCTCAACGATGTCGCCGACAGCAACCTTGTGCTGACGACCACCGCTGCGCACGATTGCGTACACGCGGATCTCACTCTCTCGCTCGGAGTCGGCACCCTCGCAGTCCAGCCGCCCGACGCGCGGACGGCCTCTCCGGGACGCGGAACGCGCCGGAGGAAGAGGTTTACGAGGATGTGGCGCGCCTCTGTCCACGGACACGCCGACGGTCAAGGTTACGGGGCCGCCGCCGAAGGGGTCAAACCGGGCCGGTCCCCCGACGCAGTGCGGCCGGTCACATCGGACCGGCCGCACCCCGCGTCAGGCGGACGTCACTCGTCGGCGGCCGCGGAGACCGTGGTCTTCTTCGCCGCCGACTTGGCCGCCGCCGTCTTGGCGGTCTTGGCCGCCTTCTTGGCCGTCACCTTCTTGGCGGCCGTCTTCTTGGCCGCGGTCTTCTTGGTGGCGGCCTTCTTCGCCGTGGCCTTCTTGGCCGTCTTGCGGACCGTCTTCTTGGCCGGGGCCGCCTCCTCGACGTCCTCCCCCGCGGCCGGAGCCTCCGGCTCGGCCGCGGGGACGACCACGACGGCCGCCTCCTCGGACGCGCCGGGCGCGGTGGCCTTGCGCACGGCACGGCGGCGCGGGCGGGCCGGGGCGGCGCTCTGCGCGTCCTCC
>NZ_AGBF01000014.1 GCF_000225525.1 Streptomyces zinciresistens K42 | reverse complement strand
GGCCGTGGAGCGCGTGTCGGCGCCGGTGCGCGTCGCCGACGCGGCGGCCGCCGGTCTGCTGCGGCCCGGCGACCGGGTCGACGTCATCGCCGCGCGGGAGGGGGCGCGGGGCGAGGCCGCCGAGGTGGTCGCGCGCGGCGCCCGGGTGACCGAGGTGCCAGGACCGCCGGACGCCTCGGCGCAGGACGGGGCACTGGTGGTGCTGTCGGTGCCGCGGCCCACCGCGGCGCGGCTGGCGGGCGCGGGGGCCACGGCACGGCTCGCGGTGACGCTGTGGTGATCCAGAGCAAGCGCGACACGCTGTCAAGTCCCTCGTCGGAGGGACCCCATTGGACAGAATGGCCCAGCACTGACGTAGGTTGCGGAGCGGTCTGTTCCACAACGTGTCTGTGCGAGGGGTGGCTCTTCGGTGAGCGAGAACAAGGAACCGGGCGTCTGGGAGGGCTTCAAGGCGTTCCTGCTGCGCGGGAACGTCGTCGACCTGGCGGTCGCCGTGGTCATCGGTGCCGCGTTCACCAACATCGTGAACTCGGTGGTCAAGGGGGTCATCAACCCCTTGGTCGGCGCGATCGGCACGAAGAACCTCGACAGTTACAGGTCGTGCCTGAAGGCGCCCTGCACGGTCGCCGCCGACGGCACCGTGACGGACGGCATCATGATCCAGTGGGGTGCGGTGCTCGGGGCCGCGCTCACCTTCGTGATCACCGCGGCCGTCGTCTACTTCCTGATGGTCCTGCCCATGG
Organism: Streptomyces zinciresistens K42; assembly: GCF_000225525.1. Taxonomy (GTDB): domain Bacteria; phylum Actinomycetota; class Actinomycetes; order Streptomycetales; family Streptomycetaceae; genus Streptomyces; species Streptomyces zinciresistens. The sequence continues at coordinate 79,068 of NZ_AGBF01000014.1, read as the reverse complement.
CGAAGTACCTGGCCCGCGCGGAGGCCCGCCGCCAGGCGAAGGAGAGCACCCAGGAGGTCATGGAGGTGACCGAGCTGGAGGTCCTCAAGGAGATCCGCGACGAGCTGATCGCCCGGCGCGGCGGTCCGGAGCCGGAGCGTCCGTAGCGCCTCGCGGGGCGGGCCGCGGCTCAGAGGTGGTGCGGCGGCTTCTCGTCGAGGAAGCGCCTGAGGTCGGCGGCGCTGTCGCCCGTCGGCCGCTCGCCCCAGCCGCGGTCCGTGTCGTCCGAGGACTGCCGGTCCATCGGGTCGTCGAAGATCAGCGCGGGCTTCGGCTCGCGCGGCTCGGAGGCGGGGGCGGTGCTCATCCGTCCAGGGTACGGCCCCCGGCGCCGGGCTCGGCGGGACGGCGGCCCACGGGCGGCGGCACTCCTGGTCCGCGGTCCGCGGCGGGCACGGACGGCGGCGCGGCCGGCGGGGCGCGGCCGGCGTTCCCGCACGGCGGGGCGCCGGGGGAGAGAATCCCCGCCTCATCTGCTGTGCTTGTCCCCATGACGTCCAGTTCCACTCCCCTGCCGGACCCGCCCCGCCAGCCGGGGCTCCGCCGCCCGCTGCGCAGACTGAGGGCCCGCGGCCGGGGCGAGGCGCACCGGGTCGCGACGCCGCTGGAGCTCCTGTTCGACCTGTGTTTCGTCGTCGCCATCGCGCAGGCGGGCATCCAGCTGGTGCAGGCGGTCGCCGAGGGCCACGCGGGCCAGGGGATCCTGAACTACGCGATGGTGTTCTTCGCCATCTGGTGGGCCTGGATGAACTTCACCTGGTTCGCCTCCGCCTACGACAACGACGACGTGCTGTACCGCGTCGTCACGCTGGTCCAGATCGCCGGCGTGCTGGTCCTGGCGGCGGGGGTGTCCCGGGCGTTCCAGGACCACGCGTACCTTGCCGTGCTCATCGGCTACGTCATCATGCGGCTGGCCCTGGTCGGGCAGTGGCTGCGGGTGGCCCGGTCCAACGACGGCCCCGAGCGCACGATGGCCCTCAGATACGCCGTCGGTGTCCTGCTGTGCCAGATCGGCTGGGTGGGCCTGGTGCTGCTGCCCGAGGACGTCCGGGGCTGGTGGTTCCTCGCGATGGCCGTCCTGGAGATGTGCGTGCCGCCGTTCGCCGAGCGGAACCATCCGACGGCCTGGCACCCGCACCACATCGCCGAGCGCTACGGGCTGTTCACGATCATCGTGCTCGGCGAGACCGTCGCCGCCGCCACGATCGCCGTCAAGACCGGCATCGAGGAGAACGACGCGCTGGGCGAGCTGCTGCCGATCGCCGCCGGCGGGCTGCTGATCATCTTCGCCGCGTGGTGGATCTACTTCGTGGTGCCGATCCACGGCCATCTGCGCTCCAATCGGCAGGCGTTCCTGTGGGGTTACGGCCACTACGTGGTGTTCGCCTCGGCGGCGGCGATCGGGGCGGGGCTGGAGGTGGCGGTGGAGCAGGCCGTCGGCAAGGCGGAGATCTCCACGCTGGCCGCGTCGGCCGCGGTGACGCTGCCGACGGCGCTGTATCTGCTCACGGTGTGGGCGCTGCACTCGCGGTACTTCAAGGTGGGCATCGCCCAGCAGCTGGTACTGCCCTGCGCGGCCCTGCTGGTGATCTGCTGCACGTTCCTGGGCGAGTGGGCGGTGCTCGCGGCGGGCCTGGTCACGGCGCTGGCGGTGGCGACCGGGGAGACCCTGTCGGCGCGCATGGCGGCGCGGCAGCGGGTGGCGACACGGGCGGCGGTGGGCTGACCGGCCCGGCGCCCGGCCGTGCTGGACCAGACTGGGCGCATGACTGTTGACGCTCTGACGGATGTCGCCGGACTGCGGGTGGGCCACGCGACACGCACCGGGGACGGCTGGCTCACCGGCACCACGGTCGTCCTCGCGCCCGAGGGCGGGGCCGTGGCCGCCGTGGACGTGCGCGGCGGCGGGCCGGGGACGAAGGAGACCGACGCCCTCGATCCGCGCAACGTCGTGCAGAAGGTCGAGGCGCTCGTGCTGACCGGGGGCAGCGCCTACGGACTCGACGCGGCGTCCGGGGTGATGGCCTGGCTGGAGGAGCGGCGGCGCGGGGTGCGGGTGGGGCCGGATCCGGCGCACGTCGTGCCGGTGGTGCCCGCCGCCTGCGTCTTCGACCTCGGACGCGGCGGCGACTTCCGGGCGCGGCCGGACGCGGCGATCGGACGGGCGGCCGTCGAGGCGGCCGCGGCCGGTGAGCCGGGCGGGGAGGTGCGCGAGGGCTGCGTGGGCGCGGGCACCGGGGCCGTGGTGGGACTGCTGAAGGGCGGCGTCGGCACCGCGAGCACCGTCCTCGGCTCGGGGATCACGGTCGCCGCGCTGGTCGTGGCCAACGCGGCGGGGTCGGCCGTGGATCCCGAAACGGGCGTGCTGTACGGGGAGTTGTTCCAGGGGCGGGTCAGGTATCCGGACGCGAAGGTCCACGACGCCGCGCGCGGCAGGCTCGCCGCCCTCGCGGCGCGGAACACTCCGCCGCCGCTGAACACGACCCTGGCGGTGGTCGCCACCGACGCCGGGCTGTCGAAGGCGCAGGCGCAGAAGCTGGCGGGCACGGCACACGACGGCATCGCGCGGGCGGTGCGGCCCGTGCATCTGCTCAACGACGGGGACACCGTCTTCGCGCTCGCCACGGGGACCGTCGCGCTGGACGCCGGACAGCCCCTCGCGCTCAACGAGATCCTCGCGGCGGGCGCGGACACGGTGACGCGCGCGATCACCCGGGCCGTGCGCGCGGCCGCGTCGGTGGACGGTCCGGGCGGAATGTGGCCGTCGTACGGCGAGTTGTACGGGGAGCCGTAGCACCGGGCCCGTCGGAGGCGGTGTGCGCCGCCCGCGGCGGATCGATTGTCGCGGTTGTGTCACGTGACGGCGTTCACCGCGTACGCGCGGAACCCGTGCCCCGGCGGTGGCCTCTACCACCGTGCGACGGAACGGATCCCGCGCACGTACTGATCTTGGAGCTGATCGTGACAACGCCGGACATAGCAGCGTGGCGCACCCGGGGGGCCTGTGCCGCCCTGGTGATCGGCGCCCTGGCACTCACCGCGTGCAGCGGAAGCGCCCGCGCCGACAACGACGGCAAGGGCGGCAAGGACTCCCCGGGGACGTCGGCCGCGAAGATCGTGATCTCGGCGAAGGACGGCTCGACCGGGGCGTCCATCAACGCGACCGGGGTGAAGGTCAGCGGCGGCAAGCTGACCGGCGTGCGGATGAAGGCGGCGCAGACCGGTGCGGCCGTGCCGGGTTCGCTGTCCGCGGACGGCGGCACCTGGCGGCCCCGGGAGCAGTTGGAGCGGGGCACGAAGTACGCGATAGCGGCCACCGCGAAGGGCGCCGACGGCCGGTCCGTGCAGGCCGGCTCGACCTTCACCACGGTCAGCGAAGCGAACAGCTTCATCGGCACGTACACGCCCGACGGCGGCACCACGGTCGGTGTCGGGATGCCGGTGTCGTTCACCTTCGACAAGGCGATCAGCGACAGGAAGGCCGTCCAGTCGCGTATCGAGGTCACCTCCAGCAGCGGGCAGAAGGTGGTCGGGCACTGGTTCGGCGCGCAGCGGATCGACTTCCGGCCGCAGGACTACTGGAAGGCCGGCTCCAAGGTCACGATGAAGATCGACCTGGACGGGGTCGAGGGCGCGAACGGCGTCTACGGCGTGCAGAAGAAGACGGTCACCTTCACCATCGGGCGCTCGCAGGTCTCCACGGTCGACGTCGACACGCAGACCATGACGATCGTCCGGGACGGCAAGACGGTCAAGTCGGTGCCGATCTCGGCGGGCAGCCCCGAATTCACCACGTACAACGGCAAGATGGTGATCTCCGAGAAGTACGAGAAGCTGCGCATGGACAGCAGGACGGTCGGGCTCGCCAACGCCTACGACATCCCCGACGTCCCGCACGCGATGCGGCTGACGACCTCGGGCACCTTCATCCACGGCAACTACTGGTACAACAAGGGCAATCCACCCTTCGGCCGTACGGGCACCAGCCACGGCTGCGTCGGTCTCGCGGACGTGAAGGGCGGACAGGGCGCCACTCCCGGCAGGTCGTTCTACGACAGCTCGATCCTCGGCGACGTGGTGATCGTGAAGAACTCCCCCGACAAGCAGGTGAAGCCGGACAACGGCTTCAGCGGCTGGAACCTGACGTGGGACGAATGGGTCGCGGGCAGCGCCGCCTGAGCGGCGCCGGGACGCCGAAGTACGCTGCGAACAGGGATTCTTGACGGTTCGACGGGCCGCGCGGGAACTTCTCGCGCGGCCCGCGCGTTCTACCGGACGTACGTTTCCCCGGTTCCCGGACATGATGTCCGACCGAGGGGCTACGGTATGCACCCACAAGGTGACATGCAGCAACGCCGGGAGAAACCTTGAGCGTTCCGTACGAGACCGCAGCGTACGAACCACCCGAGTCGCCGGAGTCTCCGGAGGAGCACCTCGCGCGACTCCTCGGCCGTGCCCTGAACTCCTTCGAGCTGCCGGACGAGACCATACGGCAGCTCGACTGCGCGCTGGCACACGACAGTTCGCTGCACTCCGCGCACCACAGCGCGGGCCTGCACCGCGAGACGTACCGGCACACCTGGCTGCTCGCCGACGGCTCCGCGCTCACCCTGTGGGAGCTCGTCCACAACACCGCCCGGGGCCACCACACCCAGCACGAGGTCTACGCCGACGACGAGGAGCTGCACGCCGCGACCGCGCGTCTGCCGTTACCGCCGGACGCGCCGGACTTCGAACTGCCGGTGACCGTGCAGCTGTCCCCCGTGCCCGCACCCCGCCACACCTACCTGCCGGACGACTCTGCGGACCACGCCCGGCGGCTGCTGCGGCGCGCGGAGAACGCGGACCGTCCGGGCGCGGACACGGCCGCCCTGCTGGCCACGGCGTTCGCCCACCAGATCACCCAGGCTTTCGGGCGCCCGTGCCGCACGGGGCGCGCCGGGCCGTGCTTCTCGCTCTACGAGCACGCCTTCCTGCTGCACGACGGCGAGGAGGTCTCCCTCTGGGAAGTCGAGCACACGGCGACGCCGGACGGGCGGCACATGTGCGAGGTCTACGTCACCGAGGACGCGGCCCGCGACGCGATGGAGCGGCGGGCGGCCCGGCTCTCCTAGCGGTGCGGCGCTACCAGCGGCCCGGCTCTCCCAGCGGCCCGGCCCGCCCGGTGCCGTCACATCGGCGTCGTCCGCCCCGCCGGGAGGCGCGCGCGGGGCTCAGCGGTCGCCGAGCCGCCGTACGAGGCCCGCGAAGGCGTCCCGTTCGGCCGGGGTCAGTTCGACGGCCTCCCGGTCGGGGGCCGTCCGCCGCTGTTCCGGCAGGCCGGGGAGCGCGGCGCCGGGAAGCGCGGCGCCGGGAAGGCGGCGGGGCTCCACGGGGCGGTAGCGGCGCAGCAGGCGGATCAGCCCCTTCGCCCACAGCACGGCTGCCAGCGCGAGGACGATGGGGCCCAGCAGCTGCAGGATCGAGACGTGCTCAGGCATGGGCACCAGTAGACACCACGGTCCGGGCCATTCGACCCGGACCGTGACGAATCTCGCAGGTGCCGTGAACGGCTCACCGTGGCCGAAAGCGGCGGGCGCGCCCGGCGGTTGCCGCGCTCACACCGCCACGGGGCGCTTCTCCGGCGCCGCCGCGGACCCCTCGGCCGGGGAGACGCCGGGGGCCGCCGCGCGCATTCCCTTCAGCAGGAGCACGAGGCCGGCCGTGACCGCCGTACCGGCCGCGATGGCCAGCAGGTACAGGAACGGACTGCCGATCAGGAAGGTGACCCAGATCCCGCCGTGCGGGGCGCGCAGGGTGGAGCCGAAGGCCATGGCCAGCGCGCCGGTGACCGCGCCGCCCGCCATGGAGGCGGGAATGACCCGGAGCGGGTCGGCGGCGGCGAAGGGGATCGCGCCCTCGGTGATGAAGGAGGCGCCCAGCACCCAGGCCGCCTTGCCGTTCTCGCGCTCGGCCGGGGTGAACAGCCTCCGGCGGATCGTGGTGGCCAGGGCCATGCCCAGGGGCGGGACCATGCCGGCCGCCATGACCGCGGCCATCACCTTCATCGCGGAGCCGCTCGGGTCCTGCACGGCGATGCCTCCGGTGGCGAAGGCGTACGCGACCTTGTTGACCGGGCCGCCGAGGTCGAAGCACATCATCAGGCCGAGCAGGACGCCGAGCAGGACGGCGTTGCCGCCGGACAGGCCGCCGAGCCAGTCCGTCATGGCCTTCTGGGCCGAGGCGATGGGCTTGCCGATCACCACGAGCATCAGGAATCCGACGGTCATCGAGGAGACCAGCGGGATCACGACCACCGGCATGATGCCGCGCAGCACGGGCGGGACACCGGCGCGCTGGACGGCCAGGACCACGGCACCGGCGAGCAGACCGGCGGCGAGACCGCCGAGGAACCCGGCGTTGATGTCGGCGGCGATCATGCCGCCGACGAACCCGGGGACGAGGCCGGGCCGGTCGGCCATGCCGTAGGCGATGTAGCCGGCCAGGACGGGGATCAGGAAGCCGAAGGCGACGCCGCCGATCTGGAACAGCAGCGCGCCCCAGCTGTCGGCCTGCCCCCAGTCGAAGCGCTCGGTGACGGGTGCGGCCTCGTTGATCTGGTATCCGCCGATCGCGAAGCCGAGGGCGATCAGCAGCCCGCCCGCGGCGACGAAGGGCACCATGTAGCTCACGCCGGACATCAGCCAGGTGCGCAGCTTCGTGCCGTAGCCCTCGCCCGGTCCGCCGGTCCGGCGCACGGGTGTGGAGCCGGGCCGGGCCGCGGCCGTGACCTCGCCGCGCGCGGCCTTCTCGCGGACCTCCGCGACGAGTTCGGCGGGCCGGTTGATGCCCGCCTTCACCCCGGTGTCCACGGTCGGCTTGCCCGCGAACCGCTCCTTCTCCCGTACGGGGACGTCGTGGGCGAGGATCACGCCGTCCGCGGCGGCGATGACGGCGGGGTCGAGCCGGGTGAAGCCGGCCGAGCCCTGGGTCTCGACGACGAGTTCGACGCCCGCCTCGCGGCCGGCGTTCTCCAGCGACTCGGCGGCCATGTAGGTGTGGGCGATACCGGTGGGGCAGGAGGTGACGGCAACGATGCGGAAGGGTCGCTCGGCGGCGGGCGCGGGGTCCGTGGCGTCGTCGGCGGAGGCCGCCACCGGCGGCGCCACGGAGTTCTCGGGTCCGGCAGCGGCCGCGGAGGGCTCCTCGCCCCGGATGAGCGCGGCGGCGCCGGCGGGGTCCCGCGCCGCCCGCAGCGCGTCCGTGAACGCGGTGTTCATCAACTGCCGGGCCAGCGACGACAGGATCGTCAGATGGGCGTCGTCCGCGCCCGCCGGGGCGGCGATCAGGAAGATCAGGTCGGCGGGGCCGTCCGCCGCGCCGAAGTCGACGCCGGCGGCGCTGCGGCCGAAGGCGAGCGTGGGCTCGGTGACGTGCTCGCTGCGGCAGTGCGGGATGCCGATGCCGCCGTCGAGGCCCGTCGGCATCTGGGCCTCGCGGGCGGCCACGTCGGCGAGGAAGCCGTCCAGGTCGGTCACCCGGCCCAGGGCCGCCATGCGCGCGGCGAGGGCACGCGCCGCCGCTTCCTTGGTGTCGGCGGACAGGTCGAGATCGACCAGGTCCGCGGTGATCATGTCGCTCATCGCGGGCTCCTTCGCACGCGTATCGCCCGGGGAGTCTGGTGGGCGGGGAGGCTGGTGGGCGGGGGTGCCGTGGGGGGCGGGGGTGCCGTGGGGGACGGGGGCGGGGGTGCCGTGGGGGGCGGGGCTTCGAGGGGCGGGGCGGGGTCCGTGCTCACGCGGTCACCGGCTCCGTCAGGGCCCGGCCGACCGGCACGTCGGAGGTGACCGTCACGGCCGCCGGGTCCAGGTCGCCCGGCGCGGGCATCACGCTGCCCGGCAGCCGCACCGCGGCGGCGCCGTGGGCGACGGCGGAGGCGAGCGCCTCGGGCCCGCCGCCCCCGGCGATCAGGAAGCCCGCGAGGGAGGAGTCGCCGGCCCCGACGTTGCTGCGGACGTCCCTCACGTGCGCGCTGCCGAACCACGCGCCCGCCGCGTCCACCAGCAGCTGGCCGTCGGCGCCCAGGCTCGCGAGCACGGCGCCCGCGCCCATCCCCCGCAGTTCCTCGGCGGCCTGCAGCGCGTCGCCGACCGTGACCAGGGGGCGCCCGACCGCCTCCGCGAGCTCCTCGGCGTTGGGCTTCACCACGTCGGGCCGGGCGCGTACGGCTTCGACGAGGGCGCGTCCCGAGGTGTCCAGGGCGATCCGGGTGCCCCCCGCGTGCGCCCGCGCGACGACGTCGGCGTACCAGGACGGCCGCAGTCCGCGGGGCAGGCTGCCGCAGCAGGCGATCCAGTCCGCGGCGCGGGAGTGCGCGCGCACGGTGTCCAGCAGCAGTTCCTGCTCGGCCGCCGACAGCCGCGGACCGGGCGCGTTGATCTTGGTGAGGACGCCGTCCGACTCCGCGAGGGCGATGTTGGAACGGGTGGCTCCGGCGACCGGGACGGGGGCGGCCTCGATGCCCTGGGCGGCGAGCAGCTCCGCGACCAGCGCACCGGGCGCGCCGCCCAGCGGCAGCACCGCGACCGTGCGCCGGCCGGCCGCCGCGACGGCACGGGCGACGTTCACGCCCTTGCCGCCGGGGTCCATGCGCTCACCGGAGGCGCGGATGACCTCGCCGCGCTCCAGGGAGGGAACCTCGTAGGTGCGGTCCAGGGACGGGTTCGGGGTGACGGTGAGGATCATGCGCGGACCACTTCCGTGCCGCCGCCCTCGATGGCGGCGGCGTCGGCGGCGCTCAGCGCGCTGTCGGTGATCAGCAGGTCCACGTCGCCCAGGCCGCCGAACCGGGCGAAGTGCTCCTCACCGTGCTTGGCGGAGTCGGCGAGCAGCACCACGCGGCGGGCCGCGGCCACGGCGGCCCGCTTCACGGCGGCCTCGGCGAGGTCGGGGGTGGTCAGACCGTGCTCCGCGGAGAAGCCGTTGGCGGCGACGAACAGGACGTCGGCCCGGATCTCGCCGTAGGCCCGCAGCGCCCAGGCGTCCACGGCGGCGCGCGTGCGGTGCCGGACGCGGCCTCCGACGAGGTGCAGCTGGATGCCGGGGTGGTCCGCGAGCCGGGCCGCGATGGGCAGGCTGTGGGTGACGACGGTCAGGGACGCCTCCAGCGGCAGCGCGCCCGCGAGCCGGGCGACCGTCGTACCGGCGTCGAGGATCACGGTGCCCTCGGCGGGCAGTTCGGCGAGGGCCGCCTTGGCGATGCGGTCCTTCTCGTCCGCCGCGGTCGACTCGCGCTCGGCGAGGTCCGGCTCGAAGTCCAGCCGTCCGGCCGGGATCGCCCCGCCGTGCACCCGGCGGACCAGCCCGGCGCGGTCGAGGGCCTTCAGGTCCCGGCGGATCGTCTCCGCCGTGACCTGGAACTCCTCGGCCAGCGACAGCACGTCCACCCGGCCCCCGTCACGGGCCAGGCGGAGGATCTCCTGCTGCCGCTCCGGTGCGTACATGTCCGTTCCCCTCCGAGCTGTGCCCGAACTTGTGGTTTCGCTCGGAGATTACGCGCGGAACTCCGGAAAGTAAACAGGTTCGGGCACAATCGGGCACGAACGGGCTTTCGCGCGGGGGGTGCGCGGAAACGGCGGGGCGGGCACGGGCAGCGGCATGGGCGCGGGCGTGGGCGTGGGCATGGGCGTGGGCGTGGGCGTGGGCGTGGGCATACGGCAAGGGGCCCGGCGGTCCTTGGGTTCGGTGCCGGGCCCCTGCGCCTCGTTCTCAGCCCGCGAGCGCGGGCTCCCCCGGCGCCGCGTCGTCGGCGCCCTCGACGTGCTGCGCCGGCCGCTTGGGCAGTGCCGACATCAGCAGGAAGATCACGCCCAGCACCCCGGCGACCCACCACAGCGCGTTCTGGAAGCCGTCCGCGAAGGCGAGGCCGGCCGCCGTGGGCTCCTTGGCCCGCGCGAGCCGGTCGTCCACGACGCCGAAGAAGACCACCGAGACCAGACCGAGGCCGAGCGCGTTGCCCATCTGCTGAACGGTGTTGATCAGCCCCGACGCCGAACCGGAGTGCTCGCGCGGCACCTCGGAGAGGATCGCGTCCGTCAGCGGCGCGACGATCAGCCCCATGCCGACGCCCATCACGACCAGCGGCAGGGCCATCTGCCAGGGGGCGATGGACAGGCCGTAACGGTTCGCCTCCCCGATGTAGAGCAGGACGCCGAGCGCCATCACCAGCGCGCCCGCCTGGAGCACCTTGCGGCCGAAGCGCGGGACGAGCTGCTGCACGGACAGACCGGCCGCCGTCGAGACGGCGATCGAGAACGGGATGCCGGTGAGGCCGGCCTTCAGCGGGCTCCAGCCCAGGCCGAACTGCATGTAGAGCGTCCACACCAGGAAGAAGATGCCGAGCGCCACGCCGAACACGGTCTGCACGGCGATGCCCGCCGCGAAGCTCTTCACCCTGAACAGCGACAGTTCGACGAGCGGCGAGCCGTCGCGGGCCGCCTTGCGGCGCTCGAAGAGCACCAGCACCGCGAGGACCGCGAACGCGCCCGCCATCGACACGTACCCCCACACCGGCCAGCCCAGCTCACGGCCGCGGGTCAGCGGGTAGAGCAGCATCAGCAGACCGACGGTGACCAGCGTGACGCCCACGAGGTCCAGCTTGAGCGCCTTCGGCGCCTTGGACTCGGTGATGTAGCGGCTGCCCAGGATCAGTCCCGCGACGCCGACCGGCAGGTTGATCAGGAAGATCGGGCGCCATTCGAGACCGAACAGGTTCCACTCCGTCAGCAGCGCGCCGAGCAGCGGGCCGGTGACCGCACCGAGTCCCACGACCGCGCCGAACAGGCCGAAGACCTTGCCGCGTTCGTGCGCCGGGAACGTGGCGTGCACGATCGACAGGACCTGCGGGACCATCAGCGCCGCCATCGCGCCCTGGAGGATGCGGGAGGCGACCAGCATCTCGGGGCCCGCGGCGAAGCCGCACAGGGCCGACGCGACCGTGAAGCCGCCGATACCGATCAGGAACAGCTTTTTCCGGCCGTGTATATCACCCAGACGGCCGCCCGTGATCAGACCGGCGGCGAAGGCGAGCGCGTAGCCGGCGGTGATCCACTGGATCTGGCTGAACGACGCGCCAGCCTCCCGCTGGATCGACGGGATGGCGATGTTGACGATCGTGACGTCGACGAGGTCCATGAACGCCGCGGTCATCACGATGGCCAGGGCGAACCATCGGCGGCGGTCGCCCGCCGGGGCGGCCTGCGCCGCGGCCCCTGCCGGGTCGGACGGGGTGGTGGGCTGGGTCCGGTCGCCGGTCGGACGCGCCGGTTCTGTCTCGGTTGCGGTCATGGCTCAAAGTTATGGCCTCAGTAGGTCTGATCGTGTCCTACTCGTGCGGCATGCTCACGACCATGACGACGGATACTCCGGCACGGCTGCTGACGCTCCTCTCCCTTCTTCAGACGCCCCGCGAGTGGCCGGGCGGCGAACTCGCCGACCGGCTCGGGGTGTCGCGGCGCACCGTGCGGCGCGACATCGACCGGCTGCGCGAGCTCGGGTATCCGGTGCAGGCCACGATGGGGGCCGACGGGGGGTACCGGCTGGTCGCGGGCAAGGCGATGCCGCCGCTCGTGCTGGACGACGAGGAGGCGGTGGCGATCGCGGTCGGGCTGCGGGCCGGGGCGGGGCACGCGGTCGAGGGGGTGGAGGAGGCGTCGGTGCGGGCGCTGGCGAAACTGGAGCAGGTGCTGCCCGCGCGGCTGCGGCACCGGGTGAGCACGTTGCAGGCCGCGACGACGCCGCTGACCAGTGGGGACGGGGCGAGCATCGCGCCCGAGACGCTGACCGTGATGGCCTCGTGCGTGGCGGGTCGGGAGCGGCTGCGGTTCGCGTACCGGGCGAAGGACGGGACGGACTCGCGGCGGCTGACCGAGCCGTACCGGCTGGTGTCGACCGGGCGGCGCTGGTACCTCGTCGCGTACGACCTCGACCGGGGGGACTGGCGGACGTTCCGGGTGGACCGGGTGAGCGAGCCGGTCGCCACGGGGGCGCGGTTCGCTCCGCGGGAGTTGCCTACCGGGAGTGCGGCGGAGTATCTGCGGCAGTCGGTGTGGGGGCGGGGGCGGACGTATGCGTTCTCGGTGCGGTTCGCCTTGCCGGCGGAGGTGGTGGGGGCTCGGGTGCCGGGGTGGTTGGGGGTGCCTGAGCCTCTGGAGGGGGGTGAGGGCGGGGGCGGGTGCCGGTTGCGGGGGACTGTGGGGGATCCGGTGGAGTGGCTGGCTGTGCGGCTGGCGATGCTGGGCTGTGAGTTCGTAGTGGAGTCGCCCGAGGAACTGGTGCGGGGGGTGAGGGAGTTGGGGGGGCGGTTGAATCGGGCGGGGGGTGGGTGAGGGGGCGGGTTGGGGGGCTCGCGTGTGTGCGGTGTGGTGATCGTGGCCACGCCACGGGGCTTCGCTTGTGTGTGGTGCGGTGCGGGGCCGTGCGGGGCGGTGCGGGGCGGGGCCGTGCGGTGCGTTGTGGTGCGGGGCCGTGCCGGGGGGGTGTCCGTCCTCGGTCCGGCCGGGACCCGGGTCGGAGCGTGCAGCCCCTCTTGACGCCGGACGCTGCGGGCGGGCACCCCCGGCACGTCCCCTCCTCGCCGTACGCGGCTGGCCCCCGCACCCCCAGCGCCGCCCCCTCCCGCCGTACGCGGCTGGCCCCCGCACCCCCCGCGCTGTTCCCTCCCGCCGTACGTGAATCTTTGCGCCCGGTGCGGTCCGCGGGGACGGGGTGGCGCTGGGTTCCGCTGTGATGCGGGGTGGTGGTGAGGGTCTTCAGGGGTGCCAGGGGTAGTCGGTCAGGAGGGAGAGGTTGTCGAGGGCCAGGGCTGCCGGGCCTTCGGGGCCAACGGCGGGGGCGTCTCCGGCGGCCCAGGTCTCCACCGCCACGCGGATCGCGGCGGCGGCCACGGCCGCGGTGAAGGCCAGGCGGGGGGCGGCAACGTTGTCGGGGAGCCTCGGTGCGAGCGCCTCGGCCAGGGCGTGTTCGGAGTCGTGGCAGACCTCGGCCCAGACCTTGCCCAGGGCGGGGCTGGTGGTGGCCACGCGGACCAGGGTGCGCACCCAGTCCCAGGAACTCTCGGAGACGCCCCTGCCGGGGGTCAGGGTGTGGTGGACCGCGTGGGCCAGGGCCTCGGGGGCGGAGAGGCGGGCGGGGGCTTCGCGGACCGCCTGGGCCCAGCGCTCGGCGCCGGCGGCGTAGAGCGGGGCCACCGCCTCCTCCTTGGTGGCGAAGTAGCGGTAGAAGGTGCGGGGTGCGATGCCGGCGGCCTGGGCGATGTCCTCGGCGCGGGTGGCCCGCAGCCCCCGGGTGACGAAGAGGCCGGCCGCGGCGCGGGCGATCTCCATGCGGGTCGCCGCCTTGCGCCGTTCCGTGAGGGACGGGGTGGCCGAAGATCGTGCGGGGGTGGGGCTGCTCACGTCCGGCAGGCTATGCCCATGTGGCACAATCTGCCATTCGGTGGGCCACCCCGTGGTTCAGGTACGGGGTGCCCCACCGTTTCTCCGGGCTGCCCGCGCGCGTGGAGCCGGGCCCCGGCACCAGGGGGGACAGGCGCCGAAGCCCGGCTCTGGGAAAGTCCCGGCGCCGGGGGGAGTGCTCCGGGACTTGGTCTCTGTGGGGTGAACTGCCGTGCCCGGAGGTCTTGTTCCCGGCCCGGGTGAGTTGAAGCGGCGTTACGCCGCCATGTTTGCGCGGTCTTTGGCCACCCGGCGTACGCCCCCGGAGGGTCACGCGGCCGCGTCGAACCCGGTGCTGCGCGCCAGCTTCTTCAGCTCCAGCAGGGCGTGCTTCTCGATCTGGCGGATGCGCTCGCGGGTGAGGCCGTGCTCCTTGCCCACCTCGGTCAGCGTGCGCTCACGGCCGTCCTCGATGCCGTACCGCATCTTGATGATGGACGCCGTGCGCTGGTCGAGGCGGCCGATGAGGTCGTCCAGCTCCTCGCTGCGCAGCAGGGTCAGCACCGACTGCTCCGGGGAGACCGCGGAGGTGTCCTCCAGCAGGTCGCCGAACTGGGTCTCGCCCTCGTCGTCCACCGACATGTTCAGCGAGACGGGGTCGCGGGCCCAGTCGAGGACGTCGGAGACGCGCTCCGGGGTGGAGCCGAGTTCCGCGGCGATCTCGGCGGGCTCGGGGTCCCGGCCGTTCTCCCGGTTGAACTCGCGCTGGACCCTGCGGATCCGGCCCAGCTCCTCCACGAGGTGGACGGGCAGCCGGATGGTGCGCGACTGGTCGGCTATGGAGCGGGTGATGGCCTGGCGGATCCACCAGGTCGCGTACGTCGAGAACTTGAAGCCCTTGCGGTAGTCGAACTTCTCCACCGCGCGCACCAGACCCGCGTTCCCCTCCTGGATCAGGTCCAGCAGGGGCAGGCCGCTGCGCGGGTAGCGGCGGGCCACCGCGACGACCAGGCGGAGGTTGGAGCGGATGAAGACGTCCTTGGCGCGCTCCCCCTCGTCGACGAGCGCTTCCAGCTCCTCGCGGGTGGCGCCGGCCTTGGAGTCCTCGAAGCCGTCGAGGACCTGTCGCGCGAAGACGCCTGCCTCGATCGTCTGCGACAGCTCGACTTCCCTGGCGGCGTCCAGCAGCGGCGTGCGCGCGATCTCGTCCAGGTACATGCCGACCAGGTCGCGGTCCGCGATCTCGCCGCCACGGGCGCGGGCACTGCGTGCCCCGGCGCCGGACTCGCCGGCGGCGGACTGACGACGGGCGACGGCACGGGTTGCCATGCGTGCTCCCTTGCGGTGTGGTCCCCTCGCTCGAACGGATCGAGTGGGGGGAGGGCGGGCGGTGGTCCTTTGAACGCTTGGGACTCTTGTCGAGTGCCCTGCATCCGATGGAAACAACGACTGGAATCAGGACAGAATTCCCCGCCGACCCCTCTATTTTTCTGATCTTGCAGTACCCTGTCGGCCGCATGGCAGGGCACGACATCGCCCCGGGGCACGGAGGCCCAGGTCAGACCGGGCGCCGGGAGCCTCCCGGACACCCCCGGCGGCACCCGGTGACACCGGGCGGACGAGACGGTCGTCACGTCCGGTACCGCGGTGTTCACGCCGGGGGACGGTCCCGACGTCCTTCTCCCCTGTAGACGGCCCGCACCGGTCGAAGGTTGCCAGGGCGGGGCGGCTCAGCCGAACTGCACCGACCGCTTGGCGAGGCCCATCCAGAATCCGTCGATCACCGACTTCTGCGCCGCGAGCTCACCGGCCGCCTCGGCGGCGCCCATGGTCACGAAGAGCGGGGCGAAGTGCTCGGTGCGCGGATGGGCGTACCGGCCGGCCGGGGACTTGTGGAGGAAGTCCAGCAGGGCGTCCCAGTCGCGGTTCTCCAGGGCCGTACGGCCCCAGGCGTCGAACTCCGCCGACCAGGCGGGCGTGCCGCCCTGCCGCAGGGCGGCCAGGTTGTGGGTGAAGAACCCGGAGCCGACGATCAGCACGCCCTCGTCGCGCAGCGGTGCCAGCCTGCGGCCGATGTCCATCAGCCGCACCGGGTCCAGGGTCGGCATGGAGATCTGCAGGACCGGGATGTCGGCGTCGGGGTACATCTCGACGAGCGGGACGTAGGCGCCGTGGTCGAGACCGCGGTCCGGGATGTCCTGGACGGGCGTACCGGGGGCGCGCAGCAGCTTGCGTACGGACTCCGCGAGCGCGGGGGCACCGGGGGCGGCGTAGGTCACCTGGTAGTAGTGCTCGGGGAATCCCCAGAAGTCGTAGACGAGGGGGACGCGCTCGGTGGCGCCGATGGCGAGCGGGGCCTCCTCCCAGTGGGCGCTGACCATGAGGATCGCCCGGGGGCGGGGCAGGTCCTTGGACCAGGCGGCGAGTTCGGCGGGCCACAGCGGGTCGTCCGCGAGCGGCGGCGCGCCGTGGCTGAGGTAGAGGGCGGGCATGCGCTCCTGCGTGGCGGCGGACTCCTGCGCGGCGGCGGTCATGGCGGCGGCTCCCTCCGGAGAGCTGAGGCTGGGCGGTTCAGGCTGCTTCAGGCATCTTCGAGTTGCTTCAGACATCTTCAAGTTGCTTCAGGTGCACTCAGGTGCTTCAAATCTAAAGCTTCTTCCTGAGGAACGGTACGCCGATTTAGTTCAAACTTCAAGGAGAACTCTCGTACAGTGGAGCGCATGAACACGGCACCGACCTCCGCCCCGCACGCGTCCGCTCCCCCGGCCGGGGCGGCGCCGGACGCGCGCTGGCTGACCGACGGCGAGCAGCGCGTGTGGCGCTCGTACATCGAGGCGACGACCCTGCTCGACGACCACCTGGACCGCCAGCTCCAGCGGGACGCCGGTATGCCGCACATCTACTACGGGCTCCTGGTCGCGCTCGCCGAGTCACCGCGCCGCCGGCTGCGGATGACCGAGCTGGCGATGCACGCGAAGATCACCCGCTCCCGGCTCTCGCACGCCGTCTCGCGGCTGGAGAAGAACGGCTGGGTGCACCGCGAGGACTGCCCGGACGACAAGCGCGGCCAGTTCGCGGTGCTGACCACGGAGGGTCTGGCGGTGCTGGAGCGGACCGCGCCGGGCCATGTGGCCGCCGTCCGCGGCGCGCTGTTCGAACGGCTGACGCCGGAACAGCAGAAGGCCCTCGGCGAGATCATGGAGATCGTCGCCGAGGGCCTTCAGCCGAGCGAAGCGGGTGCGGACCTGCCCTGGCTCCGCTGAACCGCTCGTCCGGGGAGCCGGGGCAGGTCCTCGGAGGCCGTGCGTACGGGGCGTCCCCTCCCCGTACGCACGCCTGGTCCCGCAGGGGTGTGCCGTCGCGGGGTCAGTGGGCGACGACCGGCACCGCCAGTTCCTCGGCCGCGCCCTCCTCGGAGGAGGCCACCGTGGTGCCGCCGGGACGGCCCGCGTTGACCAGGGTCAGCGCGATGCCCGCGGCCACCACCAGGATGCCGACGGCGAACCAGATCGCGCTGGTGTAGCCCCGCACCATGGCCTCCAGCTGGACCAGCTGCTGCTGGGAGCGGCTGGTCGCACCGCCCATGTGGTCGGCGACGTACGCCGTGGTCGCCGAGGCGGCGATGGTGTTCAGCAGGGCCGTGCCGATCGCGCCGCCCACCTGCTGCGAGGTGTTGACCATCGCGGAGGCGACACCGGCGTCCTGCGGCTTGACGCCCTGCGTGGCCAGCGACATCGCCGGCATGAACGCGGTGCCCATGCCGAGACCGAGGAGCAGCATCGCCGGCAGCAGCAGCGCGGTGTACGAGGAGCCGATCTCCAGCTGGGTCAGCAGCAGCATGCCGACGGCGGCGACCAGGAAGCCGGGGCCCATCAGCAGGCGCGGCGCGACCCGGTTCATCAGGCGGGCGCCGATCTGGGTGGAGCCCGTGATCATGCCCGCGATCATCGGCAGGAAGGCGAAACCGGTCTTGACCGGCGAGTAGCCCTTCACGATCTGCAGGTAGTACGTCAGGAAGAGGAACAGGCCGAACATCGCGATGATCGCGAGGCCGAGCGAGAGGTAGATCCCGCCGCGGTTGCGTTCGGTGACCACGCGCAGCGGCAGCAGCGGGGCCTTGACCCTGGACTCGACCAGGACGAAGGCGAGCAGCAGCACACCGGAGGCGACGAACATGCCGACCGTCAGCGGGTCGCCCCAGCCCTCGGACTCGGCGCGGGTGAAACCGTAGACCAGCGCGACCAGACCGAGGGTGGACAGGATCACGCCGGGGATGTCGAGCGTGGAGCGGTTGCGGCCGCCCTCGGGCTCACGGATGACGAACCAGGCGCCGGCCGCGGCGACGACGGCGAACGGGATGTTGACGAAGAACGTCCAGCGCCAGTCCAGGTACTCGGTGAGGAAACCGCCGAGGATCAGACCGACGGCACCGCCACCGCCGGCGATGGCGCCGTAGATGCCGAACGCCTTCGCGCGCTCCTTGGCGTCCGTGAACATCACGGCGAGCAGCGAGAGCGCGGCCGGGGCGAGCAGCGCGCCGAAGACGCCCTGGAGGGCGCGGGCGCCGAACATCATGGCCTCGTTGGTGGCCGCGCCGCCCAGCGCGGACGCGGCGGCGAAACCGCCCAGGCCCACGACGAAGGCGCGCTTGCGGCCCCACAGGTCGGCTATCCGGCCGCCGAACAGCAGCAGACCGCCGAAGGCGAGGGCGTAGGCCGTGACGACCCACTGCCGGTTGCCGTCGGAGATGCCGAGGTCCTGCTGGGCGGACGGCAGGGCGATGTTCACGATGGTCGCGTCGAGGACGACCATCAGCTGGGCGAGCGCGATGAAGACCAGCGCTTTCCAGCGGTTCGAGTCGGCGGCGCCGAGGGCGCTGCCGGGAGCCTTGACGGCTGTTTCAGACATGGAGGTACCCACTTCGGGACTTCAGGACTTCGTGACGGAGATCGGGACTTGGTGACGGAGATCGAGACTTCGGGACACGGGTCGGGACTTCAGGACCCGGGTCGGAACTTCGTGACGGAGATCGGGACTTGGTGACGGAAAGAGGCCGGGGTCGGGGTCGGGGCACGGGGTCGGCGTCGGACTCGGTGGCGGAAAAGGACGAGGTGAGGGACGGCTCGTCGACGGTGACGGGCCGGTGGAGGCGGTGGGATTCGGCGGGACGGGGCCGGGCGGCACGCGTCGGTGTCGCTCGCCGGGCCGCACGGCGCGCTCGGGCACGCCGCAGGGAGCCGGGGCGCGGGCGGTGAGCCCGCTCGGGTGCTGCGCGCGCTGCGCTGCGCGCCGCCGCCCGTCGGCTGTGCCGAACGAGTAGGAGGTTCGAGTTGGAGTACGGGTACGGGTACGAGGGGTGAGCCGGTCGGGCTCGTCGTCGTGTCAGACCTTGCGCAGGTCCTCCATGGTCAGCGCCGCGCCCGGCAGGACGGAGCGGGCCGGGGCCCGCAGTCCGTCCAGGAACAGCTGGAGATGGCGGTGGGCGTAGCGGTCGGCGATGTCGCACCCGGTGCCGGCCGGGGGCCGGCTGAGCTGGGCGGCGGCGATCATCACATCGCCGACGTCCACGTCGGAGCGGAGCTGGCCGGCCGCCTTGGCGCGGTCCATGATCGCCCCGATGAGGCTCTCGCACCGCTCGCGCGATGCCTCCAGATCCGGGTGGTGCTGGTCGAACGCGCTCTGGACCATCGGGCACAGCGCACTGATCCGCTCGTCGGCGGCGGTGTGCACGAAGCGCTCCAGAGCCTCGAAGGCGTCCCCGGTCTGGGCGAGCGCCAGCTCGGCGGCGGCCACCGTACGGTCCATGACCGAGCAGACGACCTCGCGCACCAGCGCGTCGCGATCGGGGAAGTTGCGGTACACCGTGGCATTGCCGACGCCGGCGCGGCGGGCGATGTCGTCGAGCGGCACGTCAGGGCCCAGTTCGACGAACATCTCCCGGGCGGCGGTGACGATCCGCTCCCGGTTGCGCAGGGCGTCGGCACGCGGCCGGGCCGCCTTGCGCGGTACGGGGGTCACGGTCTGCACGGTGCACTCCTGGTTGCGGGGACTCCGGCGCTCTCCGGGGTTTCCGGTGGCCGGCGGTTCCGGTGGGCCGCGATCCGGGGAAGGTATCCCCGTTTCGCGCGGACACAGGGCTAAACGGGGAAGAGGTCCCCGTTTATTTCCCGCACCGGGAAAGATTCCCTGTGACCTGAGTCACAGGCTCGTACGGAAGAAACCCACGTTCGGTCTCTTCCAGCGCGCGCCCCCGCATCCCCCGACACAGGGTGATCGGGAGGGTGCAGCGCGCAGTCGGGCGAGCTGCCATGGACTGAGAGGCCCATGCATGCAGCCGAGCCGCCGCATACGCCCCCGCCGTGCGGCCGCCCTCGCCTCCGTGACCGCCCTGACGCTGGCGGTCAGCACCTCGGCGGGCACCGGGCGCCTCGCGGCGGGCACCTCGACGGCGGTGGGGGCGGGACCGATATCACCGGAGCACTCCTCCGTCCTCGGCCCCTGCATGATCAGCGGACGACCCACGATCCAGATGTCGGAGGGCGTCCCCACACCGGTCGGCTACGTCCGCTCCACGGGCACCGTCCGCGCCCTGACCGTGATGGTCGACTTCCCGGACGCGCCCGGCAAGGGCAGCGCGCTCGACCGGTACGGCGAGTTCTTCCCGCAGACCCAGGACTGGTTCCGCACCAGCTCCTACGGCCGTCTCGACTACCGCCCCGAGACCCCGATACCCCGCTGGCTGCGGATGCCCAAGTCCTTCCAGGAGTACGGCATAGAGCGCGGCGCCCCCTTCGACCCCGGGTACCGCCGGCTGGTCCAGGACATCGTGGTCGCCGCCGACCCGCGGGTGGACTTCCGCGCGTACGACTTCCTGAACGTCCTGGTCACCCCGAACGCCGGCCCCTCCGCCCTGGACACGGTCCTGTCGGTGACGTTCGCCGGGAACACCGAGGCACCCGTCGCGGACGGCGTCTCCGTCACCAACGCGTCCTTCGTCTACTCCCGCCAGGACGACGGCTCCGGCACCTACCACCGCACCGGCTACCGGGTCCTGCCCCACGAGAACGGCCATGTCTTCGGCCTCCCCGATCTCTACACCGCCGAGGGCGGCGGTGCGGTCGGCCACTGGGACATCATGAGCGAGGACTGGGGCGCCAACAACGATCTGCTCGGCTGGCACAAGTGGAAGCTGGGCTGGCTGGACCGGACCCAGGTGCGGTGCGCCTCCGCGCCCGGCCGCTCCGAGTACACCCTGACCCCGCTGGCCCGCGCGGGGGGCCGGAAACTGGTCGTCATACCGCTGGACGGCAGGAGCGGCTACGCCGTCGAACTGCGCACCCGCGAGGGGAACGACGAGTCCGTGTGCCGTCCCGGCATCCTCGTCTACCGGGTCGACGCAGACGTCGACACGGGGATGGGCCCGGTGAAGGTCCAGGACTCCCGCGAGGACAGCGGCGGCTGCACCCGCAGCCCGAACGTCCAGGCCGAGCTCTCCGACGCGCCCCTGACCCCGGGCGAGGAGTTCCGCGACGCGAAGCGGGGGGTGCGGGTGTCGGTGCTGGGGGCGGACCTCGACGGGACGTACCGGATTCGGGTGGAGCGGGGGTAGGGGGCGGGGGTAGGGGGCGGGGCGTGCGGGCTTACAGGCGTGCGGGCTTACGGGGGTGCGGGCCTACGGGTGTGCGGAGTTGGGGCGTCCCTGCGGGGCGGGCGCGGGGGCGGATGCGCGGGCATGGGGGCGTACCTGCCGGGGCGGGTGCGCGGGGTCGGGGTGTCCTGCTGAGCGCACGTGTGCGGGCATGGGGGCGTCCTGCGGAGTGCGGGGGTGCGGGCACGGGGGCGTCCCTGTGGGGGCATGGGGGTTTCGGCCGCGCGGGCCGGATTACGGTGGGGGCTGCTGCGAACGCCGTACCGGAGAACCGATGCCGCCCATGCCCCCGTTGACGAAGCCCCTGGCCGACCGTGCCGCCGTACCGGACGAGGCGGTGACGCCGCTGATCCGGGGCGTGGCGGTGCTGCGCCGGCTGACGGAGGCCGACGGGACGCTCAGCGCGAGCGCCCTGGAGCGGGCGACCGGGCTCGCGCGCTCCACGGTGGACCGGATCACCGCGACCCTCGCCCGCATGGGGTACGTCCGTCTCGACGGCCGCGACGTCGTCCTGACGCCCCGCGTCATGGAGTTGGGCAACGCCTACCTGGCCGCCCTCGCCCTGCCCGACCTGCTCTCCGGTCACGCCGACGCCCTGGCCGACCAGTTGGACGAGTCCGTCTCCCTGGCGGTCGGCGACCGCGACGGCATCCGCTTCGTCCACCAGGTGACCCGCCGCCGCGCGATGTCCCTCAGCTTCCGCATCGGCGACCTGCTGCCCTCCGAACGCACCGCCCCGGGGCCGCTGTTCGCCACCGAGTGGGACGAGGCTGGGTGGCAGGCGTGGCGCGAACGCCGGGCGGCAGATCCGCGGGACCGCGCCTTCACGGCCGTACCGCCCCGCGAACTCGACCCAGTGGAGGGGAACTTGAGTGTGGCTGCGGACGCGGACTTCGAACTCCGGGTGGCGCGGGCCCGGCACGAGGGCTGGGCGCTGGACGACCAGTTGATCGAGCCGGGGTTGGTCGCCGTGTCGGTCCCGGTCCGGGACCCGCGCGGCGACGGCCGTATCGCGTGCGTGGCGAGCGTCGTGAGCCACACCAGCCGGCACACCGCCACCGGCCTGCGCACCACGCTCCTCCCCCGACTGCGCACGGCCGCGGCGGCGATGGAACGCGAGCTGCGCGAGGCACCGCGGCCCGGTGCCACGCAGTCCCCGGCGGGGCTCGCGACCTGGACCGGTGCCTCGAAGCAGGAACTGGGCAGGGAGTTCGTGGAGTCGCTGGCACGCGGGCTGACCGTCCTGACCGCCTTCGGCGCGGGCCGGACGGAGCTGACCCTCACGGACGTGGCCCGCGCGACGGGACTGGCGCGCGCCACCGCCCGCCGCGCGCTCATCACCTACGAACACCTGGGCCTCGTACGGCAGTCGGGGACCCGAGGCTTCCGGCTGACGCCGCGCGTGCTGTCCCTCGGCTTCCCGCCCCTGTCCCGCATCTCGCTCTCCCGGCTCGCGGCCCCCCACCTCGCCGAACTGGCGCGCCGCCTGGGCGAGTCGGCGTCCCTCGCGGTGCTCACGGCGTCGGGCGAGGAGATCCAGTGCCTCGCACGGGCGGCGACCCGCCGCGTGATGAGCGTCGACATCGCGGTGGGCACCCGTCTCCCGGCGTACGCGACGGCCACGGGCCGGGTCCTGCTGGCCGGCCTCCCGCACCCGGCCCGCCCGACGGCCGAACTGGAGGCGGTACGGACCCGGGGGTACGCCCTGGTCGACGGCGAACTGGAGACGGGGCTGCGCGCGGTGGCGGTGCCGGTACGGGACCGTACGGGCCGGGTGGTCGCCGCGCTGAGCGTACCGACGCACGCGGCCCGGCGAACGGCGCGGGAATGCGTACGGGACGTCCTGCCGGCGCTGACGGAAACGGCGGACCGGGTGGAGAAGGACCTGCGCGTAGCGACTCGCTTCACCCGCCTCCCCCTCTCCTGACCCGGCCACCCCGGACACGGCGCGCGGCCGGACCCGCCGGGGGGACCGGGCTGGGCTTGTGCAGGGGACGATCTGACCTGGGCAGGGCGGCGGACCCAGACCGGCGGCGGGCGGCGCGGCCGGGGCGAGGGGCCCGCCGCAGCCGGGGCAGGCGCGCGGCTCGCCCTCCGTGGGGGCGGGCGGCTCGGCCCGGGGAGATCCGGGGTGCAGCCGGGGTTGGGGGCGGGCTCGGCCCGGGAGGGAGGGCAGGCCCCAGCCTGGGTGGAGCGGGGCGCAGACCGGGTTGGGGGTGGGCCCGCCCCGGGTCCGCGCCGAGCGGCAGGAGGACACACCCACCACCGGCCACACCCCGGGGACCCCCACTGACCTGCACAAACAGGAACCTGCGCACGACCGATCCCGCATCCGCTAGGCTAGTCGCCGGATCACACAAAGATCCGCGCGTTCCTCGCCTTCGTAGCTCAGGGGATAGAGCACCGCTCTCCTAAAGCGGGTGTCGCAGGTTCGAATCCTGCCGGGGGCACCAAAGTAGTTGTTTTCGAACCCTCACCCCTGGCAACAGGGGCCCAGGGTTCCCCGGATAGACCCCCAGTGGCGCGTAGCGCCCTGGGGGTCTTTTGGCTGGTTGGGGTGTGGGTGCTACCCAGCACGGCTGCCAGATTAAAGGAATTATGTTCCTGTGGGTAGTGAAAATTGTTACGGAAAGCTACCCTAATAGTTCGCCGTCAGCGCCCGCCTCATACAGCTCCACCCCCGCATCAAGGTACACGGCCTGACAGAACAGCATCCGCGCAATCGGGTGCGTGGTGATATGTTCGACTGACGGAACAACAAGGTGCTGTACCTCTAGCTCAATGAGCCAGGCAGTGAATTCATCGATCCGCAGCAGTCGGTACCGTTCCTTGCGCACGTCGAGCAACACCAAGTTGTGCGCCTTGGCGTACTCATCCAACTGCTTTTCGAGTAACTCGACTTCACCGTCAGGCAGATCGATGACGCGTAGGTACCCATACGCCGGTTCTGGCTCGACTCGTGCCACCGCTTCACTCCGAACCGAGCGCGAGGATGCACCAGACAACTTTGCCGCCGGTCGGAGGAAAGTAGTAACTCCACTCCTTCGACACGGCCTCCACGATGAACAATCCTCTTCCGCCTTCAGCGGCATGAGGCACTGCACCGTTGCCCACGGGTGGATTCGGGTTGCCGTCACTCACGAGCACGATGAGCTGGGCAGGTTCGCAGTGCAGCGTCAGCGTCACACGCGGTTCGTCGGTCGAGTCCCGTCGCCCGGCTTCATGCCTCACGGCGTTCGTGACGAGTTCTGAAACGATCAACTGAGCAGTATCAATGTGGTCGCCTCGGAGCCGCCACGCGCCCAGAACGCCTCTTGTGTGTCGTCGCGCCCACCGCACGGATTCGGTTCGCGCGGCAAGCTCCAGCTCGCTTGTGTAGGAGGTGGCGTTCATTGCCGGGCCTCCTGTTCGGCCGGGCCCGCGGTCGGCAGCACGACCCACAGTCGTCCGCCAATGTCGCCCTCGATCTCCTGGCACATAATGTCGGCGAGGGGAGCGACCGTGCTGAGATGCTCGGTTGAGGGAACAGCGACGTTGCGGACGCCGTCGCGCCGACAGCGGTTGGTCATCGCCACCCACGACGTCAGTTGCTGCCACTTCGTCTCCACGAACACGTTGCCGAGCACGAAGCCCCGGCTTCGGGCGAACGCCGCCAGCTGGCGGTGCGTCTGGACAACGCTGTCAATGTTCATGCCGGGTAACACCCGGAGGTAACCGAACAGCAGTGGGCGGGAGTCGGTGGTCATGGGCAGGTGCCTCCTGGTGGTCGTCGGCGGGGTACGCAAGGGCGTACAAGCCGACGGTGGCGGAGGCCCATTGGCCTATGTCAGGCCAGCACTGTATGGGCAGGTATGTATTTGACGTATAGACATGCCGGGCGCGGCTGTGCCCCTCTACCCTGGGCCTGGCCCCCTGCAACCAGGCCGGTACGGAGTACGCCATGGCAACGCCCCCACCTGCCCGTTACTGCGCCTGTGGCACCCGTCTGTCCCGGGACAACGCCGCTGCCCAGTGCCACGCCTGCCAGCGCAAGCGCCAGGTCGCCGCCGCAGCGAGGCCGCCCGCCGTACCCGCCGCTTTCTGGGGCGACGAGCGGATGCTCGAAGCCCTCGACACCTGGCACTTCGGCAAGGTGCTGTACGCCTACCGAACGCACCCTCACCACGGGCGGGTGCTCAGTCAGGATGTTGTCGCCGACTGGCTGGGGTTGACCCAGGCGCAGCTCAGCCGGATCGAGAACGGCGCAGCCCCGCAGGATCTCGGCAAGCTCATGCAATGGGCGCATAGCCTCGGTGCTCCAGCGGATCTACTTTGGTTCAAGTTGCCGAGAGCCAAGCACCAAGCTCCGAGGCGAGCAGCAGCCGCGAAGACGGAGCCGATACAAAGTGGCGCTCAAGGCGGGCTGTTGCTGCCGGTCGTCATCAACGGGCACTCGGTCATGGTGCCGGTCGACGCTCGCACCTTGGCGGAGAGCGGTCTCGGTAGCTTGCTCGACCAGCCGGACAGCTCCAAGGAACACGAGGCCATGTCTCCGCTCAACCGCCGCGCCGTGCTCAAGGGCGGCATCGCCGTCGCGGCGCTTCCCGGTCTCGGGCTGGAGGAGATTCAGCACGTTGCTGCGGCCCTCGACGATGCGCGTCGCTACATGGACGGCCCGGTCGTTGAGTACCTGCGTCGCCAGATCGCGGCCTGCAAGTCGGACGACGGTTCTCTCGGGCCGAAGAAGACGCTGCCAGTCATGCTCGGCTTGCTTGGAGCCATTGAGGAGCACGCCCGCGACGTCCGGCCGGCGGTTCGTCGGGAGCTGCTCACCATTGGTGCGGATGGTGCAGAGTTCGCCGGATGGCTGTACCGCGACATCCACCAGCCGCTCCAGGCAGGGCATTGGTATGACCGGGCCATGGAGTGGGCGCAGGAGGCCAACGACCAGGCCGTGCAGGGCTATGTCCTGTTGAAGAAATCGCAGATGGCGTACGACGAGCGCGACGCGGTCCGGGTACTGACGCTCGCTGAAGCAGCAGGTCAACCTCACTGGCAGTTGCCGCTCAAGGTGCAGGCCGAAGTCGCCCAGCAACAAGCGCGAGGGTTTGCCATGCTCGGCGACCCGATGGACGACGTCGAGCGCGCATTGGGCGAGGCTCATCATCTGCTTACACAGCACGAGGGAGCTAGCATCGACGCTACTCCGCACCTCAGCCCGCATTACAACCGCGCCAACCTGATGCTCCAGACGGCCAGTTGCTACATCGAGGCGGGGCAGCCAGCACGTGCTGCTGATCTGTACGGCACTGTCTTGGAGGGTGACGCCCTGTCTCGCCGTGACCAGGGCTACTTCCTGGCTCGGCGAGCCTGCTCCTTGGCCCTGGCCGGCCGACCGGATGACGCCGCGAGCGTTGGTCTGGCTGCCGTCGAGCTGTCCGACGCCACCAACTCACTGCGGACCAAACGTGAGCTCGCGCGGGCCATGGCCACGCTCCAGCCGTGGGCGACGCGGCCTGGCCCCCGGGAACTGCGTGAAGCGCTGCGGGCCTAGCGTTCGGCCAGCCAGTCGGCCGTGGTGCGGATGACGAACGCCTGCCACTCCTGGCTCTGGGGGTTGAGGTACTGCGGATCTTCGTGGACAGCGAAGCCGTGCTGTGCCCCCTCGATTTCGACCAGTCGACAGGGCGCCTGAAACAGCGGCACCGCGGCGCGTGACGCATTGACCGGCACGAACGTGTCCTTGGTGCCGTGCACGATGAGGGTCGGAGCCTGGACGTCGCCGAGCGCCTCATGGGGACGCAGCCAGAAGACCTCGTTGTAGATGGCCCGCCCGTGCTTGAGCGTCGGCGAGTGCAAAAGATAGCCCTGCGCGGTGAGCTGGTCGGCGGCCTCGTCGGTGAGATGGTCGTCCACCCAGAACGGCCGGTTGTCGATGGTGCGCCGCTTGTAGTTGAGCTGCGGGTTGAACAACACTAGCCGCGTGATCTCCTGCGGTTGCTTGGCGGCGTAGTAGGCGCACACGCCGCCGGTGAAACTCGCACCGAGCAAGAACAGCTCGCTCGCACCGGTTGCTTCCCGAAGGTAGGCCAGCACGACGCGGATGTCGTTGAGGATGGCGGACAGGGTGAGATCTTCCTGGCGACCCTCGCTCTGCCCGTGGCCGCGGAGGTCGAAACGCAGCGAAGCAACACCGGCATCTGCCAGGCCGTCTGAGAGCCGTGTGAAGAAACCGCCCTCTTCCCGGGTAACGCCGCCGCCGTGAACGAGCACTACAGCTCGGGACGTTGGTTGCCCTGGTTCAACCAAGGTGCCGGCGAGGTGGAGACCGTCGAGGGTGAGGACACTCACGTCTGTGGTTGGCATGGTGGCAAGGGTAGGCTGGTCGGTTCGGCGGCCGACAGAGGGCGACTGTTGCTTCGGGAGCGGTAAGCAGCTACATGAGAGAAACCGACGCAGACGTGTCATCGCCCGGCGCGATTTTCACGGCAACCGTATCTTCAGTGCCAGGGTCACCGGCAACATCGGTAAGAGACTCTAGCTTTGCCGAGGCGTACGTCCTGCTGAGTCAGTCAGGGACTGATGGATCGGGAAGTACACGCCGCTGATGCGCTGAATATCGTCGAGGACGCGAAGAAGCCTGAGTGACTCCTGAACGTTTTGGGTCGAGGCAGGTAGATCCATTGGTGGACCAATTTCCTTGCCATTAAGCACCAAGGTTGCGCCACGGCCCTCCTTCGCCTCTGCTAGAAAACGGACGACTGGCAACAGGATGCAGGGCAGGCTGCGCTCGGGCATGTGGAACGAATAGTCGATTTTGGGTGATGGACAGAAACGTCGAACCGTGCCACAACCTTCGCCACGCCACCGAGGTCTTCGAGCTTCAGCTCGATGCCCCTCCTGCCTGATGTTCGTTCTTTGGCCTCAAGCGGTAGATGAGCCTTGATAACGCCTTGGGTATCCTTAATACGGAGGGCGAATCGTGCGTCTGCCAGCCGTGTGTTGTCAATCGCGCCTCCGGCGCGGAGTTCACCACCATCGAAGTTTCCGCATGGCGTCCAGATGGAGGCGAATCCGCCGTTCCCGGTGGAAAGCCTTCCCCGCGCACCGTCCGGGCGCGGGGCGCCCCGGCAGCCTCGGCGGCGCCGGGGAAGGGGCGGTGAACGTTGCTCTGCTCGGTATCCGGCGGCCGGTGCGGGCGGTCGAGACCTACGCCGGCTCCCGCCGCCGCTCCCCCGCGCTCGCCCGCTCCCCCGCCCGCGCCGCCGCCTGTCGCGTTCCGCGCTGCCGCCTGTCGCTCCTGCTCCTGTGCCGGCGCGGAGGCGCGTTGCCGGGAACAGTCCTGCCGGTCCGTGCGGTTGGATCGGGCGAGGGGCTGCGGCGCGCGGGCGTGGAGATCATGCGGGTGTCCGTGTCCGCAGGGTGCGTGTCCGCGGGATGCGTACGCCCCGCCGTGCCTTCGGGCCAGGACTTGTTGCTTACTGGAGGACTGTTTCATGACGGATCGGCCTTTGACACTGATGGCAGTGCACGCTCACCCCGATGACGAGGCCACCAGTACCGGCGGGGTGCTCGCGCGGTACGCGGCGGAAGGCATCCGCACGGTGCTCGTGACCTGTACCGACGGTGGTTGCGGTGATGGGCCGGGGGGTGTCAAGCCGGGTGATCCAGGGCACGATCCGGCCGCCGTCGCCCTCATGCGCCGTCGTGAACTCGAGGTGAGCCGCGACGTCCTGAAGATCAGCGATCTGGAGATGCTGGACTACGCCGACTCCGGGATGATGGGCTGGCCGAGCAACGACGCGCCCGGGTCCTTCTGGCGGACCCCCGTGGAGGAAGGCGCCGCCCGGCTCGCGGAACTCATGCGGCACTACCGGCCCGACGTGGTCGTCACCTACGACGAGAACGGCTTCTACGGCCACCCCGACCACATCCAGGCCCACCGCATCACGATGGCGGCGCTGGAGATGACCACGCTGACGCCGAAGGTCTACTGGACGACGATGCCCCGCTCGGTAGTGCGGCAGTTCGGGGAGGTCATGCGCGAGTTCCATCCGGAGATGCCCGAGCCGGACCCTGCCGAGGTCGCCGCGATGGCGGAGATGGGCCTCCCCGACGACGAGGTCACGACGTGGGTGGACACCACCCCGTTCAGCGGTCAGAAGTTCGACGCGCTGGCCGCGCACGCCAGTCAGGGCGAGAACATCTTCTTCCTCAAGATGGGCAAGGAGAGGTTCGGCGCGTTCATGGGCATGGAGACGTTCGTCCGGGTCCAGGACGCCACCGGCGCCGCCCTGCCCGAGAACGACCTCTTCGCCGGGCTGCGTTGACCCATCCGTCCGGGGCGGGGCGCCTGACGGGCCGACGGGCCGCCCGTCAGGCGCCCGGCGCGACCCGGCGCTGAACTGCGCGGAATCCGGGCGGCCGTTGACGGTGGCCGACGGCGGCCGGATCACCCTGCGCCGTCGCCGTGTCCGCCGCTGACGCGCCGCCCCCTCCGGTGCCGGCCCCGGCCCGCACAGCCGGTGCCCGATGGGCCCCACCACCACCCCCGTCCACACACCCCGCACCGCACCGCACCCGCACCGCACCGCACCGCACCGCCCCCGCCCCCGCCCCCGCCCGCTCAGTCGACGCGCGAGCGGGGGCGCTGTGCGCCGCCCGTCCCACGGTGGTGCCATGAGCGATCACGAGGAGGCGCCGGTCGGCCCGGTCCAGGCTTTCGAACCCCCGTACTACGTGGCTGTCTTCACCACCGTGCGGACGCCGGACCAGGGCGGGTACGGCGAGACCAGTGCCCGTATGGAGGAGCTGGTGAAGGACGTTCCCGGGTTCCTGGGGATGGACCACGCCCAGACCCGGGCGGGCTGGGCATCACCGTCGGGTACTTCAGGGACGCGCAGGCGCTCGCCGAGTGGCGCGGCAACGCCGAGCACCGCACGGCGCGCAAGCGCGGGCGGGCCGAGTGGTACCGGCAATACACGCTGCACGTCGCGAAGGTGGAGCGCAGCCATGGGTTCACACGGGGCCAGGGCTGACGGGCCGGGCGCCCGCGAGTCGTGCGCCGGTGAACGGCCGGACGCCCCGGCGGTCCTGACGCCGGTCTCCGTCGGAAATCGGACTGTCGGAGTGCCGAAGCGCCGGAGTGCCGAAGTGCCGTCGGGTACGTAGGGTCGCCGGCATGGCTCTGCGACCGGTCAACGTGAACATCAAGGCTTTGGACGACGCGGCGGTCGGCCGCTTCTGGGGGGAGGCGCTCGGGTGGGTGCTGTCCAGCGAAGGGCCCGGCGTGACGAACGTGGAGCCCGGGGGCGCGTACGTGTGGCCGGACGCGGCCGCCCTCTGCGTCGACGTGGTCGCCGTGCCGGAGCCCAAGCCGGCCGTCAAGAACCGGGTGCACCTCGACCTCGCCACCGCCTCCCTGGAGCATCAGGCCGAACTGGTCGCGCGCCTGCGGGCGTTGGGCGCGACGCCCGCGCGGGTGGGTCAGGGCGACGTGCCGTGGGCGGTCCTGGCCGACCCGGAGGGCAACGAGTTCTGCGTGCTGGAGCCGCGGGAGAGGTACCGGGACACCGGGCCCGTCGCCGCCGTCGTGGTCGACTGCGACGATCCGCGGGCCATGGCCCGGTTCTGGGCCGGGGCGACGGACTGGACCGCGCACGAGGTGACGGACGACCACGCCGTCCTGCGGTCCGCCGAGCGGATCGGCCCCTGTCTGGAGTTCCTCCGCGTGCCGGGCGGGAAGACCGCGCCGGACCGCGTGCACGTGGATCTGATGCCGTACCCCGGTGACGGGCAGCGGGCGGAGGTGGACCGGCTGCGCGCCCTCGGCGCCGTCGACCTCGACCTCGGTCAGGGCGACGTCCCGTGGCGGTGTCTGGCCGACCCGGAGGGACACGAGTTCTGCGTCCTCGCCCCGCGCTGACGACAAGGGACGACGGGGGACGACGGGTGACGACGGCCGCCGGGGGACGGCGGACGCCTTGCCCCCGGACGGGGCGGGCCGGAGCGGGGACCCGTGCGGCTCCCCGGGACGGCCCCGGACGCGACGGGGCCCGATCCGCAGCGGCGGATCGGGCCCCTCACCGGATCACGGGGAGATCGTTGAGTCGATCTTCGCCTCGGCACCGCCGCGTCCGGCGGAACCGACCGGGGCCGTGTGGCACGGCCCCTTCTCCACCGGCGGGTCCCACCGGGCGCGGCGCGGTGCGAGGCGTGGCGAGATCCCCCGTGGTGCGGCGGGCCTCAGAAGGCGGAGTTGTCGCAGCCCATCGACGAGCCGATACGGGTCTCCTGCGCGCCGGCGTCGCCCTCGCCGTTGAGCGCGCTGCCCAGGGCGCCGTTGAGGATGCCGACCTGGCCGAGGATGTCCAGGTTCAGGTCGTGCGACTTGCAGTTGGAGCTCTGCAGGACGCTGACCTTGTCGCCACCCTTGCCGCCGTGGCCGTCGAGGCCCTGCGCGGTGGCGGGGCCGGTGCTCAGCAGGCCGGCGCTGCCGAGGGCGACCACCACGACGGCGGCCTTGCGAAGCTTGTGCATGTCATCTCCGGAGAGTGAGGTGGGGTGCGATCCGTGAGAGATCGACTTCGTACAGTTACGGAAGGTTAATGTGAAAAATTAAGACATACCGGTACGACGCGCCGTGCCGTCCGATCTCGCCCGTACGCCCCACTCCCTCGCCGTCAGCGCCGCGGTCACCGTCAGGGACGCCGCCGCCATCGCCGCCATGGCCGTCGCGGGGGACGTCCACTGGGCGATCGCGCCGGCCAGCGCGGCGCTGAGGCCCTGGGCCGTGAGCATGCCCGCCGAGTGCAACCCCAGCGCGTGGCCGCCGAGTTCGCCGGGGACCAGGGCCATGAGGCGCTCCTGCTGCACGAGGCTCGCGCCGAAGCCGACCGAGGCGAGGGCCACCGCCACGGCCGCGAGCGGCGGTGGCGGGCCGAACGCGAAGAGGGTGTACGGCGCCGCCAGGAGCACCAGCAGCGGGACGCCCAGCCTCGGCCGCAGCCGGGGCGGCACCAGCCTGCCGACCGCCACGTCCCCGGCGAACATCCCGAGCGCGGCGCTCGCGAAGAGGGTGCCGGCGGCCTGCGGGGCGTAGGCGACGTACAGGGACTCGCAGCCGACGATCAGGCCGTTGGGCACCCAGAGTGCGAGATAGAGGCGGCGGCGCGGCCGGGAGGACCACAGCAGGGCGTTGGTGCGCCAGGTCGCCGCGACCGAGGGGCGGCCCTGGGCGCGGGGCGGGCGGCGGGCGAGGCCGGCCCGGGTGACCAGGGCCGCCGTCGCGTACAGGACCGCGGAGACCAGCAGGGCGGCGCGCGGGGACAGCAGCGCGAGGAGGGCGCCGCCCACTGCGTACCCGGCGATCTGCGTCAGGCCGTTCGCCATGTTGAGGACCGAGCGGCCCAGCAGGTAGCCGTCCTTGGTGAGGATCTCGTGCAGCAGTCCCCAGCGGACGCCGCCGCCGAGGGAGGCGATCAGTCCGAGCAGCAGGACCAGCGCGAACAGCGCCCCGAGCGGCAGACCGGGCACGGCGACGGCCGCGGTGCCGAGCGCGTGGGCCAGCGCGATGCCGGTGAGGGCGGCGCGGGGCGCGATCCGGTCCGCGGCCGACAGCAGGGTCGTGGCGCCCGCCACCTGGGCGAGTTGCGGGCCGAACATGCTGACGGCCGACAGCAGCGGTGAGCCGGTCGCCGCGTACACCAGGGTGCCGAGGGACAGGCCGCCGACCGTGCCGGCGGCCGACTGCAGCGCGAAGGAGGCGAGGAGCGGGGTGAACTCGGGGGTGCGGAGGAGCAGGCGGTAGCTGCGCATGCGGCGGAGTCTGAAGGGGGGCGGGGCGGCCCGATACTGTTTCGCGGGGCGGCGAAAGGTGCGGGGGGGCGTGGCATGGGCTGGTGGCAGGTCAACGCCGACACCCTGGCCGCAAGCAGGTTCGTGCTGTCGCCGCTCGCCGAGACGTTCGCGGCGCTGAAGCTGCTGCACTCGGGCCGGCCGGCGCACCCCGGTGAGCGGGCGTGGCTCGACGCCCACCGGCCGCGCCACCTGGCCCGGCTGGCCGCCGATCCGGTCACCGCGCACCTGGTGCGGGCCGGGCTCGGGAAGGACTGGATCGCCGACTTCCTCACCCCGACCCCGCGGCCGGGCGAGAGCTTCGAGGAGGCCGTGGCGCGGGTGCGCTCGGCCGACCCGCTCCGGGCGCGCGCCCAGCTCACCGTGTCCCTCGCCGGGCCGCTGCCCGCCGTACTGGACCGGGACGACCTGCCCGCGCGGGCGGCGGCGCTGCTGCGCCGGGTGTGGGCGGAGACGGTACGGCCGGACTGGGCGCGGCGCCGGCGGGTGCTGGAGGCGGACGTGGTCGCGCGGACGGCGCAGGTCGGCCGGGAGGGGTGGGCCGCCGCGCTGGACGGGCTGCGGCCGGGGCGCACCCGCTGGCTCGGCGGCAGCCGGCTCCAGGTCAATCCGTACGAGTATCCGCCGCGCGAGGTCGCCGGTGCCGAGCTGCTGTTCGTGCCGGTGACGCCGCGGCGCGGCTGGGTCTCCTGGGAGGACCCCGGCCGCTACGCGCTGGTGTACCCGTGCGCGGGCGCGCTCACCGATCCCGGGGCGCGGCCGGTGCCGGCGGGGCTCGCCGCCCTGCTCGGGGCCGCCCGCGCCGCCGTCCTGGTGCTGCTGGAGGCCCCGCTCAGCACGACCCAGCTGGTCGCGGTCACCGGGCAGGGGCTCGGCTCGGCCGGCCGCCATCTGCGGGTGCTGCGGGACGCGGGGCTGGTGGAGCGGCGGCGGGCGGGGCGTACGGTGCTGTACTCGCGTACGGCGGCCGGGGAGGTGCTGGTGCGGGCGGCGGGGGCGGACGGCGAGGCCGGGGGCGGAGTGCGGGTGAAGGGGGCGGGGATGGGCGGGGCTAGCATCCGGGCATGACTGCTGACAGCAACGCATCCCCCCTCGACATCGAGATCGGCGCCCTGAAGGGCGGCTCCGCGGACCTCGGCCAGTACGCCGGGCAGGCGGTCCTCGTGGTGAACGTCGCCTCCAAGTGCGGCCTGACCCCGCAGTACACGGCGCTGGAGAAGCTCCAGGAGCAGTACGCGGGCCGCGGCTTCACCGTGCTCGGCGTGCCCTGCAACCAGTTCCTCGGCCAGGAGCCCGGCACCGCCGAGGAGATCGCCGAGTTCTGCTCGGCGACGTACGGCGTGACGTTCCCGCTGACCGAGAAGGTCGAGGTGAACGGGGAGGGCCGGCACGCGCTGTACGAGCGCCTGGTGGGCTTCGCCGACGACGAGGGCCACAGCGGGGACATCCGCTGGAACTTCGAGAAGTTCCTGATCGGCCGGGACGGCGCGGTCGTCGCGCGCTTCTCGCCGCAGACCGAGCCGGACGACGCCCGGGTCGTGGCGGCCGTCGAGCGCCAGCTCGGCTGAGCGGTCGGCCGTGCCCCGGGGCGGGGCCGAGCGTCGTCGCCACCGGGCGGAACGGTCCGCGCGGTGGCGACGTGGCGTTCCCCGTGCGGTGATCCGGGGCGGGCGGCGCGCGGGGCCGGCCGGCCGTGGGCATGGCCGAGCCCTCTCGGCGAGGACGGCGGCTGGTCGAGAGGGCTCTTCCGGTGGTGCTTGTGCAGTTGTCGGCCGTCGGGCCGGCCGGGGGTGCGGTTCAGACAGCCCCGCTCCTTACGCCTTGACCGACGCCACGAAGGTGTTCCACGCGTTCGCGGGGAACGCCAGGACCGGGCCCGCGGGAACCTTGGAGTCCCGCACCGCCATGGCCGCCGCGAGCGGCGACCTGACCTCGACGCACGCGCCGTTCCCCGTCGAGTAGGAGGACTTGGTCCACGTGTCCGTGGCACCCTGACGAATTGCCATGTTCGCTCCGCATTGCCAGATGGTGAGTTGCTGTCACCGCCCTGCGGGTCCGACGGGATCCGCGGGGCGATTCGCGCCAACCTGTGGTACTCGGTGGCGTGATCGACGCTACTCGCCCTCATCGGTGCGCGAAGCGACTATTCACTCGACCGGATGGCATATTCCATTGGAGTCTTCCGCCCAGACCGGAGGACGGTGTACCGTACGCGACTTCTCCGGCCGGGTGCGTCCGCGCGACGAGCGCCGGCGGACGCGGGGCGGGTGGGTCAGCGCGCGTATTGCTTGGAGATGTCGGCGATGAACTGCCGTGACTGCTCGACGTTCAGCGCCTGGGCCCGCAGGTGCTCGTACATCACGCTGTACTTCTGGACGTCGTTGGCCTTCTCCAGGTACAGGTCGCTCGTGACGCCCTCGATGTAGACGACGCTGGAGTCCGCCGCGTCCGGGAACTCCAGGATCGCGTACTGCCCGTTGAGGCCGGGGTGCGCCCCCATGTCGAAGGGGATCACCTGCACGGTGACGTGCGGGAGTTGGGACTGCTCGACGAGCCGCTCCAGCTGGTCGCGCATCAGGGAGCGGTTGCCGACGACCCGGCGCAGGGCCGCCTCGTCCAGCACGGTCCACAGCCGCAGCGGGTTCTCCTCGGCGGAGATTCGTTCCTGTCGGCGCATCCGCACCTGGACGCGCTTCTCGATCTCGGCCTGCGCGGTCTCGGGCAGCGCTCCGGCGATCAGGGCCTCGGCGTACTGCTTCGTCTGGAGCAGGCCCGGGACGACCTGCGGGTCGTACACGCGCAAGGACGCCGCGTCGGTCTCCAGGCCGATGTAGACGCTGTACGGGATGTCGCCGAAGGAGTGCCACCAGCCCTGCTGGCGAGAGTCCTTGGCCATCTGCATCAGCGAGTCCACCATCCGGTGGTCCTCCACCTCGTAGACCCCGCACAGGTCGCGGACGTCGCGCTGGCTGATGCTGCGCCGCCCGTTCTCCAGGCGGCTGATCTTCGACTGGGACACCAGCAGCCGCTCGGCCACCTCCTCCGCCGTCATGCCCTTGAGCTCGCAGAGCCTGCGCAGCTCCTGGCCCAGCCGGCGTCGCCTGACGGTGGGATTGACATTGGACGCCACGGGACGTGCACCTCCGGCTGGCCGCCTTGTTGCTGCCACTTTGCGTATCTGCTGTTGAGCAGACTGCCACCAAGGTGCTTTCCACCGCTGGCAAACGACGGATATGCGCTGCGTACGGGCTGGTTGGGGACACGAGGGGGCGCACCTGCGGCCGCGCGGGGCGACGGAACCCCCGTGCCGGTCCGCCGTGCGGACCCGTGGTTCCGTCGCCCCGCGCGGACCTGCGGCTCCCGTACCGGCCCCGGGGACCGCGGTGCGGCGCCGCACGTGGTGTGCACAGGGAACGTGCCGAGCGTGTCGAGCGTTACCGATCGGGAGGTGCCGATCGGATGGTGCGTGCGACGGTTCGTCAGGAGCGGGTCGTGGGCTGCGGCTCAGTGCGCCACGACGCGCGCCATGGATCCGCGGCGCTGCTGCGTCGGAACACCGCGGGCGGGTTCCGCTGCGGCCCTGCCGCCGGGGGCGGCCTGGCGGCCGGCCGGGGCCTGGCTGCGGCGTGGCTGTGCGCCCGCGCCGTTCTGGACGTCCATCACGGCGTGCGCGACGAGACCGCCCATGGGGTCGTGCCTGATCAGGTCCCTGAGCCGGGACCGAGAGGAGCGCCCCTCGTTCCCCGGGTACAGGTGCTTGCCGAGACCGACCGCGTGGGCCAGGGCGGCGAGCGCCGCGGTCCGTGGGTCCGGTGGCACACCGGTCCGGATCGCGGCGTCCAGCCGGGCCTTGATCTCCCGGCTGATGGCCGTCTCCGTCGCCTGATAGCGAGTGGTCGGCAGCACCCCGCACATCTGGCCCGGCACGGCGGCGACCATGCCGCACCTCTCCAGATGCGAAAGGTAGGTCTGGCGCAGCCCCAGGCGGGGCCCGCCGATCCAGTGGACGGCCCGTACCGGAGCGCCGCGCCTTCGCAGCAACTCCAACGCGCAGTCCAGGGTTGGATCTCCTGTCGGCCGTGGTGCCACCACGGCGATACGATCCCCGTCTGGGGCTATCCGTCCGGCCAGCGCCAGCTCCACTAGCTGCGCTCCGGCCAGACCGAGATCGAGCGACTGCGGCTGTGCGGTGGTACCCGTGGTCGGGTCCAGCGCCAGCAACAGCAGCTCCTCCGGAATTGTTCTGCGGCTCCTGCCCATCCATGCCTCCCCGCGTGGATGACAGACAGGGTGACCCCTCTCACATTGGTCTGTCGAGAGGACGTGACCGGTTCGTAAGGGAACCGGTAGGTATGTCGTTCTCGTCTACCGCGTCAGCAGGGGCCCGCGCACAGGACACTGGTAAAAGGTTCGGGCAGCGGCACGGGGTGGGTCGTGCGGGCACGGAGCCCGGACGGCGGCCCTTGGTTCGGCAGACGCACGCGGGGCGTGCGGCGGCACATGGAGGAGGCATCGGTGGCGGGCGAGTCCCCCGACAGGTCGAAGCAGCGCGAGTCGTCGGCAGAAGCGACGTCGGGGAGCGCGGTACCGGTTCCCGAATCCAGGCCCGAGCCGGAGGACACCTCCGGGGCGGGCACGGGCGCGGCCCGCGACCCCCGTCTGGCGATGGCCCGCGAGGACGCCGCAGGGCCGCGGGGCGGCGTCGACACGGCCACG
This sequence comes from Streptomyces zinciresistens K42, assembly GCF_000225525.1. Classification (GTDB taxonomy): domain Bacteria; phylum Actinomycetota; class Actinomycetes; order Streptomycetales; family Streptomycetaceae; genus Streptomyces; species Streptomyces zinciresistens. The sequence goes on along the minus strand of NZ_AGBF01000014.1, from coordinate 41,418 downwards.
CGGGTGCTGTCCCGCCAGGACCTGGAGGCGGCGCGGACGGAGCCTGCGGGGCCCTCGGAGCCTGCGGGGCCCGCGGAGGGCGGCACCGGGGCCGGGAGCGGGGCTGCGGCCGAGACCGCGGCGGAAGCCGGTGCGGCGGCTCAAGGGGCGGCCGGGGCCGACGCGGAGGAGTCCGCGACCGGCGGCCCGGACGCCCGCGAGGACGCGGGTGCGGACACGGACACGGACACCGACGCGAGTGCGGACACCGACGCCCGTCCCGGCACCGCGGTGAGGGCGGAGGCCGCGGCGCGGGGCGCGGACGCGAAGGCCGAGGACGCCGAGGACGCGGCCGAGGACGCCGACGCCAAGGCGCGGGAGGCGAAGGCGGCGGTCGCCCGGACCGCCGACGCCGACGCCGAGGACACGTCCGTCCCGGCCCCGTCAGCCCTTGCGGCCCCGGACGCCGACGAGGTTGGGGCCGCCGGGAGCGAGCCGGAGGACGCGGTCGCGGACGAGAGCGCGGACGAGGGCGCCGCCGCTGCCGACCGGGCCGAGGACGCCGAGGACGCCGGGAGTCCGGCGGAGGACCCGCAGGACGGCACCCGGGCCCCGCAAGCCGCGGACGCGGACCGGGACGCCGAGCGCCCCGCGGAGGACCCGCAGGACGACGTCCAGGCTCCGGAAGCCGCGGACGCCGAGCAGCACGCGGCCCAGGACACCGACACCGACGACACCGACGACGCCGACGCGGCCCCGGAGGGCACCGACGCCGACGCGACCGCCGGGCCGGACCCCGCGGACGAGCCCACCGGGGCCGGAACCGACAGCGCCACCGACGCCGAGGCAGGCAGCGGCGACGGCGGCGGCGGTGACCGCGACGACAAGAAGCCCGACGGGCCCGGGAAGCCCGTGGTCGACCAGCCCACCGCCGTCTTCCGGACCGCGCCGCCGGCCGCGCCCACGGCGGATCAGCCGACCACCATGCTGAAGGCCCCCAGGCCGGACGCTCCCCCGGCGGACGCGCCCCGGCCGGACGACTCCCGGTCCGACGACTCCCCGCCCGGGGACTCCCGGCCCGAGGCGCCCGCCGAGCGCACCAGCAAGTTCGTCGCGCTCAAGCCGGACCTCCCGCAGGACCCCCCCGGGGACCCTCGGGCGGCGCGGGCCCCGCAGCCCGCGACGCCGCCGGACGTCACCACCGCCGTACCGCAGGTGGGTCCCGAGCGCACCACGCAGCAGCCGCTGCCGCCCAAGCCCCCGCTGGACCTGCTCGCCGAGCTGACGAACACCCCGCCGCCGCCGGAGACGCCGGTGCGCACCCTGGTCCGGCGGGTGAAGATCTGGACGCCGCTGGTCCTGCTGCTCGCGGTGGTCTTCGCGATCGCGCAGTCCGTACGCCCGCTGCCGGCGCCCACCCTCGACCTGACCGCCGGGGAGACGTACCGCTTCGGCGGCGGCAGGGCCGACATCCCCTGGCCCGCCGCCGGGCAGGCCGCGCTCGACGTGGACGGCATCGGCACCTTCGGCTCCTCGGGCGAGCGGAAGCCCGTGCCGATCGCCAGTGTCGCCAAGGTCATGACGGCGTACGTCGTCCTGCGCGACCGCCCGCTCAAGAGCGGCGCCGAGGGCCCGAAGATCAAGATCGACCGGGCCGCCGAGGACCAGTCGGACGCCGGCCAGGAGTCCACCGTCAAGGTGACCGAGGGCGACAGCATCAGCCAGCGCGAGGCGCTGGAGAGCATCCTGATCGCGTCCGCGAACAACGTGGCCCGGCTGCTGGCCCGTTGGAACGCCGGTTCGGAGAAGGCGTTCGTCGCCAAGATGAACGCCGCCGCCGACGACCTCGGCATGACCGACACGAAGTACACCGACCCCTCCGGTCTGAACGACACCACCGTGAGCACGGCCGTGGACCAGGTGAAGCTGGCCAGGGCCGCGATGAAGGAGCCGGCCTTCCGCGAGGTCGCCGGGATGATGTCGTACGACGACTACAAGGGCCTCAACCACTCCAACTGGAACCAGCTGGTCGGCAGGAACGGCGTCGTCGGCATCAAGACCGGCACCACCACCTCCGCCCTGGGCAACCTGGTCTTCGCGGCGAAGAAGGAGATCGGCGGCGAGACGCGCATGATCGTCGGCGCGGTGGTCCGCCAGCCCGCCGGCGGTCCGGAGAACACCATCCTGAGCGCCGCGCTCTCCGGCGGCGACCGGCTCATCCGGGCGGCCCAGGGCGCCCTGAAGACGGCGACGATCCTGAAGAAGGGCGACGTCGTGGGCTCTGTCGACGACGGGCTCGGCGGCCGCACCCCGGTCGTGGTCACGAAGGACGTCACGGCGGTCGGCTGGTCCGGGCTCAAGGTGCGGCTGACCTTCGCCTCCGACGAGGTCCCGCGGACCGCGAAGGCCGGCACCAAGGTGGGCACGCTCACCGTGGGCGACGGCAGCAGCGGTGCGGTCAAGGTGCCGGTCGCCCTGAAGGACGACCTCGTCGAGCCGGGCTTCTCGGACAAGCTGACCCGTCTCGGCTGACGCCGGGGCGGTGTGGCGCCCAGGCACCGCGGTCCGCCGACACCACCCGTCGGCGGGCCGCGTGCTAGCGTCACGAAACGGGCAGGTCTCCGCGCACGGGACAGGGCCGGTGAACCTCCGCGGACCGGGCGGGCGACACGCGGGAACCGGTCCGCGGCCGGAACATGAAGTCGGGACAGGACAGCACGGGGAGTGCCTCAGACGTGGCCACAGCGGAGCCGACACGCGCCGACGACGCCGATCCCGGACGGGGGGCCGGTCCGCGAATACGCGTGCCCGCGCCACGCCGGGGAGAGGGGCCGGGCCGACCGGAGAAGACACCGCCGTCCCGGCTGACGGCCGCCGTCCACGCCCTGCGTGCGCGTCTGCTGCGGCGCCCGGTGCTGTCGATGACGGTCCTGGCCGGCCTCCTGCACATCATCTGGTTCTTCATGTTCGCGAGCAGCGGCGGTGACCTCGCGGCCCAGGACGCCTGGGCCGAGTTCGTCGGCCGGCATCCCGACTCGGCGTACAACCTCGCCTGGTACGGCGGCATGCACCCGGTGTCCTACAGCGTGGTCTCGCCGTATCTGATGTCGCTCCTGGGCGTCCGTACGACCATGATGATCGCGGGGACGATCTCCGCGGGCCTGCTGACGCTGGTCCTGCTGCGCAGCCGGTCGGTGCGCAACCCCCTGTGGGCGGCGTTCGCCGGGGTCCTCGGGCTGGCGGCCAACGCGATCTCCGGTCGGGTCACCTTCGGCCTGGGCACGATGTTCGCGCTGGGTGCCGTCGCCGTGGTGTTCTGCTGGCCGCACCGCTGGCGCTACAAGCGCTGGGCGAAGGCGCTGTGCGCGGCTCCGCTGGCCGCGCTCGCGACGATGTCCTCCCCGGTCGCCGGGCTCTTCGTCGGGTTCGTGGCGGTGGCGCTGTTCTTCCAGAAGCGCAGGCCCGGCGCCTGGGCCCTGGGGATCGCGCCGACGGCCGTGGTCGCGGTCTCGGCGCTGCTGTTCCCGTTCTCGGGCACGCAGCCGATGGGCTTCGGCTCGGTGGTCATGCCGCTGCTGCTGTCGGCCGTCGTGTACTTCGTCGTCCCGGCCGAGTGGCGCACGGTCCGCATGGTGGCCGCGGTCTACGGCCTGGCGGTCGTGCTGGTCTGGGTCGTCAGCTCGCAGATCGGCTCCAACATCACGCGGCTCGCGATGCTGTTCGCGGGCGTCGTCCTGGTGGCGGCCCTGCCGTTCACCGTGCGGCGCTCGCGCGCGTGGTACGCGATCGTGGTGGCGCTGCTGGGGTTCACCGGATGGATCGGCTTCAAGACGGTCGACGACGTCATCCACTCCGCCCCGGCCGCGTCCTGGGCGCGTGAGCTGGCCCCCCTGGTCAACGAGCTCCAGAAGGTCGGCGCCGAGAAGGGCCGGGTGGAGGTCGTACCGGCGCGTTCGCACCGCGAGGCGTCCGCGCTCGCGCCGTACGTCAACCTGGCCCGCGGCTGGAACCGGCAGGCCGACATGGAGCGCAACCCGCTCTTCTACGACGGCACCCTGAACTCCGCGAACTACCACGAGTGGCTCAACCGCTGGGCCGTGCACTTCGTGGTGCTGCCCAAGGACGAGCCGGACGGCACGGGGGCGCAGCGCGAGCGGGAGCTGGTGCAGCGGGGCCTGCCGTATCTGAAGCAGGTGTGGGGCGACGCCAACTGGCAGCTGTTCGAGGTGACCGACCCCGCCCCGCTGGCCGAGCCGAACGCCACGGTCGAGCGGGCGGAGCAGGGCGAGATGACGATGCGGGTGAGCAAGCCGGGCCGGATCCTCGTGCGCATCCCCTACTCGCCCTGGCTGAGCATCATCGACGCCGACGGCAAGAAGCTCGGCCCGCCGGTGGAGACGCGGGAGTCGCGGGCCCGGCCCGAGGGCGAGCCGAAGTCGTACGACAACGTCAACGGCTGCCTGATGGAGACGGAGAAGGACGCGCGGGGCGACACGTGGACGACGCTGATCGCGCCGCGAGCGGGCGTGTACCGGCTGGGTGCCCCGTACGGGGTGCCGCGCGGCACGCCCTGCCCGGAGGAACTGCGCTGAGGCTCGGCGCAGTTCGTCGGCGCCCCCGTACGCACCTCGATGGCGGCCGGGGGCGACCGCGTACAGGGACCCCGGCAGGGCGAGCGGCCCATTACGCACGGCGGGCGTCGGGCGGAAGACGGTGACCAGGGCCGCCGGGGTGTCGGCGAGGTGCCCGGGGAGGTGGCGGGCGCGCAGCCACTCCAGCAGCTCGGGGCGCCGCTCGGGCGAGGGGGCGCCGACGACCTGATCGGCACCCCCGTACAACGACGGACCGCAGACAGGGCTGGTGTACGTGGGGTACCTCGGTCCCCATCTGCGCAACACCCTGACCTGCCAGGTGCGGTGGGGATCAGGACTCGGTCACGAACCCACGAACGCCACGAACTCCGTCCAGTGATCTCGCCCCACGGCGAAGTGCGGGCGAGTCACGTCCTTGGAGTCCCGTACGCAGACGGCCTGTTCGGTGCGGGCGACCTCCACACAGTCGTCACCCTGGCTGCCGCTGTAGCTGGACTTGAACCAGGCCAGTTCCGTCGCGCTCATAGCTCTCCTCGGAGTCGCTCCAACAGGCCCTTGGAATCTTTGGAGTTGAGGGCCTGCGAGCGCAGTGTGCCATAGCGCTGGCAGAGGAGGCTCACCTCTTTCGGGCCGGAGATCAGACGGCCGTTCTGCTGCCCTTCCGAGTACGCGAGCCGCTGCCCCTTCGGGGTCTCCAGAAGCCGCACAGGGCCGTCCAGGCACGCGTGCAGCCCGGCCTCAAGCGGCACGATCTGGAGCGTCACGTTGCGCGGCGCGCTCAGCTCCAGCACTCGATCGAACATCTCCCGCATCTGGTCCGCGTCCCCGAACCGGCGCCGGAAGACGTGCTCCTCGACGATGAAGCTGAACGGGATGGTCGGCCGCTCGATCAGCATCCGCTGCCGTTCCATGCGCCTGGCCATGAACTCGTCCAACTGGTCGTCCGGTGCCACCGGAACGGTCCCTTCGAACACCGCCCGCGCATACCCCTCCGACTGCAACAACCCCGGCACCAGCCTGCACTCGTACGTGCACAGACTCACCGCCACCCGCTCCAGCTTCGCCCACTGCCGGAACCAAGCCGCAAGCCCCACATCCCCCCGCCCCCGCGTCACGTACCGCGACGACTTCCGCAACGCCCCGGTGTTCCCCAGGAGTTCCTCCGACCGCACCACGTACGAGTCGTCGGGCATCCTCCGCCCCAGCTCCACCGACTCCACGGTGTGCTTGGAGAAGCGCACCAAGTCCGCGAACTCGGCCCTGCTGAAGCCCGCGTGCTCGCGCAGCGCCTGCTGGACGGCGCCCCAGGTCCGCAGACTGTCCGAGGGGTCGGGTTCACGATCCGGCTCACCGCCGGCCGACTCCCCGTCGCAACCGTCCTCGACCGTGATGTCGATGCCGCCCGTCATACGCGGCCACCTTTCCTTCCGTACCCGCGACACGCGCTGTCCGTCGCCCCACACTTGACAGCACCCAGCGTGACGGACGACACCACGTACCGTCCACGGAATGTGTCCGTACGCTGACGCACCGTACGAGAGTCACTCCTGGAACGCGCCCCGCGCGCCCGCCACGGTGGTCCCATGAGCGCATCCCTTCCCCCATCACCCGGCACCATGGCGACGTTCGCCCAGCTCCTGTCCTCCACCCGCCGAGGAGCCCGCCTCGCCCGCCTCCTCGCCGCCGCCCAGCTCCGCGCCTGGGACCTGTCACCCGACGTGACCGGGCGAGCCAAGCAGATCGTCGCCGAACTCGCCGCCAACTCGGCGCTGCACGGCCGCGTCCAGGGCCGCGACTTCCGGCTCGCCCTCACCCTCGACACCACGACCGGCCTCCTCCGGATCGCGGTCACCGACGCGAAGGGCGGGCGGCTCCCCGTCGTACCCACCGGCTCGGCGACGTACGACGAGACGGGCCGCGGTCTGCTCCTGGTCGGCGCGCTGGCCGACCGCTGGGGCACCGAACCGCGTCCACCGGGCGGCAAGACCGTCTGGGCCGAGGTGAGCCCCGTTGCCCTACCTGCCAGTCGCTTGCACACGTAGCTTCCAGCTCGCCCACTGCTCACCGTGCGACGCCAGGGTTCCCGACGGTCGCTGGTCGCTGATCCCGGCTACCGCCGCCCCCGTCCTCGCGGTTCCCCGAGGGAGGGGGCTCCCGCATCCCGACGACCGGAGGAACAGCTGTGCCCGTACCGCACGGCATCGCCGCCCAGACCGAACTGTGGGACGCCTACGCCGAGTCCGCGTTCGGCGGCCGTCGTATCCACCTCCGGTCGGCGGGACACGGACCACGGCTCCGGGAACACGGCTCTGTGAGCCGCCCCGCCGCACGGCAGAATGGCCCCGTGAGCGACAACGACGAGGACCTCGCCGATCTCCTGGGTACCCAGGAATCGGCCTGCCTGGAGTTCAAGCGCAGTGCCAAGCGGGAGGGCCGGCGCGGCGACGCCATCGGCAACGCGGTGTGCGCGATGGCCAACGATCTGTGTGATCACGGTGGCGGCGACATCCTCATCGGAGTGGACGACAACGGTCGCCCTGTCGACGACGTCGACCTGAGCGACCGGGCGCTTCTCCAGCTCACCGACCTGCGGGACGACGGCAGGATCCTCGACCGCCCGTCCCTGACCGTCGAACGAGCCGTCTACCAGGGCAAGCCCGTCATCCGCCTCCGTGTCGCCGCCTCCGCGACCCCGCCGGTCAGGTTCGAAGGAGTCATCTGGGTCCGTCCCGGCCCCACCACACGCAAGGCGAGCCGTGAGGACGAACGCGTACTCTCGGAGCGTCGCCGCGCCAAGGACATCCCGTACGACACGCGGCCGCTGCCCCTCGCGCGCCTCGACGACCTGGATCTCGACATGTTCCGGCAGTCCTACCTGCCGTCCATGGTCGCGCCCGACGTCATCGAGGAGAACGGCCGCCCGACCGAGCTCCAGCTCGCCTCCCTCCGCCTCCTCACGCCGGAAGGCTCACCGACCACACTCGGCGTGCTCGCCATCGGTCTCGACCCCGGCAGTCAAGTACCGGGCGCATACGTTCAGTTCGTCCGCTACCAGGGCACCGATCTCGACGCTCCGATCTCCGACGAGCAGGAGCTCCGCCAGAACCTGGTCGGACTCGCCGCGAGACTCGAACCCCTGCTGCGCAGCAATCTGCGTACCCGTCTCGTGGAGCACGGTTTCCGTGAGACGCCTCAGCCGGACTACCCGCTCGAAGCCCTGCGCGAGCTCTGCATGAACGCCCTCATGCACCGCAACTACGAGACGTCCTACGCGCCGACCCGCATCGTGTGGTTCGACGACCGCATCGAGATCACGAATCCCGGTGGCCCGTTCGGACAGGTCCGGGACGACAACTTCGATCGGGTCACCGACTACCGCAACCCGTCCCTGGCCGCCGCGATGAAGGGCCTGGGTTATGTGAACCGGTTCGGACGCGGCATCGGGCGCGTGAGGAAGGCGCTGGAGACCAACGGAAACCCGCCGCCCGAGTTCCAGGTCGACTCCTCGTCCTGGGCCGTCGTCCTCCGGAGGGCCGCATGACGTCGATCGCGCTGTTCAACAACAAGGGCGGCGTGGGCAAGACCACCCTCACCTACCATCTCGCCCACATGATCCAGCGGCTCGGCCTGAGCGTGCTGGCCGTCGACCTGGACCCTCAGGCGAACCTCACCTCGATGTGCCTGGAGGAGACGGAGATCGAAGAGCTGTGGGAGAACCCTTCCGAGCTCATCGACCAGGGCGCTGCGGCGGCAGGACTGCCGGGCGCCGGACGGGTGCGCAGCGGCCAGACCATCGCCGACGCCGTCCGCCCCATCCTGGAGGGCACCGGCGACATCGCGACCGTCGAGCCGGCCAGGCTCCAGCCGGGGCTCTGGCTGCTGCCGGGCAGCCTCGACCTCAGCCGCTTCGAGGACAAGCTGTCCAACGAGTGGTCGCGTGCCTACGCGGGCGACATCGCGGCCGTCCGTACCTCGACGTCGTTCCACCGGATCATCGAGCAGGCGACGCGGTCCGTCGAGGCCGAGGTTGTCCTCATCGACGTCGGCCCCAACCTCGGTGCCATCAACCGCGCCGCCCTGATCTCGGCCGACACCGTGCTGATGCCGCTGGCCGCCGACCTGTTCTCCCTCAAGGGCCTCAGCAACCTGGGGCCGACGCTGCGGCAGTGGCGCGCCGACTGGCAGGGACTGGTGCTCCCCAGAGTGCCCCCGAACATCTCCGCGCCCCGGGCCGACATGCGACCGCTCGGGTACGTCATCATGCAGCCGGAGATGCGACTGGACCGGCCGGTCAAGGCATACGAGCGCTGGCTCCAGCGGATCCCTCGGGTCTACTCCTCGGCGGTCCTCGACGAATCGCCGCCCTCCCGCGCGGACGACCGCCACCGCATCGCCACGCTGCGGAACTACCGGAGCCTGATGCCCCTGGCCCACGACGCACGCAAGCCCATGTTCGACCTGAGAGCGGCCGACGGCGCCCTGGGCAGCACCCAGCAGTACGTGAAGACGTGCTTCAAGGAGTTCCGGGCACTGGCCCAGGAGGTCCTCACCAGGATCGGCGAGTCTCCGGCGGAGTCCCACCGGTCGTCGTCGGCCGACCGACGTGAGTGATCCGTCCGCTCAGAACAGTGCCAGACCCTCGCCGCTGGTGTCCGCGACGACCGGCCGGGGCTGGGCGGGGAGGCCGTCCAGGCGGTCGGGACCGGCCGCGGCGGCCACGGCGGGGGCCGTCTCGGCCAGCCAGACGCGAAACCGGTCGACGGCTTCGCGGTAGGGCACTCGCGCCAGGACGCGGTGCTCGCCGGAGGGGCAGCAGTCCACGGCGACCGTGAGCAGGCAGGAGCGGGGCGCGTTCTGGCTCCCCGTCCAGGACACGCGCAGGATTCCGCAGGGCGTGCGCCCGCGCGCGGCGCGGTGGGTCGGGCGCAGCGATCGGCAGGCTGTGTGGGCGGTCCATGCGGCGAGGTGCGGCAGGGGCAGGGTGGTGCGTGCGCGGCAGCCGGGGCAGCGGTGCCAGTGGCGGAGCCAGTCGTCGGTGTCGGTGCCGAAGAGGCGTGTGTAGCGGTTCGCCACGCGGATGTCGTTGCTGTACAGGTGGTCGGGGCGTTCCAGGGTGTTGCAGGACTGGCAGACGGGGGCACGGACGTAGCCGTGTTCGTGGCAGTGGTCGAGCACGGTCGCGGGCGCGATGCGGCAGACGGCGCACGCCCACCCGGTCACCCTGTGGGACATACCGGGCTTCCGGGTGAGCACCGAGTACAACTGGCCTTCCAGCTCCGCGCGGTATGGGCGCGGTGAGGCGGTGCCCTCGGCGCCCGTGGTGCGACGACTGCCGGCTTCCCGGGCCGGCCGGGGGTGGGAGGGCGGTTCGGTGACGACCGCGCTCGCCTGGCGGGTCCGGGCGGCCCGCACCCACTGCGTCTCGGCATACTCGGCCGCGTCCAGCAGCATGACCGCGGCGCGCGGCAGCCACCACGTCCGCCGCGTCCCGTCTCGGGTCCGCTCCACGAGCATCCGCCGCCAGTCGATCCCCGCCAGATGGTGCGGCCGGCCGGCTTCGCGTCGCGCTGCCGTCTCGGGTCCGCCCGGCTCCCCACGTTCCCCCGTGATGCGCCGGCGCCAACGCAGTGGCGTTTCCTCGGCGTACTCCTGCCGCGGCGTCCCACGAAACGGACCGATGCGAACCAGGTCCCGCCGATCCAACCCCACCGCGTTCAGTTCCACGGCCGCCCGGCGTACCTCAGCCTGCAGGACACACCACTGACCGCCGCTCGCCCTCACCGTCGCCACCGCGTGGCCGCCGAGCAGGACGTACCCCAGCCGGGCGTGGGCGGGTGAGCAGGTGAATGCCCCGGAAGCCGTCGGTACCGCGCTGCCGGCCGTCAGATCGACCCACAGAGCGTCCGCGGCGCCCAGGGTGATCAGGCCGTCCGTGCGACCGGGTATGACACGCTCCGACATCTCCACAGACTATCGGCGCCGAAGCGGCAACGGGTCTCCGAGCGCCTCGGCCGGCCCGGCCGCCGCCGCCCTGTCCGTCAGCTGACGCACCGTACGGGACGCACTCCTGGTTCGCGTTCCGGCACCCCGCCGTACGCGGGGTTTTCGGCACCTGCCGCCGACACGGTCCGGGGCAGGACACGGGCGGCGTACGACCGGCGACCGTGCACGCCGTGAAGGGACTGGAGTTCCGCTGCGTCGCCGTCATCGGCGCGACGGCGAGCGCGCCTCCCTTCACCCGCGAAGTGACGCCGGCCTCCGTGGACGCGCCGGCTTCTGATGTGCTCATCTCAGCTCGTCCACGTAGCGGTCGGTGCCCGGGACCGTGGGCACGAACGGAGCGACGAACTGCACGTCGCCGAGGCCGGAGGCGGCCGCCGCCGTGTCCAGGTCCGCGAAGTGGTCCTGCCAGACCTCGCGGGGATCGGCTTCGAGGAACCACAGCAGGGTCAGCCGGATCCCGACCCCCTCGACCTGCTTGACGTAGGTCATCCGGTCCAGGGGCAGCGGGGTCGACGCGAAGACGGTCACCAGGGCCGCAGGCGAGCCGGCCAGCTGCTTCGGGATGTGGTCGTCCCGCAGCCACGCGAGCAACTCCGGGAGTCTGGCGGGGGAGTCGGCGTCGACGACCTGGACGACGAGCCCGGCGTAGGGATGATCAAGGGCATGGATGTCGCGCGGACCCTGGTCGCCGTCGCGATAGACGGTTGCCACACGGTCCTGGAACGCGGTGAAGACGTGCGTACGGTCCTGGAAGACCCGGCGGTCGCGGTTGAGGCGCTTGTTGATGCCGACCGTCCACCGCATGTGGTCGTCGTAGCGACCGGCGGTCATCCAGTAGACGGAGATATAGCACCCAGCCGTCACCGGCCGCGCGACGGCGGACTTCTCGGGGTAGCGCAGGAGTTGCAGGTCACGGGTGGCGACCCAGCGCCGTCCGGCGAACATCCAGGGCATGGCCATCGCACCGGCGATGAAGTGGTCGTCTTCGTACCAGCGATTGTATTCGCGCTCCCGGCCTGGATGCGGCTCGACCATGGTGATCAGCGCGTGCCCGAGGTCGGCTCCGTAGGGGCCGACGGCGGCCAGTTCGGCGTACAGGTGGCTGCGGGTTTCGCCCGTGTGCGTCGCGTCATCCGTCATGGGTCCGGTTTAGCTGACATGGCATCAGATGGGGAGGGGTGTTCCGCCCGACTCTGCCCGGAGTCCGGGGATCGCGTACGCCAGGCCGGCGGGCGGGATGTCGAGGGTGTGAACGCTGGCTGATCTGCGCGACAGGGGGTCACAGCTGGAGTCATGTGCAGGTATGCAACGCCCTACGGGGTGGCGCCACGAATGACAGGGGGCCGTCCAGACTCCGGAAGGTGAGCGGGAACGTGACGGAACAGGCAAGTGAAGGGCGGGAAGCGCCGCACTCGCGCCTCCCGCCCTTTCCTCGTCGTGCCGCGCGGGATGCCCACCCTTCCGGCAGTGCGGGCGGGCCGCTGATCTTGCGCGCGGACAGCAGGCCGGCCGGGGCGACCTCGACGCCGGGGGGTGCTCGCTCCCGGTGCGCTCGCTCCCGGTGCGCTCGCCCGCGGTGTCCTCGCTCCTGGTGTCCTCGCTCATGGCGCCTCCCTTCCCTCCTCCCCCGGACGCCCCTACTCTGACGCTCCGTCAGATGATGCGCCGGAGTCGGGACGAAGCCAGGAGGCCCTGATGTCACTGCTCGACGGCAAGACCGTGGTCGTCTCGGGAGTGGGTGCCGGACTGGGGCACCAGGTCGCGGCGGCGGTCGTACGGGACGGCGGGAACGCCGTGCTCGGCGCCCGTACGGAGGCCAACCTCGCCAGGAGCGCCGGCGAGGTGGACCCGGGCGGGTCCCGGACCGCGTACCGGGCGACCGACGTCACCGACGAGGGCCAGTGCGAGGCGCTGGCGGCGCTGGCCCGCGAGCGGTTCGGGGGGATCGACGGCGTGGTCCATGTCGCCGCCTGGGACTCCCACTTCGGCGGGCTGGAGGACGCGGACTTCGCGACCTGGCTCTCGGTCGTGGACGTCAACCTGCTGGGCGCGCTGCGGATGACGCGCGCCTGCCTGCCGGCGCTGAAGGAGCGGGGCGGGGCGGTCGTGTTCATCGGGACGCAGTCCGCCGTCGCCGCGCCCTCCCAGGTGCGCCAGGCCGCCTACGCCGCCTCCAAGGGCGCGCTCACCAGCGCCATGTACTCCCTCGCGCGCGAGCTGGGGCCGCATCGCATCCGGGTCAACACCGTGCTGCCGGGCTGGATGTGGGGTCCGCCGGTGCGTGCGTTCGTCCGGTTCACCGCGCACGCCGAGGGGACGTCGGAGGAGGCGGTGCTGGGGCGGCTGGCCGAGCGCATGGCGCTGCCCGAGCTGGCCACCGACGGGGACGTGGCCGACGCGGCGGTGTTCCTGGCGTCGGACCGGGCGCGGGCCGTCACGGGGCAGTCGCTGCTCGTCAACGCGGGGGAGTTGATGCGCTGACGTACGGGTTCCCACGGGTTTCGTAGTTCATAGATCTGAATGCAGGTCACTGCTCAGAACGATTTTACTGTCTGTTGACCCTTCATGCGCTTGTCGTGCCCGCGCCAGCGCATCGAACATGGGCGAGCCGTTCACAGGGCGGAACCCTGGAAGGGGTCACATGAACAGTCTCGACTGGGCCGTGCTCATCGCGTACTTCGGCGTGATGGTCGCGATCGGCGTCTGGTCCCACAAGCGGGTCGACAATGTCAGCGACTTCTTCACCGCGGGCGGCAAGATGCCGTGGTGGCTGTCCGGCATCTCGCACCACATGTCCGGATACAGCGCGGTGATGTTCACCGGGTACGCGGGCATCGCCTACACCTACGGCGTCACGTCCTTCGTCACCTGGTCCTTCCCCATCGCGCTCGGCATCGCCATCGGGTCGAAGCTGTTCGCGCCGCGCATCAACCGACTTCGCTCACGACTCCATGTGGCCTCGCCGCTGGAGTACCTGAAGAACCGCTACGACCTCAAGACCCAGCAGGCGCTGGCCTGGTCCGGCATGCTGCTGAAGATCGTGGACGTCGGCGCCAAGTGGGCCGCGATCGCGACCCTGTTGTCGGTGTTCACGGGTGTCTCCCTCAACCAGGGCATCCTCATCACCGGCGTCATCACCGCCATCTACTGCACCATCGGCGGGCTGTGGGCGGACGCCCTCACCGAACTCGGCCAGTTCGTCATCCAGTTGCTCGCCGGGCTCGCGATGTTCTTCGCCGTCGTGATGAAGCTGAACGACAAGGGCATCGGCTTCTTCGGCGCCTGGGACGAGCCGGAACTCCAGGGCCACGGACAGCCGTTGGTGGGTCCGTACGGCACGGTCTTCCTGCTGGCGTTCCTCTTCATCAAGCTCTTCGAGTACAACGGCGGGATGCTCAACCAGGCCCAGCGGTACATGGCCACGGCCACCCCGCGCGAGGCCGCGCGCTCCGCGCGGCTGTCGGCGGCGCTCTGGCTGGTCTGGCCGCTGGTGCTGTTCTTCCCGATGTGGATGTCGCCGCTGCTGGTGGAGTCGCAGAAGCCGGACGGCTCCGACTCCTACGCCCTGATGACCGAACAGCTCCTGCCGCACGGTCTGCTGGGCCTGGTCATCGTCGGCTTCTTCTCGCACACCATGGCGATGTGCTCCTCCGACGCCAACGCCATCGCGGCGGTGTTCACCCGGGACGTGGCGCCGGTGCTGTCCAAGCAGGCACGGGCGTGGAACGAGCGGTCCGGTCTGATGGCGGCCCGGGTGACCACGGTGGTCTTCCTGGCGCTGTCGATGGCGGTGGCCACCCAGGTCAACTCCCCCACCTTCAAGGACATCATCACCGTCGTGATCAAGTGGGTCGCCGGTCTGATGGGCCCGATCGCCATCCCCATGATGCTGGGCCTGCTGCGCCCCTTCCGCCGCTCCGGCCCGACCGCGGCGCTGACCAGCTGGGCGATGGGCCTGCTCGCCTTCTGGCTGGTCAACTACCCGATCAACTGGAACGTCGAGGGCGGGGTGCCGCTCCAGTACCAGGTCTCCATCCCGCTGGCCGTGTCGCTGGTGCTGTACATCGCCATCGGCTTCGCGAAGCCCGAGGACACCCCGGAGCGCCTCGCGGTCGTCGAGCGGATCAACACCGACGGCGACGACTCCGCGGCCGTGGCGGTACCGGCACCGGCCGGCCCGCCGGAGGACGCGGTGCGCGCCAAGGACTGACGCCAGCGCGGCCGGCCCGCCGGCCCGCGCCGGGACGGCGGCTCCCCGCACACCGGGGGCCGCCGTCCCGGCGCGGGGGGTGGGGCGGTTCGGTCCCGAGGCGGGTGAACGCGCTCCGGGGCGGCGTGTGTTCCTCAGCGGCGTCAGGCGCGCGGGTAGCGGGTCAGCCAGGCCGGGGAGGAGGTGGTCGGGCCGTGCAGGGCCGGGCCCTGGGTCATCTCCATGGCGAAGTCGTCGGCGAGTTCGAGGATGGTGGGGCGCCCCTCCAGCTCGGCCAGCCACGCCGGGGGCAGCGCCGTCTCGCCGTGCAGCGCGCCCAGCAGTCCGCCGGTGAGGGCGGCCGCGGCGGCCGAGGGGCCGTCGTGGTTGACGGCGAGCCCCAGCCCGTGCCGGATGTCCTCGCCGACCAGGGCGCAGTACACGGCGGCCGCGAGCAGCCCGTCGGCCGAGCCGTCGGCGGCCAGTTCGCGCACCCGGGCCGGAGTGGGCATGCCCTGCCGTACGGCACCCAGGGCGTGCTGGAGCGCGTCGGTCACCGGCTCGTGGCCGGGGCGCCGGGACAGCAGCGCGAGGGCCCGCTGCACGGCCCCGTCCAGGCTCTCCCCGCAGGCGAGCCCGTGCACGACGACGGCGTACGCCCCCGCCGAGAGGCAGGCGACGGGGTGGCCGTGGGTCTGCGCCGCGCACTCCATGGCGAGCTGGACGACGAGCTGCGGCTCCCAGCCGACGAGCAGTCCGAACGGCGCGGAGCGCGCGGCGGCCTCGGGGCCCGGCTCACCGGTGTTCTTGGGCGACTCCAGCGTGCCCATGGTGTCGTCGCCGAGGCCGAGCAGGAGCGCGCGGCCGGGGTCGCGGCGGGCGTACAGCCACTCCTCGCGCGCGAGCCACCCGTCCTCCTTGCGGCGCTCGTCGGGCCCCCAGTCGCGCTGGGTGGCCGCCCAGCGCCGGTACGCCCGGTGCACGTCGGTCGGCGGGTGCCAGGCGCCGGTGTCCCGGCGCACCTGGGCCCGGATCAGCCCGTCCACGGTGAAGAGGCTGAGCTGTGTGAGATGGGTCACCGCACCGCGCCGCCCGTACGCCTGCCCCGGGTCCAGCAGGCCCTCGGGCCCGTACCGCTCCTGGATCTCCGCCAGGCCGAGCGCGTCGACCGGCGCGCCGAGGGCGTCCCCGAGCGCGACACCGAGCAGCGTGCCGCGCACCCTGCTGCGAAAGTCCTGCTGCTCGGTCCGGCCCCAGACGGGCCCGACAGTCGCCCCCATCGAGACCTCCCGTGCACGCGTCCGTCCGTACGACAGTTCGCCACTGTAATCGACCGGGGACGGTCGGTTCAGGGGGCGGAAAAGTCTGCGAGGTGTGCCCGGAATGGACAGCGGCGGTCATCCCCGGTCCGGGGCGGGTGCCCGCGGAGCGAGCGCGGCCCACACGGTCTTGCCGCGGACCGGCGCCGCCTCGACGCCCCAGCGGTCCGCGTACGCCGCCACGATCAGCAGCCCCCGGCCCGACTCGGCTCGCCGCCGCCCGCGTCCCGCGCCCGCGGGAGGCGGTCGCCCCGGGCGTCGGTGGCCTCGACGCGCGGCACGCCGCCGGCCCGCAGCCGTAGCCCCGGCCTGACGTCGCGACCGGGAACGCGCTCGTGCCGCACGGCGTCGGACGCCGGCTCGGCCACGACGTACGCGGCCCCCTCGTGCCGGAGCCCCCCAGTCGTCCAGCAAACGCTCAGCGGGCAGCCGGGCCCGTCGGGCACCTCTTCGCGCCGCGGACGACCGCACCGCGAAGTGGTGGGCGACGGGGGTGACTTGGACGGGTGTTCTCGGACTCGTGTCGCCAGCGGGTCCGTTCCGGGCGCTGAGGCTGCGGGACGGCGGGACGACTGGGGCACTCGGCAGCGGAGCCGCACAGCCGAGTGGTCAGCGATCCGCGAGAGGCCCGGGCCGTGGAGCTGCGCCAGGGCGTGATCCGGGCGCAGGCGCGCTCTCCCCGGGAGCCACTGTTCTGGCTCAATTGCCTTCGGGCGCGGCGGTTTTGCGGGGAGGATGGCGGCCATGCCTACGACACCCCCGCGCACTCCCCTTCACCTCGCCGCCGCGCTGCTCACCGCGGCCGTCGCCCTCTACATCGCTCTGGTCGCCTTCGGGAACATCACGGACTTCGGTACGAACCAGCAGTTCGTGCGGCATGTGCTCGCGATGGACACCACGTTCAAGGACGACGACCTGATGTGGAGAGCCGTCACCAGCAAGGGACTTCAGGACGCGGCGTACGTCGCGATCATCGTCTGGGAGACGGTCGCGGCCCTCGTCCTCATATACGGCACCTGGCTGTGGTTCCGGCGTGACGACGAACGCGCCCGGCGCTTCTCCACGATCGGTCTGCTCATGCTGATGCTGCTGTTCGGCGCCGGGTTCATCGCGATCGGCGGCGAGTGGTTCTCGATGTGGCAGTCCTCGGACTGGAACGGGCTCGACGCCGCGACGCGGGTGTTCCTCGTCAGCGGGGTCGTGCTGATCGTCAACCATCTCCCGGCGGGGACGCGGCGGACCGCTGCCTGACCGGCGTCGGCCGGACCACGCGGCCTACTCGACCACGGTCACCCTGGTGCCGGTCTCCGCGAACGTCCACAGCGCCGCCCCGTCCGCCGCGCGCATCCGGACCCCGCCGGTCCGCTTGCCTTCGGCGGGCGGGGGTGAGGCGCCGTCCACGGCGTTGGAGAAGGCGATGTTGATGCCGTCCTTCGCCGTGAAGTAGACGATGTTCTCGATCTGCACCCCGTCCGAGCCGGTCGTGGCCATGTTCCGGGAGGACACGGTGTACGTGCCGGGGTCGGGGCTCACCGTGCCCGGCCAGACGGCGAAGGTGCGGCGGGCGGCCTCGCCGGCGTCGACCAGCCAGACCCGCTTCTGGCCGAGGGCGTACACGATCCGGCGCCCCGTGCCCGAGGACTCGGGGACGGCGGCGGGCCGGGCGGACTTCGTCGGGGCGGGGCTCGCCCCGGCGGACGGGGACGCGCTGGGGCGGGACGACGCGGCCGTCGGGTGCGGTCCCTTGCCCGCCTGTACGGCGAGGACGGTGACGGCGGCTATCGCTCCCACCGTCAGAGTGGTCACCCAGACCTTGGAAGCAGGCACGGGCACACATCTCCTCGGCTACGGACAGCAGGGAACCCCTCCGTACGGGGGTCGGATCATCGTACCGACCCCCGGGAGGGGTTCCTGCTCAGTCCAGCACCGGCAGCAGCTCGGGCAGGTGCCCGTCGGAGGCCGCCGCCGCCCGCTGCCGCTCCTGGGGCACCTCGCCGTACAGGGTCGTGCGGGGCCTGGCCGGGCGGCCCGCCGCCTCGGCGACGGCCACCAGGTCGCGCACCGACTTGTAGGAGCCGTACGAGGAGCCCGCCATGCGCGAGATGGTCTCCTCCATCAGGGTGCCGCCGAGGTCGTTGGCCCCGGAGCGCAGCATCTCCGCCGCCCCCTCGGCGCCCAGTTTGACCCAGCTCGTCTGGATGTTGGGGATGTGGGGGTGGAGCAGCAGCCGGGCCATGGCGGTGACCGCGCGGTTGTCGCGGACGCTCGGGCCGGGGCGGGCGATGCCCGCCAGGTAGACCGGGGCGTTGGTGTGGATGAACGGCAGGGTGACGAACTCCGTGAAGCCTCCGGTGCGCTCCTGGATGCCGGCCAGGGTGCGCAGATGCCCGAGCCAGTGCCGGGGCTGGTCGACATGGCCGTACATCATGGTCGAGGACGAGCGGATGCCCAGTTCGTGCGCGGTCGTGATCACCTCGATCCAGGTCGCCGCGGGGAGCTTGCCCTTGGTCAGCACCCAGCGCACCTCGTCGTCGAGGATCTCGGCCGCGGTGCCGGGCACCGAGTCGAGGCCCGCCTCCTTCGCGGCCGTCAGCCACTCGCGGATCGACAGGCCGGTACGGGTGGCGCCGTTGACGACCTCCATCGGGGAGAAGGCGTGCACGTGCATGCCCGGCACCCGCTCCTTGACCGCCCGCGCGATGTCGAAGTAGGCCGTGCCGGGCAGGTCCGGGTGGATGCCGCCCTGCATGCACACCTCGACCGCGCCGACGTCCCACGCCTGTTGGGCGCGGTCGGCGACCTGGTCCAGGGAGAGGGTGTAGGCGTCGGCGTCCGTCCTGCGCTGCGCGAAGGCGCAGAAGCGGCAGCCGGTGTAGCAGACGTTGGTGAAGTTGATGTTCCGGGTGACGATGTACGTCACGTCGTCGCCGACCGCCGACCTGCGGACGTCGTCGGCGATCCGGCAGAGCGCGTCCAGCGCCGGGCCGTCCGCGTGCAGCAGCGCCAGCGCCTCGTCGTCACCGAGCCGGGTCGGGTCGTCGGCGGCCGTCCGCAGCGCCTGGCGGACGTCGGTGTCGATGCGCTGCGGCGCCATGCCGGGCGCGGCGGCCTCGCGCAGGGCGCCCCAGTCGCCGTAGACCTCGTCGAAGTCGGCGCGGCGGTCGCCGGTGCGGCCCTCGGTGTCGACGGCGGTGTGCAGATCGGTGCGGCCGGAGGAGACGAACGCCTCCTCGGGCTCCTGCCACGGGCGGCCCTCGACCACGGCGTCCGGGAGGGCGAGGCCGGTCCGCGGGTCCGCCAGCGCCCGGACGTGCGGAAGCAGCCGCGGGTCCAGCCAGGGTTCGCCGCGCCGCACGAACTCGGGGTACACGCACAGCCGTTCCCGCAGGTCGAAGCCGGACTCGGCGGAGTGGCGGGCCAGTTCCTCGATCCGCGGCCAGGGGCGTTCGGGGTTGACGTGGTCGATGGTGAGCGGGGAGACGCCGCCCCAGTCGTCGACGCCGGCCGCGATCAGGCGGGCGTACTCGCCGGCGACCAGGTTGGGCGGGGCCTGGATGTTGCCGGACGGGCCCATGACCAGGCGGGCGACGGCCACCGCCGCGACCAGTTCGTCCAGTTCGGCGTCGGGCATCGCGCGCATCGCGGTGTCCGGCTTGGCGCGGAAGTTCTGGATGATCAGTTCCTGGACGCCGTGGTAGGAGCGCGCGACCCGGCGCAGCGCGAAGAGGGACTCCGCGCGCTCCTCGTACGTCTCGCCGATGCCGATGAGGATTCCGGAGGTGAAGGGGACGGAGGAGCGCCCGGCGTCCTCCAGCACGCGCAGCCGGACCGCGGGCTCCTTGTCCGGCGAGCCGTGGTGCGGGCCGCCGGGCTCGGACCACAGCCGGGTCGCGGTGGTCTCCAGCATCATGCCCATCGACGGGGCGACCGGCTTGAGCCGCTGGAAGTCGGTCCAGGACAGCACCCCGGGGTTGAGGTGGGGCAGCAGCCCCGTCTCCTCCAGGATGCGCACGGAGATCGCGCGGACGTAGGCGACGGTGTCGTCGTAGCCGTGCGCGTCGAGCCACTCGCGGGCCTCGGGCCAGCGGTCCTCCGGCTTGTCGCCGAGGGTGATGAGGGCTTCCTTGCAGCCGAGGGCGGCGCCCTTGCGGGCGATGTCCAGGACCTCGTCGGGGGACATGAACATGCCGTGCCCGGCCCGGCGCAGCCTGCCGGGCACGGTGACGAACGTGCAGTAGTGGCACTTGTCCCGGCACAGCCGCGTCAGCGGGACGAAGACGCTCTTGGAGTACGTGATGACGCCGGGCCGCCCGGCGGCTTCCAGGCCCGCGTCCCGCACCCGGCCGGCGGTCGCGGCGAGGTCGTCGAGGGCCGCGCCGCGGGCCTGGAGCAGCACGGCGGCCTCGGCGACGTCGAGGGCGACGCCGTCCCGGGCGCGCTTGAGGGCGCGCCGCAGGGAGTTCTCGGTCGGGCCGGGCGTCGAGCCGGTGCCAAAGGGCGCGGAGGTCGTCATCCGTCGAGCATACGATCGGGCCCGGCCGGTGCGGCGGGACCGGGGGCCCGCCCGGCCCGGCCGCCCGCCGCGGGCCCCGGTGCGGGCGGCCGGGAAGGCGCGCCGGCAACCCCTCACGGTCACCGCGACCAGGGCGGGTTGCGAAAGTCCCGCCTGCCCGGCGGGCGGACGACGCTGCTTTCGCAACCCGCCCCGAAACCCGCCCTAGAGGAAGCGCGCGTACTCGTCCAGCGTCCGCAGCACCTCCGCCTCCCCGGCGGGCGGCAGCTGCGCGACGACCTCCCCGATCCCGAGGTCCGCGTAGTGGGTGAGCTTGCCGGGGCTCGGGAAGACGGCGTACGGCACGACCTGGAGGGCGTCCGTGTCGCGTCCGGCGTCGGCCCACACCCGCCGCAGCCTGGGCAGGGTCTCGGACAGTCCGCCGCCGCCGATCGGCAGCCATCCGTCGGCGTACTCGGCGATGTGCGCGAACAGCTTGGGGCCGGCGGCCCCGCCGATCAGGGTGCGCGGGCCGCTGACCTTCGGCGCGCGCGGCTCGCGCACCGGCTTGGGGTAGGCGTGGCTGGCCCGCACCGAGCCGAACTCGCCCTCGTGGGCCGTGGGTTCCTCCGCCCACAGCGCGCGCATCAGGGCCATCCGGTCCCGGACCAGGTCGCGGCGGCCGGACCAGTCGACGCCGTGGTCGGCGGCCTCCTCCACGTTCCAGCCGAAGCCGAGGCCGAGGGTGAAGCGCCCGCCGGACAGATGGTCCAGGGTGGCGATCTGCTTGGCCAGGGCGATCGGGTCGTGCTGGGCGACCAGGGTGATGCCGGTGCCCAGTTCCAGCCGCTCGGTGACCGCGGCGGCCTGGCCGAGGGCGACGAAGGGGTCGAGGGTGCGGCCGTACTCGCGCGGCAGGTCGCCGCCGGCCGGGTACGGGGTGGTCCGCTCCACGGGGATGTGGGTGTGCTCGGGCAGATACAGCCCGGCGAATCCGCGCTGCTCCAGCTCACGGGCCAGCCGGGTCGGGGTGATCGTCTCGTCGGTGAGGAAGATCGTGGCGGCGATACGCATGTCTGCATCTGTACCGTGCGCGTACCGCGATGTCCATACCGACCGGTCGGCACCTGACGGGTCCCGTCCGGGCCGGCCGCCCGGACATCTGCCGATCGTCCGCCGATCGCCTTCCCTTGCACGGCGGTTCACGACTGAATACCAGGGTTGCACGCACCATCACCGCACCACCCACGCCTTGTCATCCACGACGACCTGGGGGAGCAGCAGCATGTGCGAGGACGACCACGCAGGTCCGGGCCGGCGCGCCCTGTTCGTGACGGGTGCCGCCGCGGCGCTTACGTTGGGGAGCGTGACCTTCGCGAGAGGCGCCGACGCCGGCCAGGAGCCCGAGACCCGCACGGTACGGGGCACCCTGCCGCCCGGGTCGCCCGACTTCGTGTACGTGCCGGTCGAGGTGCCGTCCGGGGTGCGCGAACTCCGGGTCTCCTACACCTACGGGAAGCCGTCCGTCCCGGCGGGCACCCCGGGCAACGCCCTGGACATCGGCCTCTTCGACCAGCGCGGCACCGAGCCGGGCGGCCGCGGCTTCCGGGGCTGGTCGGGCGGCGCGCGCACCGAGTTCTTCATCCGGGCGGACGAGGCGACACCCGGCTATCTGCCGGGCCCGGTCCGCGAGGGCACCTGGTGGATCGCGCTCGGCCCCTACACGGTGGCGCCACAGGGGCTGCCGTACGAGATCACGGTCACGCTGCTGCGCGGCGAGGCCGGTGAGCGCCCGGAGCCGGTGTACCCGCCGGAGCGGGCCCGGGGGCGGGGGCGCGCCTGGTACCGGGGCGACTGCCATCTGCACTCCTGGCACTCCGACGGCCGGCGCACCCCGGCCGAGATCGCGGACCTGGCGCGGGCGGCGGGGCTGGACTTCATCAACAGCTCGGACCACAACACCAGTTCCTCGCATGCGCACTGGGCCGACGCGGCGGGCGGGGACCTGCTGGTGATGCTGGGCGAGGAGATCACCACCCGCAACGGCCACGTGGTGGCGCTCGGCGTCGATCCGGGCACCTTCGTCGACTGGCGCTACCGGGCCCGCGACAACCGCTTCGGCAGGTACGCCCGCCAGATCCGCCGCGCGGGCGGACTGGTCGTGCCCGCCCACCCGCACGCCACCTGTGTGGGCTGCAACTGGAAGTTCGGCTTCGGCGAGGCGGACGCGATCGAGGTCTGGAACGGGCCGTGGACGCCGGACGACGAGACGGCCCTGGCCGACTGGGACAGCATGCTGGTGGCGTCCGTGCGCGAGGAGGGCCGCGGCTGGGTCCCGGCGATGGGCAGCAGCGACGCCCACCGCGCCCCCGACCCGGTCGGGCTGCCGCAGACGGTGGTCCTCGCCGACGACCTGAGCCGCGAGGCCGTCCAGGAGGGCATCCGCGCGGGCCGCTCCTACATCGCCGAGTCCGCCACCGTCTCCCTGGCCTTCACCGCCTCCGGCGGCCGGGGCGAGCAGGCGGGCATCGGCGGCCGGCTGGCGGTCGCCCGCGACACCCCGGTCACGGTCCGCCTGGAGGTCTCGGGCGCCCCGCGCTGCACGGTCCGCCTCGTCACGGACCAGGGCGTCCTGCTGACCAGCCCGCCCCTGCCGGTGTCGGGCGGGGGAACCGTGGAGTGGCGCACGACCCCCGCCCACGCGGCCTACGTCCGCGCGGAGTTGCGCCACGAGACGGCGGCGGGCCCCCTGCCGGGCGCGGCGGCGGCCCTGACGAACCCGATCTTCCTGGGCCGGGCCTGAGGGCCGCGGGGCGGCCCGCTCAGGCAGCCGGGCCGTCCGCCAGGTCGGCGACCACCGCCGCGTGGTCGGAGGGCCACACGCCCCCGACCGGGGCGTCGCCCGCGCGGTGCGCGGCGCGTACGTGGCCGAGGCCGTCCGGGCCGGGCGGGGCGACGTGGATGTAGTCGATGCGCGCGCCGGGATGCAGGCTCCTGGCGGCGTGGGGGTTGGCGGGGTCCCAGGTCGCCGCGGGGGCGTCCGGGGCGGCGTACCGCCAGGCGTCCAGGAAGATCTGGCCCGGGACGGCCGGCGCGGTGAGGCAGCCGCCGAAGAGGCGGACCTCGTCGGAGTCCGGCCAGGCGTTGAAGTCGCCGGTGACCACCGGCGGGAAGGGCGAGTCGCCCCGGTGCTCGGCGACGAACGCGGCGAGCGCCCGGACCTGTTCGCAGCGCACCGCCGAGGCGTGCGGCACCGAGGTGAGGTGGGTGGTGAAGAACGGGACGTCGTACGCGGGCGTCGCGAGCCGGGTGTAGAGGGCGAGGCGGCCGTCGTCGATGTCGGCGGGCGCGGGCAGGCGCAGCGTCCGCCGGTCGGTGACGGGCCAGCGGCTCAGCACGGCGTTGCCGATGTCGACCGGGGCACCGCCGATGCGCCGGCGCCAGCGCTCGGGGGCGGGCGAGGGCGCCCACGCCCAGTGCATGCCGAGTTCGCCGGCCAGCCACTCGGCCTGGTTCTCGCCGTCGGCGGCCCACACCTCCTGGAGGCCCACGACGTCGGGGCGCAGCTCCCTCAGCTCCCCCAGGACGGCCTTCTGCCGGGCCTCCCAGGGGCCGAAGCGCCACCACAGGTTCCAGGTCACGACCCTCATCCGCAGCCACCCGCTCTCGTCACGCCGCGTGGGGGACCATTGAAGCAACAGTGCGACCGCCGCGCCCCGACTCCCGGCGGGAAACAGGAGAGCCGCCCGTGATGTCCCGCCCCGCAGATCTCAGGTTCCGCACCACCACCGCCCTCCAGCGCCGGGTGATCAACCCGGTGCTGCGCCGCCTGCCCGGACAGACGCTGCTGGAAACCACGGGCCGCGTCTCCGGCCTGCCCCGGCGCACCCCGGTGGGCGGCCGCCGGGAGGGGGACTCCTTCTGGCTGGTCTCGGAGTTCGGGGAGCGGTCCCAGTACATCCGCAACATCAGGGCCGACCCGCGGGTGCGGGTGCGGATACGGGGGCGGTGGCACACCGGCACGGCACACCCGCTGCCCGGCGACGACCCGGTGGCGCGGCTGCGCGGGCTGCCGCGGATGAACAGCGCGGCCGTGCGGGCGCTGGGCACGGACCTCATGACCGTGCGGGTGGACCTGGCCGGCTGACCGGCCCCGCCCTCACCGCCCGCGCGTCATCCCGGCCAGACGAGGGACTGGACCTCGCTGTAGGCGTGCAGCGCGTGGGAGCCGGCGTCCCGGCCGACCCCGCTGAGCCGGAACCCGCCGAACGGCGCCTCCATGTTGCGGCCCACGGTGTTCACCCCGACCCCGCCGGCCCGCAGCCGCCGCGCGACCCGGAAGGCGCGGGCGACGTCGCCGGACCAGACGTAGTCGATGAGGCCGTAGTCGCTGTCGCCGGCGAGGGCGATGCCCTCCTCCTCGTCGTCGAAGGGCAGCACGCACACGACCGGCCCGAAGATCTCCTCCCGGACGACCTTCATGTCGGCGGCGCAGTCGGCGAGCAGGGCGGGCGCGACGTAGAAGCCCTTCTCGTACGGCGGCCGTTCACCGCCCGCCACCACGACCGCGCCCTCCTTGCGGCCCGTCTCCACGTACGCCTCCACCCGGTCCCGGTGCTGTGCGGAGATCACCGGTCCGACCGCGGTGTCGGCCGCGCGCGGATCGCCGACCTTCAACCTCCCTGCATACGCCGCCAGTTGCTCGACCAGTCGGCCGTAGACCCCGCGCTGGGCGAGCACCCGGGTGGGCGCGGTGCAGATCTGGCCGCTGTAGAAGGAGAACGTCGTGCCGATCCCGGCGACGGCCGAGGCGAGGTCCGCGTCGTCGAAGACGAGGGCGGCGCCCTTCCCGCCGAGTTCCATCAGCTGCCGTTTCATGTCCCGTCCGCACACCTCGGCGATGCGCCGCCCGACGGCGGTGGAGCCGGTGAAGCTCACCATGTCGACGTCCGGCGAGGACACGGCGGCCTCGCCGACCGCCGCGGACCGGCCCGAGACGACGTTGACGACCCCCGGGGGCACCCCGGCCGCCTCCAGCGCCTCGGCCATCCGGTAGACGGAGAGCGGGTCCTGCGGCGCCGGCTTCACGACCACGGTGTTGCCCATGGCGAGCGCGGGCGCGACCTTGCCCGCCGCGTTGGCCCAGGGGTTGTTGTACGACGTGACGCAGGTGACCACCCCGACGGGCTGGCGCACGGCCAGCGCGCCCATCACGGCCGCCCGCCCGAACGGTCCGGCCTCGTTGACCTGGGGCGGGATCGCCCACTCGGCGCTCTCCACGCGCGCGTAGCGCCGGAAGCGGGCCGCCGCGACGCCGACCTGCATGCCCCGGGCCGTCGCGGTGGTGGCCCCCGTCTCGGCCTGGGCCAGCTCGGCGTAGGGCACGAGGTGGGCCCGGACGATGTCCGCGGCCCGCGCGAGGACGGCGGCCCGCTCCCCGGGCGCGGTGCGCGACCACGGCCCGAACGCCTCGCGGGCCGCGGCGCAGGCCGCGTCCACCTGGTCCCGGGACGCCTCCGGGGCCAGGCCGACCCTCTCCTCGGTCGCCGGGTCGGGCACGGCGTAGTGGCCGCCGTCCGGCTCGACCCAGGAGCCGCCGACGAAGAGCCGCTGCCCCTCCTCGCCGCCGTTCACCGGGTGGCCACCGTCCGGGTGTCGCGCCCCGAGCGCAGCACGCGCCCGGCGACGGCACCGCTCACCACGTCGTCCCGGATCGCCTCGACGCCGTTGACGCGGACGGACCGTATGCCGAGGGCCTTGGAGTCCAGGCGCGGGCTGTCGCCCGGCAGGTCGTGCACCAGGGTGGCCGGGCCGGCGTCGACGCGCTCGGGGTCGAAGAGCACCAGGTCCGCGTGGAAGCCCTCCCGGATCCGGCCGCGCTCGCGCAGCCCGAACAGCCGCGCGGGGTCGTCGGTCAGCATCTTCACGGCCTTCTCCAGGCCCATGAGCCCGCGCCCGCGCAGGCAGTCCCCGAGGAAGCGGGTGGTGTACGGCGCCCCGCACATCCGGTCCAGGTGCGCCCCGGCGTCCGAGCCGCCCAGCAGGACGTCCTCGTGCTGCCAGGTCTGGGCGCGCAGGGCCCAGGAGGCGGGGTCGTCGTCGGTGGGCATGGGCCACAGGACCGTGCGCAGATCGTCCGCCGCGCAGATCTCCGCCAGGCACGCGAAGGGTTCCTGGCCGCGTTCGGCGGCGATGTCGCCGACGACCCGGCCGCTCAGCGCGCGGTTGGCCGCGCTGTAGGTGTCGCCGACGACGTAGCGGGCGAAGTTCGTGAGCCGGCGGAAGACGCCCGCCTCCCTGGACGCGGCGTGCGCGAGGAGGCCGGCCCTGACGCCGGGGTCGCGCAGCCGCTCGATCCGCTCGGGCACGGGCAGGGCGAGGACCGGCCCCCACCCCGGGATGAGGTTGAGCGCACAGAAGGTGCCCAGCGACATGTTCATCGGGGTGAGGATCGGCATGGTCAGCGCCACGACCCGGCCCCCGGCCCCGCGGGCCCGCTCACTGGCCAGCAGCTGGCGGGGCACCCGCTCGGGGACCGCGGCGTCGACGGTGAGGACGTTCCAGTTCAGGGGGCGCCCGGCGGCGGCGCTCATCCCGGCCAACAGGTCGATCTCGGCGTCGCTGAACTGGTCCAGGCAGCCCGCGACGATCGCCTCGATCTGCGTGCCCTCGTGCTCCCCCACGGCCCGGGAGAGCGCCAGCAGTTCGGCCGGGTCCGCGTGCCGGGAGGCCACCGGCCTGCCGTCGCCGTCGGAGTGGGTGGCGGACTGGGTGGTGGAGAAGCCCCAGGCGCCCGCGTCCATGGCGTCGTGCAGCAGCCGGACGATCTCGGCCAGTTGCCGCTCGTCGGGCCGGCCGCCGACCGCGTCCGCGCCCATCACGTGGCGCCGCAGCGCGCAATGTCCCACCATGAAACCGGCGTTGACCGCGACACGCCCTTCGAGGGCGTCCAGGTACTCCCCGAAGGAGTGCCAGTTCCAGGGCGCGCCCTCCTCCAGCGCGACCAGGGACATGCCCTCGACCCTGGACATCATGCGGCGGGTGTAGTCGGCGTCCTCGGGCCGGGCCGGGTTCAGCGGGGCCAGGGTGAAGCCGCAGTTGCCGCCGACGACGGTGGTCACCCCGTGGTGGAGGGAGGGGGTGGCGCAGGGGTCCCAGAAGAGCTGGGCGTCGTAGTGGGTGTGCGGGTCGACGAAGCCGGGGGCGAGGACGAGCCCGCGGGCGTCCTCGGTGGTGCGGGCGTCCTCGGTGACGGTGCCGACGACGGCGATCCGGCCGTCGCGCGTCCCCACGTCGGCGACCCGGCCCGGCGCGCCCGTCCCGTCGACGACGGTCGCGCCCCGGACGACGTGATCGAGCATGACGGTTCCTCCTCGTTCCTGGGTGCGGGCGGCGCGGGGCCGGACCGTGCCGCGGGCCCCGCGCGGGCCCGGGGCCGGTCAGGCGGACTGCCGGAAGCGGGTCGTGCGGTGCACGGGGTCGGTGTCGATCTTCGGGACGACGTGCTCGCCGATCAGCCGGATCGTGCGCAGCGTGTCCTCCTTCGGCACCCCCACCGGCAGCCCGAAGCTCAGCTGGTCGGCGCCGGCCTGCTCCCACCGCTTGCACTGGGTGAGCACCTCGTCGGGGTCGCCGCAGATCAGCAGCTCCTCCTCGATGAGCAGCTCCACGAACTCCGCGGTGTACTCCGGCAGCGTCTGGGGCCACTCGGGGAAGCCCTCGGGCCGCGGGAAGGTGTCGTGGTAGCGGAAGACCAGCGAGGGGAGGTAGTGCAGCCCGCCGTTCACCGCGGTCTCGACCGCCTCGGCGTGCGTGGGCGCGCAGATCGCGGTGGTGGTGACCATGACGTTGTCGTTGACGAAGTCGCCGACCGGCTCGGCGTCCACGATCGCCGTCTTGTACTGCTCCAGCACCCACTCCATGTCGGAGACCTTCTGGACGCTGAAGCCGAGCACCCCGAGCCCCTTGCGCGCGGCCATGGCGTACGAGGGGGGCGAGCCGGCCGCGTACCACATCGCCGGGTGCGACTTCCCGTACGGCTTCGGCAGGACCTTGCGCGGGGGCAGCTGCCAGTGCTTGCCCTGGAAGCCCGCGTACTCGTCCTGGAGCCACATCTTGGGGAACTCGGCGATCGTCTCCTCCCAGATCTCCTTGGTGAAGTTCATGTCGGTCACACCGGGGATGAAGCCGAGGATCTCGTGCGACCCGGCGCCGCGTCCGCTGCCGAACTCGAAGCGGTTCTCGCTGAGATGGTCGAGCATGGCGACCTTCTCGGCGACCTTCACCGGGTGGTTGACCTGGGCGAGCGGGTTGAAGATGCCGGAGCCCAGGTGGATGCGTTCGGTGGCGTGCGCGAGGTAGCCGAGGAAGACCTCGTTGGCGGACAGGTGCGAGTACTCCTCCAGGAAGTGGTGCTCCGAGGCCCAGGCGTACTTGAAGCCGGACCTGTCGGCCTGGATGACGTACTCGGTCTCCTCCATCAGCGCCTTGTGCTCGGCGAGCGGGTCGGTCTCGCCGCGCTTGCCCACGTATCCCTGTACAAAGAGCCCGAATTCCAAGGAGGTTCACCGTCCCCACATCGTTTCTGACATTCCGTCAGATCTGCTTGCCGCCGACTGTGGCACCGTGCGCCCGGAGCGTCAATAGCTGACGGTGCGTCAGATACGTACTCCGGCCAGCCAGCCGCCGTCGATCACGAAGGGCTGGCCGGTGATGTACGAGGAGTCCTCGGACGTCAGGAACAGGGCGAGGCGGGCCACCTCCTCGGGCCGGCCCATCCGGCCCAGCGGCACGAGCTTGCGGTAGTACCCGTCCAGCGCCCCGGCGTCCGCGCCGGCGCCGGGGTCCAGCAGCGCGGGGTTGGACATCGCGGTGTCCACGGCGCCCGGACAGATCGCGTTGACCCGGATGCCGCGGGGCGCGAGCTCCAGCGCGGCGACCCGGGTGAGGCCGAGGACGGCGTGCTTGGTCGCCGCGTAGCTGCCGACGGCCGCCATGCCGGTCATGCCGGTGCAGGAGGCGGTGTTGACGATGGTCCCGCCGTCCGCCAGCTCGGGCGCCACCGCCTTGATGCCGAGGAAGCAGCCGACCTGGTTGACCCGCACGACCCGCATGAACTCGTCGAGCGGGGTGTCGACGAGGGAGTTGAAGCGCAGGATGCCCGCGTTGTTGACGAGGCCGTCCACCCGCCCGTGGGCCGCCCTGACGGCCGCGACCGCCGCACGCCAGTCGTCCTCGCTGCCGACGTCCAGGTGCACGTACCGCGCGCCGAGTTCCTCCGCCAGCGCCCCGCCCTGCTCGTCGAGCACGTCCGCGACGACGACCTCCGCGCCCTCGGCCCGGAACAGCCGCGCCTCCTGCTCGCCCTGCCCGCGTGCCGCGCCGGTGACGATCACGACCCGGCCCTCCAGCTTGCCCATGGCTCCCCCTCAGTCGAGATGCGGGGCGACCTCGGCCCCGAAGGCGGCTATCTGGTCCACGAGTTCGTCCCGGCCGCGGCTGCGGAAGCGCACCTGGACCTGGTCCACGCCCATCGCGCGGTACGCCCGCAGCGACGCGGCGAGCCGCTGCGGCGGCCCGCTGAGCGTGCGGCGCCCCACGTCCCAGCCGGGCGGGCCGACGTACAGCGGCTCGGCGATGGCCCCGACCGTGAACGGCCCCCGCACGCCCGCCTCCTGGCGCAGCGCGCGGATGCGGGCGATCTGCGCGGGCAGGCGCTCGCGCGGGTCGCCCTGCGGCAGCCAGCCGTCCCCCTTGAGCGCGGCCCGGCGCACGGCGGCGGGCGACGAGCCGCCGACCCACACCGGCACCCGCTCCTGGGCGGGCCTGGGCAGCTGGCCCAGATCCGCGAAGTCGAAGAGCTTGCCGTGGTGTTCGGGGAACTCCTCGGGCCCGAGCGCGGCGCGCAGGGCGTCGATCGTCTCGTCCAGCACGGGGCCGCGCCGCGCGAAGTCGGCCCCGAGCACCTCGAACTCCTCGCGCACGTGCCCGGCGCCGACCCCGAGGACGAGCCGGCCGCCGCTGAGGTGGTCGAGGGTGGCGTACTGCTTGGCGCTCAGCAGGGGGTGGCGCAGTCCCACCACGGCCACATGGCTGAGCAGCAGGGTCCGCTCGGTGCTGGCGGCGAGGAAGGCCAGGGTGGCGACGGGGTCGTACCAGACCGTGCTCATCGCCCGCGCGAGCCGGCGCGGCACGGCGACGTGGTCGCAGCTCGCGACGTACGCGAAGCGGGCGTCCTCGGCGGCGCGGGCGACCGCGACGAGGTCGGCCGGTCCGGCCGCGGCCTCCCAGGGCTCGGCGTACAGGGTGCTCTGGGACTGGACGGGGAGCTGGATGCCGTAGCGCAGGCTCACCGGGCACCGCCGCCCGGCCACAGCCCCTCGCGCGTCAGCCCCAGCAGCTCGATGGCGTTGCCCCGCACGATCCGCTCGACGGTGTCCGGGTCGAGGTGGCCCATCTGCGCCTCGCCGACCTCGCGCGACTTCGGCCAGGTGGAGTCGGAGTGGGGGTAGTCGGTCTCGTAGAGGACGTTGCCGACGCCGATGGAGTCGAGGTTGCGCAGCCCGAAGGCGTCGTCGAAGAAGCAGCCGTGGACGTGCCCGGCGAACAGCTCGGACGGCGGGCGGTGCACCTTGTCGGCGACCCCGCCCCAGCCGCGGTTCTCCTCCCAGACGACGTCGGCGCGCTCCAGGATGTAGGGGATCCAGCCGATCTGGCCCTCCGCGTACATGACCCTGAGGTTCGGGAAGCGCTCGAACTTGCCGCTCATCAGCCAGTCGACCATCGAGAAGCAGCAGTTGGCGAAGGTGATGGTGGAGCCGACGGCGGGCGGCGCGTCGGCGGAGGTGGAGGGCATCCGGCTGCTGGAGCCGATGTGCATGGCGATGACCGTGCCGGTCTCGTCGCAGGCGGCGAGAAAGGGGTCCCAGGCGTCGGTGTGCACGGACGGCAGGCCGAGGTGCGGGGGTATCTCGGAGAAGGCGACGGCCCGCACCCCGCGGGCCGCGTTGCGGCGCACCTCGGCCGCGGCCAGCTCGGCGTCCCAGAGCGGGACGAGCGTCAGGGGGATGAGCCGGCCCCGGGCGTCGGGGCCGCACCACTCCTCCACCATCCAGTCGTTGTAGGCCCGCACGCACAGCAGGCCCAGCTCGTGGTCGGCGGCCTCGGTGAAGGTCTGGCCGCAGAAGCGCGGGAAGGTCGGGAAGCACAGGGCGGACTGGACGTGGTTGACGTCCATGTCGGCGAGGCGGGCGGGGACGTCGTGGGAGCCGGGCCGCATCTGCTCGTAGGTGATGACCTCCAGCCGGATCTCGTCCCTGCCGCAGCCGACGGCGGTGTCGAGGCGGGTCAGGGGGCGTTGCAGGTCCTCGTACACCCACCAGTCGCCGACGGGGCCGTCCTCGCCGGGGCGGCCCATGACGGGCTTGAACCGGCCGCCCAGGAAGGTCATCTCGCGCAGGGGGGCGCGCACGATGCGCGGGGCGGTGTCGAGGTGCTTCTTCGGAAGCCGGTCCTGCCAGACGGTGGGCGGCTCGACCGTGTGGTCGTCCACGGAGATGATCAGCGGAAACGTCGTCTCGGTGTCCATGTCCGTCACCGTAGCGCCGATCTGACGACCCGTCAGCTACGCGGGGTGCGGGACTCCGCGCGAAGGGCGGGTGAGGACCTTGTGACATCCCGCGCGCCGGTCTGTGATGCGGCTCTCCACGGCTGACGCGGCGTCCGGAACAAGGCAGACTGGCCACGTTGCAATCGGGCCCTAGGGGGACGGCGATGGACAGGGCACCGCGAGTGCCGGAGCAGAGGCATCCGGACTCCTCGGCAGACGCGGCGGACCGGGCGGCGGCGCCGCGCTTCGGCGTGCTCGGTCCCGTACGGGCCTGGCGCGGAGCGGAGCAGCTGCCCACCGGATCGCCCCAGCAGCGCGCCCTGCTCGCCGCCCTGCTGCTGCGCGAGGGCCGCACGGCCACGGCGG
Source organism: Streptomyces zinciresistens K42 (assembly GCF_000225525.1). Classification (GTDB taxonomy): domain Bacteria; phylum Actinomycetota; class Actinomycetes; order Streptomycetales; family Streptomycetaceae; genus Streptomyces; species Streptomyces zinciresistens. The sequence continues at coordinate 8,870 of NZ_AGBF01000014.1, read as the reverse complement.
CGGAGCTGATCGACGCCCTGTGGGGCCAGGAGCCGCCCTCCCGGGCGCTGGCCGCGCTGCGCACCTACGCCTCCCGGCTGCGCAAGATCCTCGGCGCCGGGGTCCTGGTGAGCGAGTCCGGCGGCTACGCGGTGCGCGGTCTGCGCGAGGGCGCGCTGGACCTGGCCACCGCCCGGGAACTGGCGGCGCGGGCCGAGAAGGCGCGGGGCGCGGGCGATCCGCGCCGGGCGCGCGAGGCGCTGGGGCGGGCGCTGGCGCTGTGGGACGGCGAGACACTGGCGGGGGTGCCGGGTCCGTACGCGCAGGCCCAGCGGGTGCGCCTGGAGGAGTGGCGTCTGCAACTCCTCGAATCCCGGCTGGACATGGACCTGGAGCAGGGCTGCCACGCGGAGGCCGTGTCCGAGCTGACCGCCCTGACCGCCGCGCACCCGCTGCGCGAGCGGCTGCGGGAGCTGCTGATGCTCGCGCTGTACCGCAGCGGCCGGCAGGCCGAGGCGCTCGCGGTGTACGCCGACACCCGCCGGCTGCTGGCGGACGAACTCGGCGTGGACCCGGGCCCCGTGCTCGGCGAGCTCCAGCAGCGCATCCTGCGGGCCGACCCGGCACTCGCGGAGCCCTCCTCCCCCGCGTCCGAGCCCGCACCGGCACCGGTGCGGCCCGCCCAACTGCCCGCCACTGTCCCCGACTTCACCGGGCGTACCGCCAGCGTGAGCGAACTGGGCGCGGTGCTGGCCTCGGCCGAGGGCCGGGTGATGGCGGTGTCGGCGCTGGCCGGCATCGGCGGCGTGGGCAAGACGACGCTCGCGGTGCACGTGGCACACCGGGCGCGCGCGGCCTTCCCCGACGGACAGCTCTACGTCGACCTCCAGGGTGCGGGACCGCGCGCGGCCGAGCCGGAGACGGTCCTCGGCTCCTTCCTGCGCGCGCTCGGCACGCCGGACTCGGCGGTCCCCGACTCGCTGGAGGAGCGCGCGGCCCTGTACCGCTCGGTGCTGGACGGCCGGCGGGTGCTGGTCCTGCTGGACAACGCCCGCGACGCCGCCCAGGTGCGGCCGCTGCTGCCGGGCGCGGACGGCTGCGCGGCGCTGGTGACCTCCCGGGTGCGCATGGTCGGCCTCGCGGGCGCCCATCTGGTCGACCTGGACGTGATGTCGCCGGACGAGGCGCTGTCGCTGTTCACCCGGATCGTGGGCGAGGAGCGGGTGGCCGCCGAGCGGGAGGCCGCGCTCGACGTCGTCGCGGCGTGCGGCTTCCTGCCGCTGGCGATCCGCATCGCGGCGTCCCGGCTGGCGGCGCGGCGCACCTGGACGGTGTCGGTGCTCGCCGCCAAGCTGGCCGACGAGCGGCGCCGGCTGGACGAGCTCCAGGCCGGGGACCTGGCCGTGAAGGCGACCTTCGAGCTGGGCTACGGCGCCCTGGAGCCCGCCCAGGCGCGGGCGTTCCGGCTGCTGGGCCTCGCGGACGGCCCCGACATCTCGCTGGCCGCGGCGGCCGCGGTGCTGGACCTTGCGGCGGAGGACACCGAGGACCTCCTCGAGTCGCTGGTCGACACCTCCCTGCTGGAGTCGGCGGCCCCGGGCCGCTACCGCTACCACGACCTGGTCCGCCTCTACGCGCGTGCGTGCGCCGAACGCGACGAGCGCCCGCCCGGGGAGCGCGCGGCGGCGATGTCGCGGCTGCTGGACTTCTACCTGGCGACGGCCGCGCGGGTCTACGCGATCGAGCGGCCGGGGGACCGGCTGGTGGACCACCTCTGCGCCACCACCCACCCCGGGGCGGTGCTCGCGGACCGCGACCGCGCGCGGGACTGGCTCTACACCGAGGCGCACTGCCTGCTGGCCTTCGCCCGCCAGTGCGCCGAGCGCCCCGGTGCCCTCCCGCGCGCCGTCGACCTGCTGTGGGCCGCGGTCGACATATCGGAGTCGGGGGCCAACTCCAAGGAGTACGAGGCCACGGCCCGCACCCTGCGGGAGGCCGCGCGGCGGGTCGGCGTGGAGCGGGTGGAGGCGCGGGCGCTGATGACGCTGTCGCACGCGCACCTCGACAGCGGCCGCTTCGACCTGGCGGACGAGGAGGCCGAGCAGGCCATCGCCCTCGCCCACCGGGCCGGCGACCTGCTGCCGGTGTGCTGGGCGCACAACGCCCGGGGCGTCATCGCGCTCTACCAGGGCCGCAACGCGGACGGGGAGCAGCATCTGACCGAGGGCGCCCGCCACTTCCGTACGCTGGCCGACCGGCCGGGCGAGGCCAGCGCCCTGTGCAACCTCTCCCGCATCCACCTGGCGACGGGCCGCACGGACAGCGCCGTCTCCCTGGCGCGGGAGGGCATGGAGATCTACGACGCCATGGGCAACTCCCTGCGCGGGGCCAACGGCCGCTACGCCCTGGGCATGGCCCTCACCCAGAGCGGGCGGCTCGCCCCGGCCGCGGAGCGGCTGACGGAGGCGCTGGAGGTGTTCCGCGACAGCAGGCAGCGGCTGTGGGAGGGCATGACCCTGTTCCGGCTGGCCGAGGTCGACATCGCGGCCCACCGCTACGCGCAGGCCGCGGCCAACGCCGAGATGGCGCTGACCGTGCTGCGCGGCATCGGCGGGCAGTGGCGGCGCGGCAACGTCCTCACCGTGCTGGGGCACGCCCTGACCGCCGTCGGGCACACGGGGCGCGCCCGCGTCTGCTGGGAGGAGGCCGTGGGCATCTACGACGACCTGGACGCACCCGAGGCGGCGGCCGTGCGGCTTCTGCTGGCCCCCGTCCGGGCCGCCTGAGGGCCGCCCGGACGGCGTTCATCGTTCGTTTATCCCGGGGACCCATGCTCGGGACTGTCGATCCGTCGCGCCGGGGGGCAGGCGGGTCGCGGAGCGGGCCGCGCCCCTGCGGACCGGGGCGTGTTCCGAACGGAGCGTCGTCTGCCCGAAGGGCAGGCCCGGCGGCGTCTGGTGCGTGCGCTCGCAAGGCGGAGGGTAGCCCCGATACTGGTCGGGGTGTTCCCGGCTACGCGGCGAGCGTGCGTGCCAGACGCCGCCGGGCAGACGGGACTTTCGGAACACGCCCCAGGGTGACGGTCCCACGGCCCGCCCGGCCGCCCACGGGGGAGCGACCGGGCGGGCCGCGCCAGCGCACGGACACACACGACCGACTGGAGAACGAGCGATCATGAGTGACGAGAAGCCCCTCAAGACGGAGGACATCCACGCCACGTCCGAGCCGGTCGAGGCCGCCGCCGCGGGGGCGGCGCAGGGCGGCGCCACCGTGCAGGGCGACATCCACGCCACCGGCGAGCCGGTGGTGGCCAAGGACATCCACGCCACGTCGGAGCCCGCGAAGCCCAAGAAGTAGGGCCCGTCGCACGGGTATCCGGCCGCGGCGGCGCGGAGGGGGGCTGCCGCGGCCGGCGTGCGGACGCCCGGGGGCACTGCGGCCGGGGCGCGGGCCGGGCGCGGGGGCTCAGTGCGGGCGGTGGCGCAGGCGGCCCTTGACCACCTTGCCGGAGGCGTTGCGCGGGAGGTCCGCCAGGAACTCCACCGCCCGCGGCACCTTGTAGTTGGCCATCTCCCGCCGGGCCCAGGCCATGAGGTCGTCCCCGGTGAGCACCGCGCCCCGGCGGCGCACCACGAACGCCTTGCCGACCTCGCCGAGCCGCGCGTCGGCCACCCCGACCACCGCGACGTCGGCCACGTCCGGGTGGAGGCCGAGGACCTGCTCTATCTCCGCCGGGTAGGCGTTGAAGCCGCCGACGATGAACATGTCCTTGATCCGGTCGGTGATCCGCAGACGGCCCGCCGCGTCCAGGACCCCCACGTCCCCGGTGCGCAGCCAGCCGTCCGGCGTCAGCACCTCCGCCGTCGCCGCCGCGTCCTCGTAGTAGCCCCCCATCACGTGGAAGCCGCGCACCAGGACCTCGCCCGGCTCGCCCGGCGGCGCCTCGACGCGCACCTCGGTGCCGGGGATCGCCCGGCCGGACGTCGACGCGACGACCGCCGGGTCGTCGCCGCGCCGGCACATCGTGACGATGCCGCCGGCCTCCGAGAGGCCGTACGCCGTGAGGACCGTCTCCACGCCCAGTTCCCTCCGCAGCCGCTCCACCAGCCGCAGCGGCACCACGGCCGCGCCGGTCACCACCAGCCGCAGCGCGGAGAGGTCGTGGGCGCCCAGGGCGGGGTGGTCCAGCAGCGACTGGTGCAGGGTGGGCGGGCCCGGCAGCACCGACACCCGCTCCGCCGCGATGTTCGCCAGCGCGGTGTCGGCGTCGAAGACCGGCTGGGGGATCATCGTGGCGCCCCGCATCAGGCACGCGATCACACCGGCCTTGTAGCCGAAGGTGTGGAAGAAGGGGTTCACGATCAGGTAGCGGTCGCCGCGGCGCAGCCCCGCCAGGTCGCTCCACACCTCGTAGGCGCGCAGGGTCTGCGCGTGGGTGATGACCACGCCCTTGGGGCGGCCGGTGGTGCCCGAGGTGAACACGATGTCCGAGGGCGAGGCGCCGCTCACCGCCCGCGCGCGCCCGCGCACCCGTGCCGGGTCCACCGCGTCCCCGCCCGCCAGGAAGTCCTTCCAGGTGCGGTGGCCGGCGGGGGCGTCGCCGGAGAGGACGACCACCTGCTCCAGGTCCGGCAGCCGCGCCCCCTCCGCGACGGCCCGGCGCAGCGCGGCCACGTAGGAGGTGCCGAGGAACGTGCCGGTCACGAAGAGCAGCCGCGCCCCGCTCCGGCGCAGCACGTCGGCCGCCTCACCGCCCTTGAAGCGGGTGTTCAGCGGCACCAGCACCGCCCCGGCCGACACGGCGCCGAGCGCGGCCACGATCCAGTCCAGCGAGTTGGGGGCCCACAGGGCGACCCGGTCGCCGGGGCCGACGCCGCTCGCGACGCAGGCCGCCGCCGACCGCTCGACGCGGGCGCCCAGTTCGGCGTAGGTGATCCTGGTGCGGCCCTCCACCACCGCCTCGGTGTCGCCGTACCGCTCGACGGCGGACCGGACGAGTTCCGCAATGCTGCCCCACTCCACGTCACCGCGCACCACGGCCTCCCCTGACCCGTCAGCTGACTGACCGTCAGATTAGCGGTAGTCTGACGACCTGTCAGCAGCCGCTCCATCCAGCGGAGGTGCGCGCAGCATGTCCGGAGTCCCCGGGTTCAAGGACGCCACCGCGATCGTCGGCATCGGCCAGACCCCCTTCGCCCGACGGCTCGGCGAGGACGAACGGACCCTCGCCTGCCGTGCCGTGGTCGCCGCCCTCGACGACGCCGGGATCACGCCCGGCGAGGTCGACGCCCTCGCCTCGTACACCATGGAGGAGACCGACGAGGTCGAGCTGGCCAAGGCGGTCGGCTTCGGTGACCTCACCTTCTTCAGCAAGGTCGGCTACGGCGGCGGCGGTTCGTGCGCCACCGTCGGGCATCTGGCCACCGCGATCGCCGCGGGACAGGCGTCGGTCGGCGTCGCCTGGCGCTCGCGCAAGCGGGGCAGCGGCCCCCGGCCCTGGCGCGACACCACCGCCCAACTGCCCACCCCCGCCCAGTGGACGCGGCCCTACGGCCTGCTGCGGCCGGTCGACGAGATCGCCATGCTCGCCCGCCGCTATCTGCACGAGTACGGCGGGACGCGCGACCACCTGTTCAACGTGGCGCTCGCCTGCCGCAACCGCGCCAACCAGAACCCGGACGCGGTCATGTACGACCGGCCGCTCACCCGCGAGATGTACATGACCTCGCGCTGGATCAGCGAACCGCTGTGCCTGTTCGACAACTGCCTGGAGACGGACGGCGCCCTGGCCTGCGTGATCGTCGGCCGCGAACGCGCCCGTGACTGCCGACGCCCGCCCGTCTGGGTCCACTCCGCCGCCCAGGGCCTGCCCGCCCAGCACCACGGCATGGTCAACTACTGGAACGACGACCCGCTCACCGGGCCCGCCTGGGCCGCCGCCCGGCATCTGTGGAAGCACGCCGACCTCACCCCGCAGGACGTGGACGTCGCCCAGATCTACGACGCCTTCACCGCGCTCGTACCGCTGTCGCTGGAGGGCTACGGCTTCTGCGGCCGCGGCGAGGGCGGGGCGTTCACGGAGGGCGGGGCGCTGGAGATCGGCGGCCGGCTGCCCCTGAACACCGGCGGCGGCGGGCTCAGCGAAGCCTACGTGCACGGGTTCAACCTCATCAACGAAGGCGTCAGGCAACTGCGCGGCACCAGCACCGCCCAGGTCCCCGGCGCCGCCACCTGCCTCGTCACCGCCGGTGAGGGCGTCCCCACCTCCGCGCTGCTCCTGAGGAGTTGACCCATGCTCTCACCCGTCACCGACGCCGACGGCGCCCCGTTCTGGGAGTACGCCGCCCGGGGCGAACTGCGCGTCCAGTGCTGCGCCGACTGCGGCGAGGCCCGCTTCCCGCCCCGCCCGTGCTGCCCGCACTGCCAGTCCTTCGCGAGCACCTGGCGCCGGACCTCGGGAGCGGGCCGCGTCTGGTCCTACGTCGTCCCGCACCCGCCCCTGCTGCCCGGCTACGCCGAGCGGGCGCCGTACAACGTGGTGGTCGTGGAGCTGGCCGACCACCCCCGCGTCCGCCTCGTCGGCAACGTCGTCACCGGACCCGACGCCGCCCTGGACTCCGTGCCGCCGGACCGCATCCGCATCGGCGCCCGGGTGCAGGCCGTCTTCTGCTCCGACGGGCTGCCGCGCTGGACGCTGGAGCGCCCGTGAGCGTCGCCGTCAGCACCGACGAGGAGACCGGTGTCGCGGTCGTCACCCTCGACCGGCCCGGCCGCCTGAACGCCGTCGACCTCGCGACGCGCGACCGACTCGTCGCCGTCTGGGGCGCGTTACGGTTCGACGACACGGTACGGGCCGTCGTCCTGACCGGCGCCGGGGAGCGGGCCTTCTGCACCGGGCTGGACCGCGACGCGGTCGTCCCGCAGCCCGACTCGCCCTACATGACCGACGATCCGCTGCTGCGGGTCGGCCCCAAGTCCAACGACCTGTGGAAACCGGTGATCGCCGCCGTGCGGGGCATGGCCTGCGGGGGCGCCTTCCACCTGCTCGGCGAGGCGGACTTCGTCGTCGCCGACCCGACCGCCGCCTTCTTCGACCCGCACACCACCTACGGCATGGTCAGCGCGTACGAGTCGATGCTGATGGCGCTGCGGATGCCCCCCGGGGAGGCGGCACGGATGGCGCTGATGGGCAGCGCCGAGCGGCTGTCCGCGCGGCGGGCCCTGGAGATCGGCCTGGTCAGCGAAGTAACCGAGCCGGGGGCCGCGCTGGCCGCCGCGGTCGGCTGCGCCACCGTGCTCGCCGGGTATCCGCCGCGGGGGGTGCAGGGGACCGTACGGGCGCTGTGGGCGGCCAAGGAGGCCGCCCTCGCCCAGGCGTTCGCGCAGGCGCCGCATCTGATCGCGCTGGGCAACCTGCCGGGGGACCGGCAGGCGGAGCTGTTCCGGGGGCGCCGCCGCGACTTCCGGACGCGGTGACCGCGAGGGCACGGCGACCGCGAGGGCACGACCGTGTGCCGCCGGTCGGCGTCGCGGGCGTACGGGGCTTCGACCGCCGGGCGTGCGCCGTCCCGCGGCACCGGACCGGCTACGCGGTGCGTGCCGTGCCGGTGCCCTTCTCCGCGTCGAGCGCGTACACGCACCGGTCCTTGCTGCACGCGTACACCACGCCGTCGCGCACGACGGGCGACCCGGTGATCTCGCCGCCGGTGGCGAGCTTCCACCGGAGCCTGCCGTCATCGGCCTTGAGCGTGTACAGCAGATGGTCCGTGGAGCCGAAGTGGATGCGGCCCTCCGCCACCGACGGGGCGCCGACGATGTCCCCGCCCGCCTGGAAGCGCCACTTGGGCGTGCCCGTGACCGCGTCCAGGGTGTAGAGCCCCTTGCCGCTGCCCACGTGCACATGCCCGCCCGCCACCAGCACCGGCTCGACCGAGGAGCGGGCCTCGGTGGCGATGCGCCAGCGGTCGCGGCCGTCGGTGGCGTCGAGCGCGTACACCGTGCCGAGGTAGTCGGCGAGGTAGACCCCGCCCCCGGCCACCGCCGGTCCGGGCACGAAGGCGGGCGGGCACAGGAAGACCGCCGGGGCCTCGAAGTGCCAGCGCACCCGGCCGCTCATCACGTCGAGCGCGACGACGCGCGTCCCGGCGGAGACGTACACGTGGCCGTCGTGGGCCTGCGCCACCCGCACCGGCACCCCGCCGCAGGAGGCGGCGTCACCGATCGGGTAGGACCAGCGCTCCTCGCCGCCGCGGGCGTCCAGGGCGCGCAGCCGGGCGTCCTGCCACACGTACACCGTGCCGTCGTACAGCGCGGGTCCGGCCTCCGGGGTCTCGAAGTCGCTCTGCGCGCCGCTGGTCTCCCACAGCTTCTGGCCGGTGGACGCCTCCCACGCCTGGACGCCGCCCCCGCGCGTGCCGGTGACGACGGTGCCCCGCTCGGCCCGCAGCGCGTACACCCAGGCGTCGGTCTGCAACCGCCACAGGTCCGCGCCCTCGCGGTGGTCCAGGGCGAACAGGGTGGGGCCGTCGGAGGCGTGGATACGGCCGTCCGCGACCGCCATCGACCAGGCCACGTCCCGGGTCTTGAAGCGGCGGCGGCCGGTGGCCACGTCCAGGGCGTGCACCTCGAAGGAGGTGACGTAGACGAGGTCGTCGGCGACGGCCGGGGTCCCCCAGACATCGTTCGACATGCGAAAACGCCAGGGCCGCCAGCCGGCCGACGGCTCCGGGGCGGCCGGCGGCGGGGCCGGGACGGCCGGGTCGGCGCCGTTCACACCGGGGCGCGGTCTGGACCAGGAGGCGACCAGGGCGGCCTCCGGGGGCGGCGCCTGGAGGGCGGCGGCGCGGGCGTCGGACACCCGGGGGCCGGGGCCGATGGGGACCGCGACGCCG
>NZ_AGBF01000015.1 GCF_000225525.1 Streptomyces zinciresistens K42 | reverse complement strand
CAGGGCCGGTGGCGCGGCGCCGGCGGGCGGCAGCGGCGTGGGAGCTGGCCATGACGAACCTCCTGTCGTCTGGGTGACGGCACGTCCGCTACGGGGTGCCGTATGTGCCCATCGTGGGGTATGGCACTGACAATCCGTTCTGACCTGGGATTTTGCTTCGCCCGCGAGTTCGGGCTACCTTTTGAACTGACCAGTCAGTTCAATACATTGAGGGGGCAGGGATGGGGGGAACCGTGACAGCCGCCGGCGTCACGGCCCGGGGCCTGGGCCTGGAAGGGCCCCGCGGATGGGCGTTCCGCGGGATCACCTTCGAGGCCGGGCCCGGTTCGCTGATCACCGTCGAGGGACCGTCCGGCAGCGGGCGTACGTGTCTGCTGCTGGCGCTCACGGGCCGGATGAAGCCCACGGAGGGCTCGGCCGCGGTCGGCGGCGGGGACCTGCCCCGGCGGACGGCGGCCGTGCGGCGCGTCGCCGCCCTGGCGCACGTCCCCGGGGTGACCGATCTGGACCCGGCCCTGACCGTCGCCGAGCACCTGCGCGAACGGGCGCTGCTCCAGCGGCGGTTCGGTGACGCGCTGCGCGGTCTGCTGCGTCCGCGCGCGGAGCGGCGCGAGGGCACGCGGCTCCTGATCGGGACGGCCCTGGAGCGGGCCGGGCTCGACCTGGAGTCGCTGCCGAAGGGGCCCCGTACCGCGGTGCGCGACCTGGAGCGCACGCAGGCGCTGCGGCTGTCCGTCGCGCTGGCGCTCGTCGGGCGCCCGCGCCTGCTGGGCGTGGACGACGTCGACCTGAAGCTCTCGGACGCCGAACGGGCCGAGATCTGGGCCCTGTTGAAGGCCGTCGCCGCGTCGGGGACCACGGTCGTCGCGGTGTGCAGCGAGGCTCCCGGGGGCACGGTCGGCGTGTCCACCGCCCCCGCGCGGGCCCCGCGGCCCGAGCACGACGACAACACCGACGCCGACACCGACGCCGGAGAGGAGGCCGCCGATGCGCTCGCCCAGGCTGGCCGCGCTTGAGCTGAGGCGCTTCGGCCGGGGGAGGCTGCCGCGCGCCGCCCTGGTGGCGCTGCTGGTGCTGCCCCTGCTGTACGGCGCCCTGTACCTGTGGTCGTTCTGGGACCCGTACGGCAGGCTCGACCGCATCCCCGTGGCGCTCGTGAACGACGACAAGGGCGCGAGCGTCGACGGCAGGAAGCTCAGGGCGGGCGACGACATCACCGGGGGCCTGCGCGAGAGCGACGTCTTCGACTGGCGCGAGGTGAGTGCCGCCGAGGCGGCGAAGGGCGTCGAGGACGGCACCTACTACCTGTCGCTGACCATGCCGTCGGACCTCAGCGCGCGCATCGCCTCCGGCGCGGGCGACGCGCCCGAGACGGGCGCGCTCCAGGTGCGGACCAACGACTCCAACAACTACATCGTCGGGCAGATCTCGCGGACGGTGTTCGGCGAGGTGCGCGAGGCGGCGTCCACGAACGCGTCGCGGTCGTTCCTTGACCGGATCTTCGTGTCGTTCTCCGACCTCCACGGCGCGACGGAGAAGGCCGCCGACGGCGCCGGCAAGCTCGAAGGCGGCATCGACAGGGCCGAGAAGGGCTCCAAGAGCCTCGCCTCGGGCCTGAAGGACGCCAAGGAGGGCAGCGGCAGGCTGTCCACCGGGCTGAAGCGCCTGACCAAGGGCGCGGGCGACCTGGAGGACGGCTCCCGCCGCGTCGCCCAGGGCACGCGCACGCTGGCCGACAGGGTCAACGCCGCGGACCGCAGGATCGGACCGCTCCTCGCCGCCGACGAGAAGACCATCGGGGACACCGCCCGCCTGGTCGCCGACTCCTCGGGCGCGATCCGCGCCGACCTGGACGACCTCGTGGAGCGGGCCCCCGGCGCCGCCAGGGACGCCCGTACGGCCTCCAAGGCGCTCGACACCCTCTACCGGGCACGCTGCGAGGACCCCGCCCTGCCCGACGCCGCCTGCGCCGATCTGAGGAAGGCGAAGCAGTCGGCCGCCGGCGTGGCGACGGTCGCCGCCGACCTCGACACCCTCGTCGCCGGCCGCGGCGGCGACCTGAAGCGGCTCGACAAGAACCTCGCCACGCTCCAGAAGCAGGCCAAGGCCCTCGCGGACCGCGCCCCGCGACTGTCCGAGGACCTCGACGACGCCGTCACGAGGATCGACAAGCTGAACCAGGGCGCCGCCAAGGTCGCCGCCGGCGCGAAGAAGCTGCACTCCGGACTGGGTACGGCGAAGACGGGTGCGGCCGGCCTGGACGGCGGCGTCGGGAAACTCAAGACGGGCGCGTACGACCTCAACGGCGGCATGTACAAACTCCTCGACGGCTCGGGCAAGCTCACCAGCGGGCTGCGCGACGGCGCCGAAAAGATCCCCGACTACGACAAGAAGGACCGCGACCGGCGCACCGAGGTCATGGCCGACCCGGTCGGCCTCGTCTCCCGGGACCTGTACAAGGCGCCCAACTACGGCACCGGCTTCGCCCCGTACTTCATCCCGCTGTCCCTGTGGGTCGGCGCGATGGTGGCGTACATGCTGATCGCGCCGGTGAACCGGCGGGCGCTCGCCGCGGGTGCCCCGGCCTGGCGGATCGCGCTGGCCGGCTGGCTGCCGGTGGTGGCGATCGGCGTGCTCCAGACGGTGGCCCTGATGTCGGTGCTGCACTGGGCGGTCGGGCTGCGGATGGTCCGCGCGGCCGGCACGGTGGGCTTCCTGTTCCTGGTGACGGCGTGCTTCGCGGCGATCGTGCAGTGGCTCAACGCACGCTTCGGCGCGGCCGGCCGGATACTCGTCCTCGCCCTGCTGATGCTCCAGCTGACGTCCGCGGGCGGCACGTACCCCGTGCAGACCAGCCCGGCGTTCTTCAACGCCCTGCATCCCTTCCTGCCCATGAGCTACGTCGTCGAGGCGCTGCGCCGGCTGATCACGGGCGGCGGGCCAGGGCCGGTGTGGCAGGCGTGCGCGGTGCTCGTCGCCTTCACTGCCGGGGCGCTCGCGCTGACCGCGCTGTCGGCCAGGCGCCGCCAGGTGTGGACGCTCGACCGGCTGCACCCGGAGCTGAGCCTGTGAGCGCGCGCGGCACAATCGGGGCCATGGAAAGCAGCAGCGCCGCGTCGGGCGGCAGCACGCGCCGTGAGGCCACCCGGCAGAAGCTCTACGAGGCGGCCGTCACGCTCATCGCCGAGCAGGGCTTCTCGGCCACCACGGTCGACGAGATCGCGGAACGCGCCGGGGTGGCGAAGGGCACGGTCTACTACAACTTCGCCAGCAAGTCGGTCCTCTTCGAGGAGCTGCTGCGGCACGGCGTCGGCCTCCTGACCGCCTCCCTGCGGGAAGCGGCCGAGCGGACCGCGCGCGCGGGCGGCAGCAAGGTGGACGCCCTGGACGCGATGGTCCGCGCGGGGCTGGTCTTCATCGACCGCTACCCGTCCTTCACCCAGCTGTACGTCGCCGAGCTGTGGCGCACCAACCGGGCCTGGCAGTCCACGCTGATGGTGGTCCGCCAGCAGGCCGTGGCGGTCGTGGAGGGCGTGCTGCGCGAGGGCGTGGACAACGGCGAGTTCAGCGAGGAGATCGACGTCCCGCTGACCGCCGCCGCGCTGGTCGGCATGGTGCTGGTGGCGGCGCTGGACTGGCAGTCGTTCCAGCCGGAGCGCTCCCTGGACGACGTGCACGCGGCCCTGTCGCGGCTGCTCCAGGGCCGGGTGAGCGGGAGCCGCTGACCCGGCCCCGGAGCAGTCGCACACGAGGAGGCGCCGGTTCGAGGCGGCCGCGTCCCCCGCGGGCCGCCGCCGAACCGGCGCCTTCTCGTCGCTCCCCCGTTCCCCCCGCCCCTCCCCGCTTCCCCCGCGCCCCCGTCGCGGACCCCGTGCGGGCGTCCGCCGGGTCCCCCGTCTCGCTCCCGCCGACGCGGGCCGGCGGAAGGAGCGGATCCGGGGCCGCTCCGTTCCGGCGCCCCGTGCCGCCGGTACCGGAGCAGATCCCCTTCTCCGTGCCTCCACTCTCTCGTCGGCGCAGGTCGCGCCCCATCCGCGCGCGTACTCATCTCGGCCTCTGGGTACGGGTACTCAGACCTGCGCGCTCATCCCCACGACCGCGGGCCGCGCGCTGGCTACGATCGCCTCCGTGTCCGTACTCCCCTTGGTGTTCACCAGCGGCTGGGCCAGCGGCGTCAACGCGTACGCGGTCGTGCTGCTGCTCGGCCTGTTCGGCGCGACCGGGCTGAGCGACGACGTGCCCGCCGCGCTGCAGCGGTCCGACGTCCTGATCGCGGCCGGCGTGCTGTTCCTGTGCGAGGCCGTCGCGGACAAGATCCCGTACGTCGACTCGGCCTGGGACGCGGTCCACACCGTCGTCCGGCCGGTCGCGGGCGCCGTCGTGGCGGCACTGCTGGCCGGGCAGAGCGGTTCGCTGCCCGAGCTCGCGGCGGGCGCCGTCGGGGGTTCCACCGCGCTGCTGAGCCATCTGGTCAAGGCCGGGACGCGGATGGCGGTCAACACCTCCCCCGAGCCGTTCAGCAACATCGCGGTGAGCATCGCCGAGGACCTCGGGGTCGCCGCGGTCATCACCTTCGCCGTCTTCAACCCGGTGGCGGCGGCCGCCGTCGCGGGGGTGCTGCTGCTCGGCGGAGGGCTCACGCTGTTCCTCCTGGTCGGGCGGATCCGCAGCTTCCTGCGCCGCCGGGCCGAACGCCGAGCCCGCGGACGCCCCGCCCGGCCGGTGCCGCAACGCCCCGGCTGAGCGGTCCTGCGAGGTCGCGGGGCCCGTTGTCGGTGGCGGCCGATAAAGTCCCCCGCATGGCACGGATTGCGGTGATCGGCGCCGGGACGGGCGCGATGGCGGCCGCTGCCCGGCTGGCCGTCGCGGGCCACCGGGTGGCGGTGTACGAGCGGACGCGGACGTACGGCGGCGCGCTGCGCCGCTTCGAGCGCGACGGCTTCGGTTTCGACACCGGGCCCGGCCTGCTCCCGCTGCCCGCCGTGTACCGGGACCTGTTCCTCAAGACCGGCAGGGAGCCGCTGGAGAGCTGTGTCGACCTGGTCCAGGTCGACCCGTCCGCACGGCACGTGTTCGCCGACGGCACCGAGGCCGTCCTGCCGAACGCGTCACGCGCGGGCGTCGTCACCGCCCTGGACGAGGCGCTGGGCGCGGGCACGGGCGAGCGCTGGGGCGACTTCCTGGTGCGGGCCCGCGAAGCGTGGGACCGCACGCGCAGACCGCTGCTGGAGGAGCCCCTGTGGCCCGACTGGCGCGTGCTCGCCGAGCGTGACCCCTACCCCTCGGTCCCCCACAAGCGGCTGCTGCGCACCCGCAGGGCGGGCACCCTCGCCGAGGTCGGCGCCTGGGAGCTGCGCGATCCCCGGCTCGTCGCCCTGCTGGAGTCCCACGCCCTCGCGTACGGGCTCGATCCCCGCCGGACCCCGGCGAGCGCCGCCGTGCTGCCGTACCTGGAGCACGCCTTCGGCACCTGGTATGTGCGGGGCGGCATGCGGGAGTTGGCGCGGGCCGTCCATGAGCGGTGCGTGGCCCGCAGGGTCGCGTTCCACTTCGGTGCCGAGGTCACGGCCGTCCTGGAGAAGGACGGCCGGGCGGCCGGGGCCGAGCTGGCCGACGGCTCGGTGGTGGAGGCCGACTTCGTGGTCGCCGGGGTGGCCCCCGGGGTACTGGACCGCCTCGTCCGGGGCACGGCGCCGCGGGGCGGGGGCGAGGTCGCGCCCCAGCGCGGGGGCGCCGGCCGGCTGACGGTGCTGCTGGCGCTGCGCGGAGCCCGCCCCCCGGGCACGGTCCACCGCACGGTGGTCCACGCGCGGGACCGCGAGGCGGAGGCGGACGCGCTGTCCGGCGCGGCCGGTGCCCTGCCCGCCGATCCCACGGTGACGATTCTGCGCCCGGACGATCCGGCGCTCGTCCCGGACGGCGCCCACGAGGCGCTCACCCTGACCACGGCGGTTCCCGCGGGGGCCGGTCCGGACGCCCTGACCCGGCACGCGGACCGGCTGGTCGCGGTGGCCGAGCGGGCCGTGCCCCGGCTGCGCGAGCGGCTGCTGTGGCGGGAGGTGCGCACCCCGGCCGACACCGAGCGCGAGACGGGAGCCGCGCTGGGCGCGGTGCCGGCGCCGTCCCTGGCGGCGGGCGGCGGGCGGCTGCTGCACCCGTCCAACAGCACCGCCCTGGCGGGCCTGTTCACGGCCGGCGGCTGGTCCCACCCCGGGGGCGGTCTGCCGCACGCCGGGATGTCGGGCGCGCTGGTCGCCGGACTGATCGTGGAGGGGCCGGAGTTCCGGGGCTCCCGGTGACCGCCCCCGGACCGGCCCCCGCCGCGCGAGGCCGTCAGTAGCGGTACTGCTCGTCGTACCCCTGGCCGTGGTTGTCGCCCTGGTACGGGTACGGCTGCTCGTTGGGGAGTTCGCCGCCGTACGTCTCGTCGGTGCGCTGCTGGGGGACCCACACGCCGCCGGGCGGGGTGCCCTCAGGATAGCCGGCGGCGTACTGGTCCTGGGCGTACCCCTGCTGGCCCGGCTGGCCCTGCTGGTCGTACTGCTGCTGGCCGTAGGCGTCGTAGCCGGTGCCGTCGTAGGTCTGGGTGCCGATGTACGGGTCGGAGTAGGCGGCGTACTGCTGCTGCCCGGAGGGGTCGTAGCCGTACTGCTGCTGGTCGTAGCCCTGCTGCCCGTAGGCGTCGTAGCCGTAGCCCTGGTCGGCCGTGGCGTACTGGTCCTGGTGCTGCTGGCCGGCGGCGTAGTTCTGCTCGGCGCCCGCGTAGCCGGTGTCGCCGTACACGCCGTAGGAGCCGGTGTCCTCGGGCATGGGCTGCGGTTCGTAGACGGCGGTGGCATCCGCGGCGGCGGCCCCGCGCTGCGGGGTGAAGACGTCGTCGCGGTCGTAGTCGTCGCCGTAGTCGGCACCGTCGCGGTCGTAGCGGTCGTCGTCGCCCTCGAAGCCGCCCTCGGACGCCTCCGGGTCGGAGTCATCCGGGTCCGGCTCCTCCTCGTCCGGCTCACGGCGGCGCTTGGAGCCCAGCGGACCGAGGGCCGGCGCGGAGACGGCCCAGCCCTCCGCGAAGCCGCGGCGGAACGACAGCGTCACATAGGTCTGCCCGACCGCGAACGCGGCGGCGCCCAGACCGATCACGACGACCGACGGAATCAGTACCCCGACGACGACGCCGAGGAAGCCGCCGAAGGCGAGCAACCGCCAGCGCAGCCGCGCCTTGTACTGCAGCAGCACCTCGCCGAGCAGCCACAGCGCTACGCCGCCGAACGCGATGTAGAGGACCGTCCAGCCCATGTACGCCCCTCTCCCAGTGGCCGCCTACGCAGTGTGACGTATATCAGGACGACCGGTCCAGACCTGCGGGTGGGTGGTGCAGGCCCAGGTTCTCGTAGATTTCCAGGGTAGCCGTGGAGTTGTTGAGCGTGATGAAGTGCAGTCCGGGCACTTCCTCGGCCAGAAGCCGCGCGCAGAACTCCGTGGCGAACTCGATCCCGATCGAGCGTACAGCGGCCGGATCGTCCTTCGCTGTGAGGATCCGCTCTTTCAGGGCGTCCGGGAAGGCGGCGTTGGTCAGCGACGGGATCCGCTCCAGGGTCCGGACACTCGCGATCGGCATGATCTCCGGGATGATCGGGGTGTCGCAGCCTGCGGCCGCCACCCGGTCGCGCAGGCGAAGATAGTCCTCCGGATCGAAGAACATCTGCGTGATCGCGTAGTCCGCGCCGGCCCGGCACTTGTCGACGAAGTGGCGTACGTCGAGGTCGCGGTCGGCGGAGCGCGGGTGCATCGCGGGGAAGGCCGCGACGCCGACGCAGAAGTCGCCGGACGCCTTGATCAGCTCGACCAGCTCCGCGGCGTAGGCGAGGCCCTGCGGGTGCCGCACCCAGTCGCCCAGCGGGTCGCCGGGCGGGTCGCCGCGCAGCGCCAGCATGTTGCGGATCCCGGCGTCGGCGTACTGGCCGATGATGTTGCGCAGGTCGGCCACCGAGTGGTCGACGGCCGTGAGGTGGGCGATCGGGGTCAGCGTGGTGTCCGAGGCGATGGCCTCGGTGGCCTTGACCGTGCCGGCGCGGGTGGAACCGCCCGCGCCGTACGTCACGGAGACGAAGTCGGGGCCGACGGCCTCGACCCGGCGCAGCGCGTTCCACAGGTTCCGCTCGCCCTTCGGGGTTTTGGGGGCGTAGAACTCGAAGGAGTACGTCGTCTTGCCGGTCGCGAGCATCTCGCGCACGGTACGAGCGTGGTCCGATCTGACGGATGCGGTGCCGAGGGCCATACCCGCAGGTTAGCCAGGGGTTCGCGGTCGCCCAACCGGGCACCCGGCATTTGTCCTTTTTATCGGCTTGTTTGTCGGCCTGTTGTCCAGGTATTGGACAGTGTCCGCCCGAAAACAGCCGCTCGTGCGCCGCCGGTCCGGGACGCCCACCCACCGAGACGGCTCGTCCGGCGTCCGTGCGCGCGTGCCGGGACCTGCGGCGGGGGACGGTCTCCGGGCGCCCCTACGCCTGCCGCAGCCGCTTCGCGAGCTCCGCCGCGGCGGCGCCCGGGTCGGGGGCGTCGGTGATCGCCCTGACGACGACGACCCGGCGGGCGCCCGCGTCCAGCACCTGGTCGAGGTTGCCGAGGTCGATGCCGCCGATCGCGAACCAGGGGCGGTCCGTCCCCAGGGCGGCGGTGTGGCGGACCAGGTCCAGTCCGGGCGCGTGGCGGCCGGGCTTGGTGGGGGTGGGCCAGCAGGGGCCGGTGCAGAAGTAGTCCACGCCGTCCTGGACGGCGGCCGCGGACGCCTCGGCGGCGGAGTGGGTGGAGCGGCCGATCAGGACGTCGTCGCCGAGGATCGCGCGGGCGGCGGGGACCGGGAGGTCGCCCTGGCCGAGGTGGAGCACGCCGGCACCGGCCGCGTGGGCCACGTCGGCCCGGTCGTTGACGGCGAGCAGCCTGCCGTGCCGGGCGCACGCCTCGGCGAAGGTCCGGAGGTGGTCCAGCTCCTCGGCCGCCTCCATGCCCTTGTCCCGCAGCTGGACGATGTCGACCCCGGCCGCGAGGACGGCGTCGAGGAACTCCGCGAGGTCGCCCCGCTCCCTGCGGGCGCCGGTGCACAGGTAGAGCCGGGCGCCGTCGAGCCGGCTGCGGGCGGTGTCTGCGACGGAGGTGTCTGCGACGGAGGTGTCGGTCATGCGGTGCCCCCTGTGGTCGGGTGTCCGGGCGGGCCGGCCCGGCGGATGCCGGACGAGGGCACGGTAGCCGGACGCCGCGGTCGGGGGCGGACCGGTCCGGCGCCGGGGCCGGGGCGCGCGGAACCGGGACCACCGGCGCCGGGTATCGCGCGGAGGGCGTCACATCGGCATGCCGAGGCCCTCGGACCGGGCCGGGCCCCGCGCGGCCGTGGCGTGGTCGCGGGGGCCCGGACCGCGGACGGTCGCCGGACCTGCGGGGCGAGGGTCAGACGGCGAGCGCCTGGGCGCGTCGCTTCACCTCCGTGCCGCGGTTCTCGCTGAGGGCCTGCGCGGGGGTGCCGGGCAGGGAGGGGTCGGGGGTGAAGAGCCACTCCAGCATCTCTTCGTCCGTGAAGCCGTCGTCCCGCAGGAGCGTCAGGGTCCCGGACAGACCCTTGACGACCTTGTCCCCGTCGATGAAGGCGGCGGGGACGTGCAGCGCGCGGTTCTCACCTCGGCGCACGGCGATCAGCTGGCCGTCCTTGACCAGCTGCCGGGCGCGGGTCACCTCGACGCCGAGCTGTTCGGCGATGTCGGGGAGGGTGAGCCAGGCGGGGACGAGAGCATCGGTCTTTGCGTCAATCTCGGTCACGGGAACAAGCCTGCCATCTGCCACCGACAGTCGGAAGCCGGGCCGGTCCGGGCGGGGGTCGGCACGGCCCCCGCCGGGCTACGCCGTGGCCGCCTTCAGCGGTCTCGCCGGGTCCACCAGCAGTCCGGCGTCCATCGGCGTGCCCGCCTCGATCAGCCGCCGCCCCTGCGCCAGATCCCTCGGCCGGCCCACCGCCAGCAGGGCGACCAGGCGGTCGTCCCGCAGCCAGCAGACCGACCACGCCGGGCCCGACGGGTCGCCGCGCCACAGCGTGGCCGTGGCATCGGCGTGGTGTCCGGCGTACTGCACGAAGCGGCCGAACTGCTCCGACCAGAAGTACGGCACCGGGTCGTAGACCGCGGGGGTCTCGCCGATGATGTTGGCCGCGACCGTGCGCGGACCCTGGAGGGCGTTGTCCCAGTGGTGCACGAGCAGCCGCTCGCCGTACCTGGCCGACGGGAACGACGCGCAGTCGCCGACCGCGTAGACGTCGGGCGCGGAGGTGCGCAGTCCGCCGTCGGCCACCACTTCGCCCCGCGCGCCGAGCTCGATGCCGGAGCCCGCGAGCCAGGCGGTGGCGGGCCGGGCGCCGATGCCGACGACGACGGCGCCCGCGGGCAGCCGCGAGCCGTCGTCGAGAACCACCGCGCCGGGCTCGACGCGCGCCACGCGCGCGTGGGTGCGCAGCACCGCGCCGCTGTCCCCGTACCAGGCGGCCATGGGCGCCGCCACCTCCCCGGGCAGCGCGCCCGCGAGGGGCCGGTCGGCGGCCTCCACCACGGTCACCGCGCAGCCGGCCTCCAGCGCGGCCGAGGCGAACTCCGCGCCGATCCAGCCCGCGCCGACGACCACGATGTCGTGCTGGCGGGCGAGGACCGGCCGCAGCCGCTCGGCGTCGTCCAGGGTGCGCAGCAGATGCACGCCCGGGACGCCCTCGGCGCCCGGCAGCCGGACCGGTTCGGCGCCGGTGGCGAGGACCAGGACGTCGTAGGGCACCGGCCCGGACTCGGTGTCCAGTTCGTGGTCGGCCGGGCGGACGCCGCGCACCTCGCGCCCGAGGCGCAGTGCGATGCCGAGCGCCTCGAAGTCGATGTCGAAGGCGGAGCCCTCGGCCTTGCCGAGCAGCACGGCCTTGGACAGCGGCGGCCGGTCGTAGGGCTGGTGGGGTTCGGCGCCGATCAGGGTGACGGTGCCGGTGAATCCCTGTTCGCGCAGCGCGACCGCCGTCTGCACACCGGCCATGCCGGCGCCGGCCACGACCACTCTTCGCTGCGACTGCGTCGTCTGCTCGCTCACCTGATCACCTTAGTCAACTGACGTTGCGTCAGTCAGGGGTCGTGCCGGGTGACCTGCTCCACAACGCTGGTGCCTCGGCCGGTCTGTGACTCCCATTCCCACGTCTCCTCCAGACACACCCGTCCGTCGGCGAGCTCCGTCACCGTCGACGCGCAGTGGCCCGAGGACGTCGTGCCGTCCCGCTTCAGCTGGACGTAGCGGAAGTCAAGCCGGTCCCCCTCACGGGTGCCGACGAGGTACCCGCGCGCGACGTCGCCGCCGGCGTACTCGGCCCAGATCTCGCCGTCCTTCTCGTGGTAGGTGAAACGGGTGCGCGTACCCACCTGACCTGGGGCCTGGTCGGCGACCGGGGCGAGGACGAGACCGTCGAGCGAGCGGGCCATCGGCGCGGGCTCCCTTACTGAGACGCGGGGCGGCGGGCTAGGGTGGCCACCGTAGAGCACTCGCGGGAGCCCGGACGCACCGGGCTGAGAGGGAGGCTGGCGGCCTCCGACCGTACGAACCTGATCCGGGTCATGCCGGCGAAGGGAGGGGCTGGACGCCCATGTCGCGTACGCGAACCTCAGACGTCCTCGTCGTCGGGGGCGGCATCATCGGCCTGGTCACGGCGTGGCGGGCGGCGGGGCGCGGGCTCAGCACCGCGGTCGTCGATCCCGAGCCGGGCGGCGGCGCCGCCCGGGTCGCCGCCGGGATGCTGGCCGCCGTCACGGAACTGCACCACGGCGAGCAGACCCTGCTGGGCCTGAACCTCGCCTCGGCCCGCCGCTATCCGGACTTCGCGGCCGAGCTGACCGACCTCACCGGCCACGACCTCGGCTACCGCAGGTGCGGCACGCTGGCGGTGGCGCTGGACGCCGACGACCGCGCCCAGCTGCGGGAACTGCACGCCCTGCAGAGCCGGTCGGGCCTGGAGTCGGAGTGGCTCTCGGGCCGGGAGTGCCGGCGGCTGGAGCCGATGCTGGCGCCGGGCGTGCGCGGCGGGCTGCGGGTGGACGGCGACCACCAGATCGATCCGCGGCGGCTGGCGGCGGCCCTCCTCGTCGCGTGCGAGCGGACCGGCGTGGCCTTCCACCGCACCCGCGCCGAGCGGCTGGACACCGCGGGCGGCCGGGCCGTGGGCGTGAGCACGCAGGACGGCGCCTCCCTGCGCGCGGAGCAGGTCGTCCTCGCGGCGGGCAGCCTCAGCGGCCGGCTGGCGGGTGTCCCGGACGACGTACTGCCCCCGGTGCGTCCGGTGAAGGGCCAGGTGCTGCGGCTGACCGTGCCGCGCCGGTACGCGCCGTTCCTGAGCCGGACGGTGCGGGCGGTGGTGCGCGGCGGCCAGGTGTACCTGGTGCCGCGTGAGAGCGGGGAGCTGGTCGTCGGGGCCACCAGCGAGGAACTGGGCTGGGACACCGCGGTGACCGCGGGCGGCGTGTACGAACTGCTGCGCGACGCACACGAGTTGGTGCCGGGTATCACCGAGCTGCCGCTCACCGAGACCCGGGCGGGCCTGCGCCCCGGCTCCCCCGACAACGCGCCGCTCCTCGGCCCGACCGGACTGCCCGGCCTGCTGGTGGCCACCGGCCACTACCGCAACGGCGTGCTGCTCACACCGGTCACCGGGGACGTCCTGGGGCACGCCCTGGTCACCGGTGAACTGCCCCAGGAGGCGCGCGCGTTCAGCCCCGGGCGGTTCGGTGCCGCCGCGGCCCTTGCGGAGCGGCCCGCATGAGCGCGGTGATCACCGTCTCGGTCAACGGCGAGCGCCGCGGCGTCGAGCCGGGCACGGCGCTGGACGCGCTCGTGGAGTCCCTGACCGCGGCGCCCTCCGGGGTGGCCGCCGCCCTCAACGAAACCGTCGTCCCGCGCGCGCAGTGGCCCGCGACCCGCCTCGCCGAGGGCGATCGCGTCGAGGTCCTGACCGCCGTCCAGGGAGGCTGACCCATGGCCGACGATCCCTTCGTCCTCGGCGGTACGTCCTTCACGTCCCGGCTGATCATGGGCACGGGCGGGGCTCCCAGCCTGGACGTGCTGGAAAGGGCGCTGACGGCGTCCGGCACCGAGCTGACCACGGTCGCGATGCGGCGGGTGGACGCCTCGGTGCACGGCTCGGTCCTGTCGGTGCTGGACAGGCTCGGCATCCGGGTGCTGCCGAACACCGCGGGCTGCTTCACCGCGGGAGAGGCCGTCCTCACGGCCCGCCTCGCGCGCGAGGCGCTCGGCACCGACCTGGTCAAGCTGGAGGTCATCGCCGACGAGCGCACCCTGCTGCCGGACCCGATCGCCCTCCTGGAGGCGGCGGAGACGCTGGTGGACGACGGCTTCACGGTGCTGCCGTACACCAACGACGATCCGGTGCTCGCCCGGAAGCTGGAGGACGCGGGGTGCGCGGCGGTCATGCCGCTGGGCTCGCCGATCGGCTCCGGGCTCGGCATCCGCAACCCGCACAACTTCCAGCTGATCGTGGAGCACGCGCGGGTGCCGGTGATCCTGGACGCGGGCGCCGGCACCGCGTCGGACGTGGCGCTCGCGATGGAGCTGGGGTGCGCGGGGGTGATGCTCGCCTCCGCGGTGACGCGGGCGCAGGAGCCGGTGCTCATGGCCGACGCGATGCGGCACGGGGTGGCGGCCGGGCGGCTGGCGTTCCGCGCGGGGCGCATCCCGCGCCGGCACTTCGCCGAGGCGTCGTCGCCGGTGGCGGGCACGGCGCGGCTCGATCCGGAGCGTCCCGCGTTCTGACGTCCGCGTGCGGCACGGGGCCCGCGGACCGGTGCGTCGTCCGTCACAGGTCGGCTCCAGTCCCGCTCCGATCGCGGCTCGGCCCGGCCGGGTGTCGGTGTCGGCTCGTACACTCACCTGCGTGGATACGACCCTTCAGGACCCATTGGTCGGGCAGGTGCTCGACGGCCGGTATCGCGTGGACGCGCGGATCGCGGTCGGCGGGATGGCCACGGTCTACCGGGCCCTGGACACCCGCCTGGACCGCGTGCTCGCGCTCAAGGTGATGCATCCCGCGCTGTCGGCGGACGCCGTGTTCGTCGACCGGTTCATCCGCGAGGCGAAGTCCGTCGCCCGTCTGGCCCATCCGAACGTGGTGCAGGTCTTCGACCAGGGCGCCGACGGCTCGTACGTCTACCTCGCCATGGAGTACATCGCCGGGTGCACCCTGCGGGACGTGCTGCGCGAGCGCGGGGCGCTCCAGCCCCGGGCCGCGCTGGACATCCTGGAGCCGGTCCTCGCGGCGCTCGGCGCCGCCCACCGCGCCGGGTTCGTGCACCGCGACATGAAGCCGGAGAACGTCCTCATAGGGGACGACGGCCGGGTGAAGGTCGCCGACTTCGGTCTGGTGCGTTCCGTGGACACCGTGACCAGCACGACGGGGGCGGTGCTCGGCACGGTCTCCTATCTCGCGCCCGAGCAGATGGAGCACCCCGCGGCGGCCGACGCGCGCGTCGACGTGTACGCGTGCGGGGTCGTCCTCTACGAGATGCTCACCGGCGACCGGCCGCACGACGGGGACTCCCCCGCCGTGGTGCTGTACAAGCACCTGCACGACGACGTCCCGCCGCCCTCGGCGGTGGTGCCGGGGCTGGCGTACCCGATCGACGAGCTGGTCGCGTCGGCCACCGCCCGCAACCCCGACGTGCGCCCGTACGACGCGGTGGCGCTGCTGGCGCACGCCCGCGAGACGCGCGCCGCCCTGAGCCCGGACCAGCTGGACGCGATGCCCCCGCAGGCGCTCGCCGCCGAGCGCGGCACCGCCGACGACCGGACGAGCGTGATCCCGCGCTCGCTCACCGTCCGGCAGCCGCCGGCGGTGCCCGGGGACGAGCCGCGGGACGGGTACCACCGGACGAGCCGCCTGGAGTCCCCTGCCCCGCCGCCGCCCGCCCCGCGCCGCGCACGGGGGCGGCGGGCACCGCGCGGGCCGCTGGTCATCGTCGCCGCCGTGCTGCTGGTCCTGGGCTGCGGCGCAGGCGTCTGGTACATCAACTCCGGCCAGTTCACCCAGGTCCCGCCCCTGCTCGGCAAGACCGAGGCGCAGGCCCGGGACCGGCTGGAGCAGGCCGGCCTGGACACCGGCGCGGTCGGCCGGGCCTACAGCGACACCGTGAAGCGCGGCACCGTCATCAGCTCGGACCCCGGCACGGGCGCCCGCATACGGCAGAACGACTCCGTGAAGCTCGTGATCTCCTCCGGTCCGCGGACCGTCGCGGTGCCCGCCCTCCAGGGCTATCCGCTGGCGAAGGCGCGGACCGAGCTCAAGAACAGCGGGCTCCAGCCGGGCATGGTGACGCGCGAGTTCAGCGACGACGTCACCCGGGGCTCGGTGGTCTCCTCGGACCCCGGGGACGGCACGAAGGTCCGCTCCGGCTCCGCGGTGGCGCTGGTCGTCAGCAAGGGCAGCCCGGTGGACGTGCCGGACGTCAGCGGCGAGAGCCCGGCCGACGCGCGTGCCGCGCTGGAGGAGTCGGGCCTGAGGGTGCGGATCGACTCCGCGCGGGTCAACTCCGAGTTCGACGCGGGCCAGGTCGCCCGGCAGAGCCCGGCCGAGGGCGGGCAGGCCGCCGAGGGCGACACGGTCACGCTGACGCTCTCCAAGGGCCCGGAGATGATCGAGGTCCCGGACGTGGTGGGCGCCGGCGCCTCCGACGCCACGGCCCGGCTGGAGGCCGCCGGCTTCTCGGTCGAGGAGGACCGCGGCCTGCTGGGGCTGTTCGGCGACACGGTCAAGAAGCAGTCGGTCAAGGGCGGGAAGACCGCTCCGAAGGGATCGACGATCACGATCACCATCCGGTGACGGGCCCCCGCACCCGCCGGTGACGGGGCGGGCCGGACCGCATGACACCCTGGGCGGGTGAGAAGTCAGCAGTCCGGCACCGTCCCCGCGGGCCCCGCCCGCAACCCCGTGGGCGGCCACGTCCCCGTGGCCGGCGGACTCGCCTCCGTCGGCCTGGCCTACGCCGAGGACCTGCGGGCCGAGGCGGTCCAGGTCTTCGTGGCCAACCCGCGCGGCTGGGCGACGCCCGCCGGCAGCCCCCGGCAGGACGAGGAGTTCCGCGCGCGGTGCGCGGCAGGATCGGTCCCGGCCTATGTGCACGCCCCCTATCTGATCAACTTCGGTTCCCACACCGAGGCCACGGTGGAGAGGTCGGTGGAGTCGCTGCGGCACTCGCTGCGCCGCGGGCGGGAGATCGGGGCGCTCGGCGTGGTGGTGCACACCGGCAGCGCCACCGGCGGCCGGGAGCGCCCGGTGGCCCTCGCCCAGGTGCGTGAGCATCTGCTGCCGCTGCTGGACGAGCTGACGCGGGACGACGACCCGTTCCTGCTGCTGGAGTCGACCGCCGGCCAGGGCGCCTCGCTGTGCTCGCGGACCTGGGACTTCGGGCCGTACTTCGAGGCGCTGGACGCCCATCCCCGGCTCGGCGTCTGCCTGGACACCTGCCACGTCTTCGCCGCCGGGCACGACCTGACCGGCCCCGACGGGATGCACGCGACGCTCGACCTGCTCGTGGACACCGTCGGCGAGGGCCGGCTGAAGCTGATCCACGCCAATGACTCCAAGGACGTCGTCGGCGCCCACAAGGACCGGCACGAGAACATCGGCGCCGGTCACATCGGCGAGGACCCGTTCCGGGCGTTGATGACCCACCCGGCCACCGAGGGCGTACCGCTCGTCATCGAGACGCCCGGCGGCAGGGAGGGGCACGCGGCGGACGTCGAGCGCCTGAAGAAGCTCCGCGACGCGTAGGGCGGTCACCGCGGCTCCGGGGCCGGGCGCCATGGAGGCAGGGCGCGCCGACCCGCTGTCCCGGTGGGTGCCGGTGATCGCGCCGAAGGGGGCGTTCGTCCTGGCGCCGGTCGGCACGCGGATGACCGGACGCGGCCGGGGGCACGCGGTGGTGCACGGGCACCGCCGGGGAGCGGTGCCGCGGGAGGGTCAGAGCTCGGGGCCGTCTCCGGGCTCCTCCTGGTAGGAGTAGCGCTGCTCCCGCCACGGGTCGCCGATGTTGTGGTAGCCGCGCTCCTCCCAGAAGCCGCGGCGGTCGGCCGTCATGTACTCCACGCCGCGGACCCACTTGGGCCCCTTCCAGGCGTACAGATGGGGGACGACCAGACGGAGGGGGAAACCGTGCTCCGCCGTGAGCAGTTCGCCGTCCTTGTGGGTGGCGAAGATCGTGCGCTCGGCGGCGAAGTCGGCGAGGCGGAGGTTGGAGCTGAAGCCGTACTCCGCCCACACCATCACATGCGTGACGGCGGGGGCGGGCGGCGCGATCTCCAGGATCGTCCGGGCCCGGACGCCGCCCCACTCGGCGCCGAGCATGCTGAACTTCGTGACGCAGTGCAGATCGGCGGTGACCCCGGCGTACGGCAGGGCCGCGAACTCCTCGTGGCTCCAGCAGCGCTTCCCGCCGTCGGCGGTCGCCCCGAACACCCGGAACTCCCAGCGCTCGGGACGGAACCTGGGGACCGGTCCGTAGTGCGTGACCGGCCAGCCACGCTGGAGCCGCTGTCCCGGCGGAAGCTCGGAGTGTGCCGCCGCTCCCCCCGCACGCTCCACCGGCTGACCCATGCGTCCCATCCTGACAGACCGCGGACGGTGCACCCGACCCCAGTCCGAGCAAACCCCTTCAAAGGGAACCAAGCGGACTAAGCATGCACTTACTTACTAAGTGAAGACTTACTGGACGATCTTCGTGACCGGTGGAATCATGCGGCGCATTCCGCCAGTTCCCCCGCCTGGAAGGAGCCCTTAGCGATGCAGGGCGACCCCGAGGTCCTCGAATTCCTCAACGAGCAGCTCACCGGTGAGCTCACCGCGATCAACCAGTACTGGCTGCACTACCGCATCCAGGACAACAACGGCTGGACCAAGCTCGCCAAGTACACGCGTGAAGAGTCCATCGACGAGATGAAGCACGCGGACAAGCTCACCGAGCGCATCCTCATGCTGGACGGCCTGCCCAACTACCAGCGGCTGTTCCATGTGCGGGTCGGGCAGACGGTCACCGAGATGTTCCAGGCGGACCGGCAGGTCGAGGTCGAGGCGATCGACCGCCTGCGGCGCGGTATCGAGGTGATGCGGGCCAAGGGCGACGTCACGTCGGCGAACATCTTCGAGTCGATCCTGGAGGACGAGGAGCACCACATCGACTACCTCGACACCCAGCTGGAACTGATCGACAAGCTCGGTGAGGCGCTGTACCTCGCGCAGCAGATCGAGCAGCCGAGCTAGGCCCTGTCTGGAGTTCCCCGTCTGCCTCGCGACGCCTGGCACGGCACCTCGACGCACGGAGCCGAATCATCCAAGTACATCCGGTACGAGGACGATCCGGCCGCACGCCGATGCACCGCACCAGACGTCGCGAGGCCGCCCTTCGGGCGACGACGGGGAACTCCAGACAGGACCTAGGCGGCCTCGTCCAGGCCCGTGTCCAGGCCGGTCGTCAGGCCGGTCTCCAGCTCGGAGAGCAGCGGTCCGCCGCGGTCGGCCTGCTCGCGGCGCGGGCAGGAGCCCCTGCCCAGCAGCGCCTGGATCCGGCGCACGCACGATCCGCAGTCGGTGCCGGCCTTGCAGGCGGAGGCGATCTGGCGGGGCGTGCCGGCGCCGTCGGCCGCATGCTGCTTGACCTGCTGCTCGGTGACACCGAAGCAACTGCAGATGTACACGCGGCCCACCTCCCGCCGGGTTGGAAGTCGTGCCGTCCCGATTGATCGGTGAGGCTAACCTAACCTTACCCGGCGCGCGGGAGCCGCAAAAGCGGCGTGGGGCGCGGATCGCATGTGATCCGCGCCCCACCCGGCGTTTCGCTCGCGGCCGGCTCCGCTACTGGTCCCGGTACATCTCCGCGACCAGGAACGCCAGGTCGAGCGACTGGCTGCGGTTGAGGCGCGGGTCGCAGGCCGTCTCGTAGCGCTGGTGCAGATCGTCGACGAAGATCTCGTCGCCGCCGCCCACGCACTCGGTGACGTCGTCACCGGTGAGCTCGACGTGGATGCCGCCCGGGTGGGTGCCCAGCGACTTGTGGACCTCGAAGAAGCCCTTGACCTCGTCCAGCACGTCGTCGAAGCGGCGGGTCTTGTGGCCCGAGGCCGCCTCGAAGGTGTTGCCGTGCATGGGGTCGGTCACCCAGGCCACGGTGGCGCCGGAGGCGGTGACCTTCTCGACCAGCTCCGGGAGGTGGTCCCGGATCTTGTCGGCGCCCATGCGGACGATGAAGGTCAGCCGGCCCGGCTCGCGGTCCGGGTCCAGGCGGTCGATGTAGCGCAGCGCCTCCTCGGCCGTCGTCGTCGGGCCGAGCTTGATGCCGATGGGGTTGCTGATCCTGGAGGCGAACTCGATGTGCGCGCCGTCCATCTGCCGGGTGCGCTCGCCGATCCACACCATGTGCCCGGAGACGTCGTACAGCCGGCCGGTCCGGGAGTCGACCCGGGTCAGCGCCGACTCGTAGGCGAGCAGCAGCGCCTCGTGCGAGGCGTAGAACTCGACCGTCCTGAACTCCTCCGGGTCGGCCCCGCAGGCGTGCATGAAGTGGAGGGCGTTGTCGATCTCGCGCGCCAGCTGCTCGTAGCGCTGGCCGGACGGCGACGACTTCACGAAGTCCTGGTTCCAGGCGTGCACCTGGCGCAGGTCGGCGTAGCCGCCGGTGGTGAAGGCGCGCACCAGGTTGAGCGTGGAGGCGGAGGCGTTGTACATCCGCTTCAGGCGCTCGGGGTCCGGGACGCGGGCGGCCTCGGTGAAGTCGAAGCCGTTGACGGAGTCGCCGCGGTAGGTCGGCAGGGTGACGCCGTCGCGGGTCTCGGTCGGCTTGGAGCGCGGCTTGGAGTACTGGCCGGCGATCCGGCCGACCTTCACGACCGGCACCGAGGCGGCGTACGTCAGCACGGCGCCCATCTGGAGCAGGGTCTTGAGCTTGTTGCGGATGTGGTCGGCGGACACCGCGTCGAACGCCTCGGCGCAGTCGCCGCCCTGGAGGAGGAACGCCTCTCCCTTGGCGACGGCCGCCAACCGGGCGCGCAGCTGGTCGCACTCGCCCGCGAAGACGAGCGGCGGATACGACTCGAGGTCCGCAACGACTGCGCGCAGAGCCTCGGTGTCGGGGTACTCGGGCTGCTGCGCCGCGGGCAGGTCTCGCCAGGTGTTGCCAGCGCCGGCGCTGGTCTTAGCGTTCACGGTCACGGCCCCAACATTACGGGGTCGGGTCGGGCGCTCCGGCCCATGCCCAGCAATTGAGACACGGGGTACACCCCTCGGACATGGGGTAGGGTGCGTCGCATGTTCGCGCACTCGACCAGGAACTGGTGGTGGACCGCTCATCCGGCGGCCCACTGACTGCGCGTACGTCACGACTTCGCGAAGGCCGCCCCAGGGGCGGCCTTCGGCGTTTCACGGGTCCGTCCCTCCCCACCGCGTACCTCCCGGTACCACTGAGAAGGAGTACGGATCCATGAACCTGCTCGGCCTGCCGGACGACCCCCGTCCGTTCGCCCTGCTGCGCCGCCGCACACCCGGCCACGACCACGACACGGTCGAGGTGCTGCTCGGGCCGGTCCACGACGTGGAGCGGCTCGCGGACCTGCCGGACGAGGGGCTGGCGCTGATCCCCTTCCGCCAGATCCGCGAGCGCGGCTTCGACGTGCGGGACGACGGCACTCCCCTGTCGGTGCTGGTGCCGCGGGAGTCCTTCGCCGTACCGCTCGCCGAGGCGCTGGAGCAGCTCCCCGGGCACGAGGTCCGGGTCCGGGCGGGCGGCTTCGACGTCGGCGACGAGGAGTACGCCGGGATCGTCGACCGGGTGCTGCGCGAGGAGATCGGGCGCGGCGAGGGCGCGAACTTCGTGATCCGGCGGACGTACGAGGGATCGGTGGAGGGGTTCTCGCGGGCCGACGCGCTGGCGCTGTTCCGCCGGCTGCTGGAGGGCGAGCGGGGCGCGTACTGGACGTTCGTCGTGCACACCGGGGAGCGGACGCTGGTCGGGGCGAGCCCGGAGGCCCATGTGCGGATGTCCGGCGGCACGGTCGTGATGAACCCGATCAGCGGGACGTACCGCTACCCCGAGGACGGGCCGACGCCGGAGCATCTGCTCGGCTTCCTCGCCGACGGCAAGGAGATCGAGGAGCTGTCGATGGTCGTCGACGAGGAGCTCAAGATGATGTGCACGGTCGGCGACAGGGGCGGGGTGGTGGTGGGGCCCCGGCTGAAGGAGATGGCCCACCTCGCGCACACCGAGTACGAGCTGCGCGGCAGGTCCTCCCTGGACGTGCGGGAGGTGCTGCGGGAGACCATGTTCGCGGCGACGGTCACCGGCTCGCCCGTGCAGAACGCCTGCCGGGTCGTCGAGCGGCACGAGAGCGGCGGGCGCGGCTACTACGCCGGTGCCCTGGCACTGCTCGGGCGGGACTCCGGCGGGGCACCGACCCTCGACTCCCCCATCCTCATCCGCACCGCCGACATCGACGCCGACGGCGGGCTGCGGGTGCCGGTGGGCGCCACGCTCGTACGCGGGTCGGACCCGGCGGGCGAGGTCGCCGAGACCCACGCGAAGGCGGCGGGCGTGCTCGCGGCCCTGGGGGTGCGGCCGGGGCGGCCCCGCGCGGAGCACACGCGCGTGCGTCTCGCCGACGACCCGCGTGTGCGTGCCGCGCTCGACGGCCGGCGCGGCGCGCTGGCGCCCTTCTGGCTGCGGATGCAGGAGCGGGCCGCCCGCCTCACCGGGCACGCCCTGGTCGTCGACGCCGAGGACACCTTCACCGCGATGCTGGCGCACATGCTGCGCTCGGGCGGCCTGGAGGTGAGCGTGCGGCGCCACGACGATCCGGGGCTGCGCCGGGCGGTGCGCGCGCACGAGGGGCCGCTCGTGCTGGGCCCCGGGCCCGGTGACCCGGGCGACCTCACCGACCCCAGGATGCGCTTCCTGCGCGGGCTGACGGCCGACGTGCTGCGCGGCCACCGGCACGGCGTCCTGGGTGTCTGCCTCGGGCACGAGCTGATCGCGGCCGAGCTGGGGCTGGACATCGTGCGCAAGGAGGTGCCGTTCCAGGGCGCGCAGAGCACGGTCGACCTGTTCGGGCGGGCCGAGACGGTCGGCTTCTACAACAGCTTCGTGGCGCGCTGCGACGACGAGGCGGACCGGGAACTCGCCGCGCACGGCGTCGAGGTCGGCCGGGCGGCGAACGGGGAGGTGCACGCCCTGCGCGGGCCCGGGTTCGCCGGGGTGCAGTTCCATCCGGAGTCGGTGCTGTCCCTGAACGGCGCCGGCGTGGTGCGGGAGCTGATCGCGCACGCGCGCGACACGAGCGCGTACGCGCAGCGGCGGCCCGCCCGGTAGCCGAGGCAGGGCTCGGCGTGGTCCCGGCGGCGGGGGCCGCGTCCGCTCGCGTGGGCACGGGCCGTGGGCACGGTCCGTGCCCACGGGCCGCCGGACGGCGCGGCGTCCGGCGGCGGGTGTCCGGCGGCGGGCGGCGGGCGGGCTCAGCCGAAGAAGACCCCCACCTCCTCGTACAGCTTCGGATCGACCGTCTTCAGCCTGGCGGTGGCGTCCGCGATGGGCACGCGGACGATGTCGGTGCCGCGCAGGGCGACCATCTTGCCGAAGTCGCCGTCCCGGACGGCCTCGATGGCGTGCAGCCCGAAGCGGGTGGCGAGCCAGCGGTCGAAGGCGCTCGGGGTGCCGCCGCGCTGGACATGGCCGAGGACGGTCGTACGGGCCTCCTTGCCGGTGCGCCGCTCGATCTCCTTGGCCAGCCACTCGCCGACGCCGGAGAGCCGGACGTGCCCGAAGGAGTCGAGCGACTCGTCCTTGAGGACCATGTCGCCGTCGCTCGGCATGGCGCCCTCGGCGACGACCACGATGGGGGCGTAGGACGCCTTGAAACGCGAGGTCACCCAGGCGCACACCCGGTCGACGTCGAAGCGCTGTTCGGGGATGAGGATGGCGTTGGCGCCGCCGGCGAGGCCCGAGTGGATGGCGATCCAGCCCGCGTGACGGCCCATCACCTCGACGACGAGGACCCGCATGTGGGACTCGGCGGTGGTGTGCAGCCGGTCGATGGCCTCCGTCGCGATGCCGACGGCGGTGTCGAAGCCGAAGGTGTAGTCGGTGGCGGACAGGTCGTTGTCGATGGTCTTCGGCACGCCCACGCAGGGCACGCCGTACTCGTCGGACAGCCGGGTGGCCACACCGAGGGTGTCCTCGCCGCCGATGGCGATGAGCGCCTCGACCTCCTGCTTGGCGAGGTTGTCCTTGATGCGGCGGATGCCGTCCTCCTGCTTGAGCGGGTTGGTGCGCGAGGAGCCGAGGATGGTGCCGCCGCGCGGCAGGATGCCGCGCACGGCGGGGATGTCGAGACGGACGGTGTCGTTCTCGAGCGGACCCCGCCAGCCGTCCCGGAAGCCCACGAAGTCGTAGCCGTACTCCTGTACGCCCTTGCGGACGACGGCCCGGATGACGGCGTTGAGACCGGGGCAGTCGCCGCCTCCGGTCAGTACTCCGACCCGCATGGAAAAGTCCCTTCGCCGCGGTTGCCTGGTCGAGGCCACGCTAATGGTGAGCCATGTCACACAGCGATGGGTCGGACCGGCAATTCCGGTGAACGGCCGGGGTCTGCGGTTGACGCGCCGTCAATGCGGCGCGGGGCATCACTCGTCGTCGAGGCCGCGCTCGATCGCGTAGCGCACCAGCTCCACGCGGTTGTGCAGCTGGAGCTTGCCCAGGGTGTTCTGGACGTGGTTCTGGACCGTGCGGTGGGAGATGACCAGGCGTTCGGCGATCTGCTTGTAGCTCAGGCCCTTGGCGACCAGCCGCAGCACCTCGGTCTCGCGGTCGGTGAGCTGCGGGGCCCTCGGCCGGCCGGCCTCCGGGGCCGCCGGCACCGGCTCGGCGGCGAGGCGGCGGTACTCGCCGAGGACCAGGCCGGCCAGGCCCGGGGTGAACACCGGGTCGCCGACGGCGGTCCTGCGCACCGCGTCCAGCAGTTCCTCCGTGGAGGCAGACTTCAGCAGATAGCCGGTCGCCCCGGACTTCACCGCCTCCAGGACGTCGGCGTGCTCGCCGCTCGCGGACAGCACCAGGACGCGCAGCGCCGGGTTGTGGCCGACGAGTTCCTTGCAGACCTGGACGCCGGGCTTGGCGGGCAGGTTGAGGTCGAGGACCAGGACGTCGGGGGCGGCGGCGCGGGCGCGGCGCACGGCCTGCTCGCCGTCGCCGGCCGTGGCGACCACCTCGAAGCCGGACTCGGCCAGGTCGCGCGCGACCGCGTCGCGCCACATCGGGTGGTCGTCGACCACCATGACCCTGATCGCCCCGCCCTCGGTGATCGCCCCGCCCTCGGTGTCCGTCATCGCCGCTCCGCCTTCCCCCGTGGGGCGCTGTCCGCCTTCGGTACCTTCAGTTCCACTTCGGTGCCCTGCCCCGGCACCGAGATCAGCTCGGCGCTGCCGCCGAGGTCGCGCAGCCGTCCCCGGATCGACAGCGCGACGCCGAGCCGGCCCTCGCCCTCGGCCTGCGCGAGGCGGCCCTCGGGGATGCCGGGGCCGTCGTCCCGGACGGTGACGATCACCTGGCCGGGCTCGTCCTCGACGAGGATCCACGCGCGCGCGTCCGCCCCCGCGTGCGCGCGGACGTTGTCCAGGGCGGCGCCCACGGCGGCCGCCAGCTCCCGGGCGGCCGGCTCCGCCAGCGTCACCGGGGCGCCGGGCTCGGCGAAGCCGACCCGCGCCCCGGCGTACGGGGCGAGCAGGGCGCGCAGGTCGACGGGCCCGGAGGCGTCCTCCGGCTCGTCCACGGCCCGTACGGCGGCCCCCCGCGCGCTGTCCTCGGACACCCGGGAGGGCGGGACGAGGCCGCCGGAGACCAGGGTGCGCAGCGCCACCTCCTGCTCGCCCGCCATCCGGCCCAGTGCGGCGGCCTCACCGCCGAGGACGGTGCCGCGCCGCTGGACCATCGCCAGTACCTGCAGGACGCCGTCGTGGATGTCCCGGGCGAGCCGCTCGCGTTCGCGGGTGGCCGCCTCGATCTCCAGGGCGCGGGCCAGGGTGCGCTCGGAGGCGCGGGCGACCTCGACGACGTAGCCGATGGCGATGGAGGCGATCCAGACCAGCAGCACCGCGTGGACGGTGTCGCGGGTCGGCACCCCGGAGCGCTCGACCAGGTTGGCCGCGGCGACCAGCGTGGAGGCGAAGGCGGCCCAGCGCCAGCCGCCCTTGATCGCGAAGGCCAGCACGGCGCCCGCGGTCCAGATCGACGGCAGGGTGGGGGCGCCGTCCTCGATGCGCGCGGCGGTGTCGGCGAGCGGGGTGAGCAGGATGCCGGTCAGCGCGATGGTGAGGTCCACCGCGAGGAAGCGCTTGGTGCAGTGGGCCGCGCCGGACACCTTGCGGAGCGTGGCCAGGGTCCACACGCCCAGGAGCGCGTAGTAGGAGACGGCCACCCAGGGGCGGGCGAACTGGTCGTGGGCGCTGGCGAAGAGCCCGGTCGCGTACACCATGGTCAGCACCCGGTACCCGGCGAGCGCGCGCCACAGCGGCTGCTCGACGGACATCCTCATGACCCGCTCACGCCCGGCCATGCCCCCACCCCCCTTTGTCCGGCCGGGCCTTCACCGGCCCGGACCGCCCTGTCCGGTCCCGTGACCGGAGAGGTGCACAGCTCTAGGCGCCGCCGCGCTCCTCGTCGGCCTTCCTCGTCTTCTTGGCCTGTTCCTTCTCCGCCTTGGCCGCCTCCGCGAGCTGCCGCTTGGCGGCGGTCGCGTACATGTCGACGTACTCCTGGCCGGAGAGCTTCATGATCTCGTACATGACCTCGTCGGTCACCGCCCGCAGCACGAAGCGGTCGTGCTCCATGCCCTGGTAGCGGGTGAAGTCCAGCGGCTTCCCGATCCGGATGCCGGGCCGCATGAGCTTGGGCACGACCTGGCCGGGCGGCTGGATCTTCTCCGTGTCGATCATGGCGACGGGGAGGACCGGCGCCCCGGTGGCGAGCGCCACGCGCGCGAGGCCGCCGGGCTTGCCCCGGTAGAGCCGGCCGTCGGGCGAGCGCGTGCCCTCCGGGTAGATGCCGAACAACTCGCCGCGCTCCAGCACCTCTATCCCGCTCCTGATCGCGGCCTCCCCCGCGCCGCGCCCTCCCGAGCGGTCCACGGGCAGCTGGCCGACCCCCTTGAAGAAGGCCGCCGTCAGCCTGCCCTTGACCCCCGGGGTGGTGAAGTACTCGGCCTTCGCGATGAAGGTCACCTTGCGGTCGAGGACCGCGGGCAGGAAGAACGAGTCGGAGAAGGAGAGGTGATTGCTCGCCAGGATCGCCGCACCCTCGTCGGGCACGTTCTCCAGACCCTCCACCCAGGGCCGGAAAGCGACCTTGAGCGGTCCCCCGATGGCCACCTTCATCGCGCCGTACAACAACCGAGTGCCTCCTGTGTCTGTCGGTCAGACCTTAACCCGGGGCGCTGTCGAAGGACCCTGCGGCCCTGGTCGGTGTCAGTGCGGTCGCGTACGGTGAAGCACACCCGGCTGCACTCCGGGCCGTCCGCGTCGTCTGCGTCGTCCGCGTCATCCGCGTCATCCACGTCATCCACGTCGTCCCTCTCCTGACGGGAGCCCGTAAGGTGCCGGTCCTTCCTGGAGCCGAGCCGTACCGCCGCGAGGGCGGAGGGGTCGGGGTCCTGCTCTGCCACGGCTTCACCGGTTCCCCGCAGTCGCTGCGCCCCTGGGCACAGCGGCTGGCCGAGCGCGGGCTGACCGTCGCGCTCCCGCTGCTGCCCGGTCACGGCACCCGCTGGCAGGACCTGCAGATCACCGGCTGGCAGGACTGGTACGCGGAGGTGGACCGCGAGCTGCGCGCCCTGCGCGAGCGCTGCGACCAGGTGTTCGCGGCCGGACTGTCGATGGGCGGCGCCCTGGCCCTGCGGCTCGCCGCCAAGCACGGGCAGGAGGTGGCCGGCGTACTGGTCGTCAACCCGGCGAACCAGGTGCACGGCCTGCTCGCGCGCACCCTCCCGGTCTCCCGGCACCTCGTGCGCACGGTGCCGGGGATCACCGGTGACATCGCCAAGGAGGGCGCGGTCGAGGTCGGTTACGACCGGGTGCCGCTGCACGCGGCCCACTCGCTGCGGACGTTCTTGCGCCAGGTCGACGGCGATCTGCCCCAGGTCACCCAGCCGCTGCTGCTGATGCGCAGCCGGCAGGACCGCACGGTGCCCGCCGCGGACTCGGCCCGCGTCCTGAGCCGGGTGTCGTCCACGGACGTGACGGAGGTCGTCCTGGAACACAGCCGTCATGTGGCGACGTTGGACCATGACGCGGACCGGATCGTCGAGGAGAGCCTCGGATTCATCGACCGGATCGCGACCGGCGACGGCGAGGAAGGGACGACAGGTGGCTGAGCACGACTCCGACCGCGAGAGGCGTGAGGACGGCGAGCCCGACGAGCAGCATGTCCCGTTCGACGAGGACGCCGCCTGGGCCGCGATCGTCGCGGGGTACGGCACCGAGCCGACGGACCCGCCCGGCACCAAGCCGTTCAAGTCGGTCGAGGACCTGGCCCTGCTCGAAACCGGTACGAACGACCAGGCGGGCGGAGTGCCGGACGCCGCGCCGGCGGCCGAGCGGACCGAGTCGGGCGAGACGCGCACGAAGGACGACGAGCCCGGCGCGGGCGAACCCCCCGTGCCGCTGGGCGCGTCCGTCGCCTTCGCCCCCGGGATCGGGCCGCGCGACTACTCCGTGGCCGAGCCGTCCGAGGACGACTTCGAGACCGACGACGAGGGCCACTTCGTCCCGCCGGAGCCGCCCCCGCTGCCCGCCGCCGACGCGACCGCCAAGTTCGCCTGGCTCGCGGTGGTCGGCGGGCCGGTGCTGCTGCTGATCGCCGTCCTGCTCGGCTGGGAGATGACGTGGTGGCTCACCACGCTCGGCATCGGCGGCTTCATCGGCGGCTTCGCCACGCTGGTGATGCGGATGAAGGCGGACGACGAGGACGACGGCGACCCGGGCCGGGGAGCCGTCGTCTAGCCAGTGCCGGGGCAGGCCGCGTCCGCCCCGGTGCGCGCGGCCCGGACGGCCGGACCGCCTGGCACCGTGCGCCTGCACCGCGGCCCTAGGACGCGGGGATCTTGAGCGCGGCCAGCACCGGGAGGTGGTCCGTGCCCGCGCTCAGGTCCGCCTCGCTCACCCCGGGCAGGCCCGCCGGGACGCCGCAGCCCAGCACCTCGACGCCCTCGGTCGCGAGGACCGCGTCGATACGGCGGTGGGGCGCGTCGCCGATCCAGGTGTCCTCCGCGCCCCAGGGGGCCACGGCCCAGCAGTCCTGGAGGGTCTCGGTGAGACGGCCGAAGGCCCGCCCCTCGGGACGTTCGTTGAGGTCGCCGCCCGCGACGGCGTGCGGAACGCCGAGCCCGGCGAGCCGGTCGAGCAACATGCCCGCCTGCGCGTACCGTTCTTCGCGGTCCAGGGAGAGATGACAGCTCAGCACGCCGAGCCGGGCGCCGCCGAAGCGGACCACCGCCGTGGCGAAACCGCGCCGGTGCAGCCCCGGGGTGAGCGGCAGCAGGACGTCCTCGGTCCGCTCCACCCTCGCCCTGAGCCCGCACAGGATCGCGGGCCCGGCGGCCGGGGCGCCGCCCGTGAGGATCACGAGGTCGGCGGCGCGGGCCAGCCGGGCGAGTTTCTTGCGCCAGCGGAAGAAGCGGGGGGCTTCCTGGATGAGGACCAGGTCGGGCTCGCAGGCGGAGATCACGCGGGCGAGGGCGTCGGTGTCGTCGCGCAGGGAGCGGACGTTGTAGCTCAGGACGCGTACGAGGGCTGAACCGTCGGGGTCGGTGCGGGACTCAGGGAGCGGCGCCATGTGGATCAATGTACGCCGCGCGGCACGGGGCGCGAGGGCTGGCGCGACCGCCGGTTGCTCGTGGCTCGTCGCGCAGTCCCGCGCCCCTCCGGGGTCACCCGGCGGTCGCCGTCACATGATCGGGTCGGGCTCCCGGGCCAGGTCCGCCGCGCCCACCAGGCCCGCCTTGTTGCCGAGTTGGGCGGCGATCACCTCGGCGACCGGCCGCCAGTTGCCGCCGACCAGCCAGCGCTTGTAGGACTTGCGGATCGGGTCGAGGACCAGCTCGCCCTCGTCCGAGAGCCCGCCGCCGACGATGAACGCGGACGGGTCGAACAGGGAGGCCAGGTCGGCGAGACCGGCGCCGGCCCAGCGGGCGAGCTCACGGTAGGAGTCGACCGCGACCGGGTCGCCCTGCCGGGCCGCCACGGAGATGTGCTTGCCCTCGATGCCCTCGGGGCTGCCGTCGCCGAGGGCGAGCAGGATCTCGGCGTTCTCCGGGGTGGCGTTGGCGCGCTGCTTGGCGTAGCGCACGAGGGCGCGCCCCGAGGCGTACTGCTCCCAGCAGCCCTGGCTGCCGCAGCCGCACAGCAGGCCGTCCGGCACCATGCGGATGTGGCCGAACTCGGCGGCCACGCCGTAGTGCCCGCGGCGCAGCTTGTTGCCGATGATGATGCCGCCGCCGAGGCCGGTGCCCAGGGTGATGCAGATGACGTTGCGGTGGCCCTTGCCCGCGCCGAACCTGTACTCGCCCCACGCCGCCGCGTTGGCGTCGTTCTCCACGACGACGGGGAGGCCCACGCGGGCCTCGACCTTCTCCTTCAACGGCTCGTTGCGCCAGTCGATGTTGGGCGCGAAGTAGACCTCGGAGCGCTGGCGGTTGACGTAACCGGCCGCACCGATGCCCACGCCGACGATCTCATGGCCGGCGTGCGCCCCGTCCACCGCGGAGGCGATCGCGTCCACGATGCCCTCGGGCGTGCCCGGGGTCGGCACCGTGTGGGTCGAGAGGATGTTGCCTTCCTCGTCGACCACACCGGCCGCGATCTTCGTGCCGCCGATGTCGACGCCGATGGTGAGTCCCATGAATCCCTCAGTTTCGGTCGAGCCCCGCTACGGCCAACCGTACCCGAGGCCCTGACCGCGGGTTCCCGTCGTCCGTCCGGCGGACGCGGGCGGGCACGGGCCCTCAGTCGAGGTCGATGCGCTCGCCCGGCCCGTCGCCGTCGTCGCCGTCGCGGCGCCGGCCCGGGTCCCGCGGTCCGGTGCTCTCGCCGGTGGTCCAGCGGCGCTCCTGGTCCTGGACGGCGGAGCGGTAGGCGGCGAGGAGTTCGCCGCCGGCCGCCGCCAGGTGGTCGAAGACGCCGGGGTTGCGCTCGATGACGGGTTCGACGGCGGCCCTGGCCTGCTCCACGACCTGTTTGACGACCTGCTGGGCGGCGGGTCCCGCGACCGCGCCGAGCAGCGGGGACTGGAGGGTGGACAGCTTGTCCGCGACGGCGTCGACGAACTTGCGCAGTTCCTCGGCGGCCGAGCCGGGGGGCGTTCCGTACGCGGCGCGGCGGCGGGCCTTCTCCTCGGCGAGGTCCTCGGCGCACGCCGTCGCCCAGGCGTCGGCGTCGGTCGCCCGTGCCTCGTCGCCGGCCGGGCGCCCCGTGGCGTCGGACGGGGGGAGCTCTTCGCTCATGACGGACTCCTGACTACGGTTCGTCCCTACGACGTTACCCGAACGGGCGTACCTGCTTCACCGGCCGTGCGGCCACAGACCGGGGTCCGGCGTGAACCGGATGCGCAGCTCCGCCTCGCGCAGCGCGGCCCCGGCGACGGTGCACCGGCGCAGCACGGACGGCAGGGGCACGATACGCCGGAACTGTCCGGCTGTGAGGACGAGTTCGTCGCCGCGCCGCACGAGGTCGAGTGCGTCGCGCGCCGCGCCGGGCAGCGGGATGCGCCAGACGAGCACCCGGCCGCCGCCGTCGGCGTCGGACTCCTCGGTGACGGGCCACTCGACGGCTGACGAGGTGCCCTCGCCCAGGGGGGCGTCCAGCGCGGCGAGGTCGTCGGCGCCGCGCGGGTCCCGGCCGAGGTGGGCCACGCCGTGCACGTCGTGGCTCTCCGCCCACTCCTCCAGGACCTTGCGCTGCTGGGCGACGGGGCCGCCGAGCCAGCTGCCCGCGCCGGCCTCCGCCTCCGGCAGGACACGGCTCGCGATCAGCAGGTCGGGGCGCAGGCCGCGCAGGGCGAGGGCGAGCCGGGCGGCGCGCACGGCGTCGGCGCCGGCCGGTCCGGGCTCGGCGACCAGCCGTACGACGGTGCCCCGGTCGGCGAGGACGGCCTGCACGGCGGCGAGTTCCGTGTCCCAGCGGGCAGTGGTCTCGTACAGGCCCTCCGCGGGCAGCGGCACGCCGGCCAGCCGGCCCAGCACGGGCCGCAGCGCGCGGGCGGCCTGGCGCTCGGGCGGCAGCAGCCGGCGCAGATAGCGGCGCAGTTCCTCGGGGAGGGCGAGCAGGGCGAGGGCCTGCGGGGCGGCGGGGAGGTCGACGACGAGCAGGTCGTGCGCCTCGGCGAGGGCGGCGTCGCGCAGGGCGCGCAGCAGCGCGAGCTCGTCGGCGCCGGGCAGCGGGGTGACCTCCTCGGGGTCGAGCCGGGAGGCGCCGAGGAGGTCGAGGGCGGTGGCGGCGCGCTCCTGGAAGGCGGCGAGGTCGTCGCGGAAGCCGGTGGCGGCGTCGGGGCGCCAGGCGGTCAGCCCGGGGGCGGCCTCGGCGGGGGCCGGTCCGGTGCGCACGCCGAGCGCCGCGCCCAGGGTGTCGGTGCGGTCGGCACTCAGCACGAGGGTCCTGGTGCCTGCGGTGGCCGCCGCGAGCGCGGTGGCCGCCGCGACGGTCGTCCGGCCGGCGCCGCCGGGGCCTGTGATCAGGATGGTGCGCATAGGGGTGAACCGTAACGGACGCGGCGCCGCGGCCCGGCCCCGCGGGAGCGGGCGGGGCCGCCTGCCCGCTACCTGTCCGACTCGACCCGCTTCTTCAGGCCCGCGAGCGCCCGGTCGATGATGACCTTCTCCGCCTTGCGCTTGATCATCCCGAGCATCGGGATCTTGACGTCCACCGTCAGCCGGTAGGTGACCTCGGTGGCGGCGCCCGCCGGGGCGAGGACGTACGACCCGTCGAGCGAGCGGAGCATCTGGGACTTCACCAGCGTCCAGGACACCTCGTGCTCACCGGTCCAGGTGTACGCGAGCACCTGGTCGTCCTTGATCGCCCCGGCGTCCATGACGAGATGGACCTGCTCGGCGCGGCCCGCGTCGTCGGTCTGGAGGACCTTCGCCTCCTTCACCTCGCCGGTCCAGTCGGGGTAGCGGGCGAAGTCGGAGATCACCCCCATGACGTCGGCCGGTGCCGCCTCGATCGTGATGCTCGAGCTGGTGTGTTCCGCCATCGCCGTGGCTCCTCAGAAGCGGGCCGGTAAGAAGTCGTGGTGCGCACGCCTGCGCAGCGTGAAGGCTACCGCGCGCCCGGCCCGCCGGGCTCACCCCACCTGGGCCGACGGCGCGCAGGCGCCGCGCGGGCCCGGATCGGCCCGCCGCCGCGGCGGCGGGGGCTTCGCCGCGCGGACCCGCCGGCTCACCACTCCAGTGCCCACGGCTTCCCGGACCCGGCGAAGTGCCCGACGTTCACGCACTCGGTCGCGCCGATCCGCATCCTGCGCACGAGCGGCTGGTGGACATGGCCGAAGAGCGCGTAGCGGGGGCGGGTGCGGCGGATCGCGTCCAGCAGCGCCCGGCTGCCCCGCTCGAAGCGCCGCGCGACGGTGTCGTAGACCAGTTCCGGCACCTCCGGCGGGATGTGCGTGCACAGCACGTCGACCTCGCCGACGGCCTCGATCTTCGCGGCGTACTCCTCGTCGCCGATCTCGTACGGCGTGCGCATGGGGGTGCGCAGTCCGCCGCCGACGAAGCCGAAGACCCGGCCGCCGATCTCCACCCGCTCGCCGTCCAGCACGGTGGTGCCGGCTCCGGCGTATTCCGGCCACAGGGGCGGCATGTCGACATTGCCGTAGGTGGCGTACGTCGGTGTGGGGAACGCCGCGAACATCTCGGCGTACTGCTTGCGCACCGCCTTCTCGATCACCGCCGCCCGGTCCGAGCCGATCCCGGCCCACAGCCGGGTGCCGAGCTCGCGGGCCTCCTCGAAGCGCCGGGCGGTGCGCAGCTCGACGATGCGGTCGGCGTTCTCCACGCCGAACAGGTCGGGGAAGATGCCGCGCGAGTGGTCGGCGTAGTCCAGGAACAGCACCAGGTCGCCCAGACAGATCAGGGCGTCCGCGCCCTCACCGGCCCTGGCCAGGTCGCGGGCGTTGCCGTGGACGTCGCTGACCACGTGGACGCGCGTCCTGCGATGTCCGGTCGGTGTCGGTGCCATGACGATCAAGGGTAGGCGCGCCGGGCACCCGTGAACAGTGGCGGGCGCACCGAGGGTTACTGGCCAGTCGTCCGAGCGCTCGACTACTCTGCGCGCAGAAGGACCAATCCGTGTGACGCGGCGAACATCTCGCGGGACCCCCCTGTCGAAGAGGCCATACCGACGGGTAACGTCCGGGCAGTCCAGTCGTGCTCAGGATTTCAGCAGGTGAATCCCCGAGCACCGCCCGAGCCTTGGACCGCACCGTCGCACCGCACGACGTCGTGGCGCCGGCGCCCTATGAGGAGCAGCAGTCTTGCGCGAGTTCAGCCTTCCGGCTCTGTACGAGGTCCCCGCGGACGGGAATCTGACCGACATCGTCCGCAGAAACGCCGCGCAGCACCCCGACGTCGCCGTCATCGCCCGCAAGGCCGGCGGTACCTGGCAGGACGTGACGGCCACGGTCTTCCTCGCCGAGGTGCGCACGGCCGCGAAGGGGCTCATCGCGGCCGGGGTGCGGCCGGGCGACCGCGTCGCCCTGATGTCGCGCACCCGCTACGAGTGGACCCTGCTGGACTTCGCCATCTGGTCGGCGGGCGCGGTCACCGTCCCGGTGTACGAGACCAGTTCGCCGGAGCAGGTGCAGTGGATCCTCGGCGACTCGGGCGCGACCGCCGTGATCACGGAGCTGGACGCGCACACGGCGGCCGTGGAGTCGGTGCGCGAGGCGCTGCCCGCCCTCAAGCACGTCTGGCAGATCGAGGTCGGCGGCGTCGAGGAGCTGGGCCGGCTGGGGCAGGACGTCAGCGACGCGGCGGTCGAGGAGCGCAGCTCGCTGGCGAAGGCCGACGACCCGGCGACGATCGTCTACACCTCCGGCACCACGGGCCGCCCCAAGGGCTGCGTCCTCACCCACCGCAGCTTCTTCGCCGAGTGCGGCAACATCGTGGAACGGCTGCGCCCGCTGTTCCGCACCGGCGAGTGCTCGGTCCTGCTCTTCCTGCCGCTGGCGCACGTCTTCGGGCGCCTGGTGCAGGTCGCGCCGATGATGGCGCCGATCAAGCTGGGCACCGTCCCGGACGTCAGGAACCTCACCGACGAGCTGGCCTCCTTCCGCCCGACGCTGATCCTCGGCGTCCCGCGGGTCTTCGAGAAGGTCTACAACTCCGCGCGCGCCAAGGCGCAGGCGGACGGCAAGGGCCGGATCTTCGACCGGGCGGCGGACACGGCGATCGCCTACAGCAGGGCGCTGGACACCCCCTCCGGCCCGGCCCTCGGCCTGCGCGTCAAGCACAAGCTCTTCGACCGGCTGGTCTACGGCAAGCTGCGCGCGGTGCTCGGCGGCCGCGGCGAGTACGCCATCTCCGGCGGCGCCCCGCTGGGCGAGCGGCTCGGGCACTTCTTCCGCGGCATCGGCTTCACGGTCCTGGAGGGCTACGGCCTGACCGAGTCCTGCGCCGCCACCGCCTTCAACCCGTGGGACCGGCAGAAGATCGGCACGGTCGGCCAGCCGCTGCCCGGCTCGGTCGTGCGGATCGCGGACGACGGGGAGGTGCTGCTGCACGGCGAGCACCTGTTCAAGGAGTACTGGAACAACCCCGGCGCCACCGAGGAGGCCCTGGCCGACGGCTGGTTCCACACCGGTGACATCGGCACCCTCGACGAGGACGGCTACCTCCGCATCACCGGCCGCAAGAAGGAGATCATCGTCACGGCGGGCGGCAAGAACGTCGCGCCGGCCGTGATCGAGGACCGGATCCGGGCGCACGCGCTGGTCGCGGAGTGCATGGTGGTCGGCGACGGGCGGCCGTTCATCGGCGCGCTGGTCACCCTCGACGAGGAGTTCCTGGGCCGCTGGTGCGCCGACAACGGCAAGCCGGCGGGGTCGACCGCGGCCTCGCTGCGCGAGGACGCCGATCTGCTGGCCGCGATCCAGTCGGCGGTCGACGACGGCAACGCGGCGGTCTCCAAGGCCGAGTCGGTGCGCAGGTTCCGCGTGCTGCCCTCGCAGTTCACGGAGGACTCGGGCCATCTGACGCCGTCGCTGAAGCTCAAGCGCAACGTCGTCGCGAAGGACTTCGCGGACGAGATCGAGGCGATCTACCAGAAGTAGCGTGCCCGGCCGGTCCCCCGGGTCCGGCCGCCCGCCGCCGCCCTCACAGCAGGGTCCTGAGCCGCTCCGCCAGCAGGTCCCAGCGCCACTTCTCCTCGACCCAGGCGCGGCCCCGCTCCCCCATCGCGCGCCGCAGCGCCGCGTCGCCGAGGAGCGCGACGACCCGCTCGGCGGTGTCCTCGGCGGAGCCGCCGCGCACCACCCAGCCCGTCTCCCCGTCGAGCACCGCGTCCGGCGCCCCTCCCGAGTCCCCGGCCACCACCGGCAGCCCGGTCGCCGACGCCTCCAGGTACACGATGCCCAGCCCCTCGACGTCGAGGCCGCCGCGCCGGGTCCGGCACGGCATGGCGAAGACGTCCCCGGCGCCGTAGTGCGCGGGCAGCTCCG
Organism: Streptomyces zinciresistens K42; assembly: GCF_000225525.1. Taxonomy (GTDB): domain Bacteria; phylum Actinomycetota; class Actinomycetes; order Streptomycetales; family Streptomycetaceae; genus Streptomyces; species Streptomyces zinciresistens. The sequence goes on along the minus strand of NZ_AGBF01000015.1, from coordinate 42,029 downwards.
GCCAGGGCACCGCCCCCGTGAAGCGGACCGAGGCGGCGACACCGGTGTCCCGGGCGAGCCGGCGCAGGTCGTTCTCGTAGGGGCCGCCCCCGACGATCAGCAGCACCGCGTCCGGTTCCGCGGCGAGGATCGCCGGCAGGGCCCGGATCAGGGTGTCCTGCCCCTTGCGCGGCACGAGCCGGGACACGCACACCACGACCGGCCGGTCCGTCAGCCCGAGCCGGGCCCGCACCTCGTCGCCGCCCGAGCCCGGGTGGAAGGTCTTCTCGTCCACCCCCGGCGGCAGCTGCACCATCCGCGCGGCGGCCTCGGGAGTGAGGGCGGCGGCGATCCGCGCGCGCGTGTACTCGCCGAGGTAGGTGAGCGTGTCGGTCGCCTCCCCGATCCGCCCGAGCAGCTGCCGGGCGGCGGGCAGCTGGGCCCACCCCGCCTCGTGGCCGTGGGTGGTGGCGACCAGCCGCTCGGCGCCGGCCCTGCGCAGCGCGGGCGCCATCAGGCCGAGCGGCGCCGCCGCCCCGAACCACACCGACGTGCAGCCGTGCTCGCGCAGCAGCGCGGCCGCCCGCCGGGTCACTCCCGGCGTCGGCAGCATCATCGTCGTAGGCTCCCGTACGACGGTGAAGGGCTGCTCGGCGTCGAAGGCGGCGGTGGCCTCGGCGCCCTCGCGGCCGCGCTTCCAGGTGGAGGCGTGCACGACCACCCGCTCGGGGTCCAGGCGCAGCGCCATGTTGTGCAGGAAGGCCTGGATGCCGCCGGGACGCGGCGGGAAGTCGTTGGTCACGATCAGGGTCTTGTGCACGCCGCAGACCTTACCGAAGCGGCGGTTCGCCGCCGGTGCCCGGCCGCGCGTGTGGCAGGCGCCCGGCCGGAGGGGACATCATGGTCCCCGCGAAGGCGAGTGACGAACGGCAGGGGAACCGGTGGAGACGACGGGCGCGCGGCGGCCCCTGGCACTGCTCGTGGGCGTCTGGGGCCTGACCCGGGTGGTCCTGCTCCTGTTCGTGTTCAAGGTGTACGTCTTCCCGGGCCCCGACGTCACCACCGACGTGTCGGTGATCTACCAGGGCTGGTACGACGTCCTGCGCACCGGGACGTTCCCGGCGGAGGACGTCACCTGGCAGTACCCGCCGGCCGCGGCGCTGCCGGTCCTCGCGCCGGGGCTGGTGTGGTGGCTGGACTACCTCTCGGCCTTCCTCGTCCTCGCCTTCACCGCCGACCTTGCCGTGCTGCTGCTCCTGCTGGACGCCGCCCGGCCCCGCGGGCGCACGCTGCGCGGCGCCTGGGTCTGGGTGGCGGGCGTCCCCCTGCTGGGCCCCACCGTGTACGCGCGCTACGACGTGATGGTCACCGCCGTCGCGGTGGCCGCCCTGCTCGCGGGTGCCCGGCATCCGCGGCTGATGGGGGCGCTGACGGCGTTCGGGGCGATGCTGAAGGTGTGGCCGGTGCTGCTGCTGGTCGCGGTCCGCGCCCGCGCCGCCTGGCTGTGGGCCGCGGTGACGGCCGGGGCGCTGGCGGCGGTGTTCGCCCTGGCGATGCCGGGGGCGTTCGCGTTCCTCACCTTCCAGCGCGAGCGCGGCACCGAGGTGGAGTCGCTGGGCGGGCTGGTCCTGCACGTGGCCCGGCAGTACGGCTGGGACGGCCAGGTGCTGCTGAACTACGGCTCGGTGGAGTTCCTCGGCCCGTACGTCGACGCCGTCAGCACCGGGGCGCTGGTGCTCAGCGGCCTCGCCTTCGGCTGGCTGCTGCTGTGGCGGCTGCGGGCACGGCGGTTCCCGCCGCACACGCTCGCGGACGCCTCCCTGGTGGCGGTGCTGATGTTCGTGACGACCAGCCGGGTCATCAGTCCGCAGTACATGCTGTGGCTGGTGGGCCTCGCGGCGGTGTGCCTGTGCTTCCGGGACAGCGTGATGCGGGTCCCGGTCGCCCTGGTGCTGGTGGCGTCGTTCGTGACGGTCCTGGAGTTCCCCGTGTGGTTCGCGCACGTCGTGGCCAGCGACGCGCTGGGCGTGACCCTGCTGTTCGTGCGCAACGGCCTGCTGGTGTGCGCCACCGTCCTGGCCGCCCGCGCCCTGTGGCGCTCGACGGTCACCCCGCCCGCCGCGGTCCCGGCGGCGCCCCCGGCCGCCCGTGCCAAGGAGACGTCGCCGCCGTCCTGACGGCGGGCCGTGCCCCCGTCAGCCGAGCCGGTCGCGCAGGTAGTCGCGCCAGTCGGCGGTGAAGTCCGCCAGCGAGACGCCGAGGACGTCCTTCAGGGCGTCCTCGACCGCCCCCTCGCGGCCCTCGTGCGCGCCCACGGCCCGGTAGAACGCGGTGAGCCGGGCCTCGCCCCAGCGCTCCGCGATCATCCGGCAGGCCATCCAGCCGCTCTCGTAGGCCCGCGCCAGCCGGTTCGCGTCGCCGCCGAAGCCGAAGTCGGCGTCGGTGGGCAGGGCCTGCGGCACCCGGCCGTCCGCGAGCTCCCGGCCCAGTTCCGGGGCGGCCTCCGCGGGCGTGCGGCCGCTGCCGCGGTAGCCCGCCCAGTCGGCGTAGCCCTCGGAGAGCCACAGGGGGGTGGCGGGCGTGGTCGCGGCGCGGGTGGCGACGTGCGTGGCCTCGTGGCTGAGGACCACCTGCTTGCCGACGGAACCCAGGACGCCGTACGCCTCCGGGTTGACGATGATGCGGTCCGCGGGCGCGTTCGCGGGGGCGTCGGTCTCGCCCGTGGTGACCGCGGCGATCCCCCGGTAGGACGACTCGGGCGCGCCGAGCAGGCCCGCCATGCCGGTCAGGCTGCCCGGCACCAGCAGGACCAGGTGCCGGGGCCAGTCCGTGCCCCAGGCCCCCGACACCGCCGGTACCGCGCTGTCGGCCAGCCGCGCGAAGGCGCGCAGCCGCGCGGGGGGCTGCCCCACCCCGAGGACGAGGCTGTCCGTGCCGCGGACGGCGCCCACCTCGCCCTGGTCCCACAGCTGCTGCGCGCTGCCCTTCGCGGGCCGCTCGGAGGCGACGTACCAGCCGTCCCGGCCGTCCCGGGCCAGGTCCAGGGAGCGGCCGACCCGGACCGGGGCCCTGTCGTAGCCCTCGACGCGGTAGCGCAGTTCGGCCTGCGCGACGGCGCGGTCCCCGGTGCGGCGCACGGCGGTGACGCGGTAGGACCAGTCGGCGAGGGGCACCGCGCGCAGATTGCGGAACCGGTCCAGGGCGCCGGTGCGCAGGTACGCCGTCTCGTCGCCGTCCAGGATCGCCGCCGCGCGCCGGTCGAGGAGGCCCTGCACCTGCGCCCGGGTCCCGTCGGGGGCTGGCCCGCCGCCGCAGCCCACCAGGCCGGCGGTCAGCAGGCACAGCGCGAGCACGACCCGCGTTCCCGGAACCCGCCGTCGACCAGCCATTTCCCGATCGTACGGCGGCGGGGGCGCGGAGGTGAGGCCCGCGGCGGAGCAGGGCGGGCGTCAGACGCGGGTGACCGTGGCGCCCGGCATCATGTCCACCGGGTCGTAGCGCACGGCCGCGCCGGGGTAGGGCGCGTGGATCACCTGGCCGTCGCCCGTGTACATCCCGACGTGGCTGGCGTCCGAGCGGTAGGTGACCACGTCGCCGGGCCGGGCCTCGGACAGGGGCACCCGGCGGCCGGCGCCGCGCTGGCCCTGCGAGGTGCGCGGCATGGCGACGCCGGCCTGCGCGTAGGACCACTGGACCAGGCCCGAGCAGTCGAAGCCGCCGGGCCCGTTGGCACCCCAGACGTACGGGCGGCCGAGCGCGGAGCGGGCGGCGGCGACGGCGGCGGCGGCGCGGCCCGGGACCGTGACGGCGCCGTCGGGGCCGGGCAGGGCGGCGCGTTCCGCGCGCGAGGCCCGGTCGTAGGCGGCGCGGTCGGCCGCGGTGAGGGAGTTCAGCAGGCGGCGGGCCCGCCCGAGCTTCTGCTCGACCGTCCGCTTGTGGGCGGCGACGGCCCGGCGGCTCTTCTCCAGCTCGGTGAGTTTCCCGGCCGCCTCGGTGCGGTCCTGGGAGAGCTCGCGCATGGCCTCCTGGAGGTCCTTCAGCGCGCCGGCCTGGTGGGCGCTGATCCGGGCGAGCGTGCCGGCCTTGTCCAGGTAGTCGGCCGGGTCGTCGGAGAGCAGCAGCGCGAGGGAGGGGTCGAGGCCGCCGGAGCGGTACTGCGCCCCCGCCAGCGAACCGAGGGCGCCGCGCATGGAGTTGATCTCCTGCTGCTGGCGGGCGACGCGGTCCTGGGCGACGCGCACCTCCCGGCGGAGCCCGTCGGCCCGCTCGCCGGCCCTGTTGTACGCCTCGGTGGCCTTCTCGGCCTGCGCGTAGAGGCGGTCCACCTCGGCGCGGGTGTCGTCGGCCGGCGCGGCCGCGGCCGGTACGGCGCCGAGGGCGGCCGCCGCGGCCGACATGACGCACAGGGCCGCGCTCGCGCCCCGGGCGGAGCCGGTCGCTGCTCGGCGTCGGTGGGACCCCACGGGATGCCGCTCTCCTTCCGCTGGCGGTCGGGGACTGCTCCCCCGCTGCGGGGGAAACGCGGCAGACAGTAGCTCCGCGCGGGGACGGCGGCGAACGGCCGCCCCGGGCACGCGTCGTGGCGCCGCGCCTCCGACGCAGGTCATGGGCGGGCCGGGGGGCCGGGCGGGGAGCGGCGGTTCCCTCTTTCGGGCGGCACCTCGTGTTGATCCCGGGGCGGGCGGGGGCGGACCGTCGGACCTGGGGCGGCGGGGAGACCCTGGCCTGGGCCGATTCGGGCACGGTCCCCCGCGCCGGCCGGTCAGGTCAGTCGCTTGAGGAGCACCGCGGAGGCCACGGGACGCGCCCCGGCGCGGGCCACCCCGTCGGCCACCTCGCGGTCGGTGGAGGCCACGATGACGGGGCGGCCGGGCGGCTCGGCGCGCACCAGCTGGCGGATCAGCTCGTCGGCGGTCACGCCGGGCTTGGAGAAGAGCACCCGCACCCCGCGCGGCGGCGCCAGCAGCACCGGCGCGGCCAGCTCGGCCCCGTCGAAGACACAGGTCACCTCGGCCCCGGTCTGCGCGGCGAGCTGGGAGAGCTGCCCGAGCAGCCGCAGCCGCTGCTTCTCCAGCGGCATCTGGGGATAGCCGGTCTTGGTGACGTTGTAGCCGTCGACCACCAGATGGGCCTGCGGCAGCGCGAGCAGCTGGTCGAGGATCGCGGGGTCGTGCTCGGACAGCGCGCGGGCGGCGATGTCCTTCGGGGTCATACGGCCGGGCTCGACGGCGTCCACGGTCTCGGCGGGCCGCACCGAGACCGGCGGCAGCGCCAGCTCGCGGCGCAGCCCCTGGGCGGAGTCGAGCAGGGTGTCCAGCAGCAGCCGGACGCGCATGTCCTCCACGCTGCGCCCCTCGCGGGCCGCGCGCCGGGTGGCCTCCAGGGCGGCCTCGGCCTCCCCGAGGCGTGCCTTCAGGCGCCGGGTCTCGCTCTCGGCCGCGGAGACCTGGGCCTGTCCCTCGGCCCGTACGGTCTCCGTCTCGGCCTGGATCTTGCGCAGGGCGGCCTCGCCGCGCTTGACGTCGCTGTGGGCGGAGCGCAGCTTGCGGTGCAGTGCCTCCGCCTCCTTCCTGGCCGCCTCCAGATCGCCGCGCAGCCGCTCGGTCTCGTGCCGGGTGTGCTCGCGGGCGTGCGCCAGTTCGTCGCGCAGCCGCTCCAGTTCGGCGCGGCTCTCCTCGTCGGCGCGCTCGGCGTCGGCCCGCTGGGCCTCCTCGCCCGCGGCGGTGACCAGCTTGACCCAGCCGGGGGGCCGCAGCACATAGGCCGCGGCCGCCACGTCGAGCGGATCCGCGGCCGGGGGCGCCGTGCCGGCGTCGAGGGCACCGGCCAGTTCCGGCTGGGCCTCTCTGAACTTCTCCCCGATGCGCTGGCGGAACAGCGCGTCGCTCTCCAGCGCGGCGGCCATGGCGTTGCCGGCGAACTTGGTCCGCCGGTTCGGCGCGAACCGCGCGTACTGCCGCAGCTGGGCGGGCAGTTCACCGACCGTCAGTCCGCCGAAGCCGTCGGAGACGATCTGCACCACCCTGCGCCGCACGCCGTCGGGCAGCGGACGGTCGAGCACCTCGGCGGTGCCGTCGTCCGGCGCCCCGCCTCGTGTCTCCACCATCCCTCACCCCCTTGCCTGTGCGGGCCCGCTCCCGTCAGGAGCCGGCGCCCGGCCTGTCGACGAGCTCCACCTTGTCCACGGCGTTGCACCAGCGGCAGCGCACCGACTCGATCGTCTCACTGAGCACCTCGCGCTCCTCGACCTTCGGCTCGCCGGCGAGGTCGAGATGGACGTACTCCACGACCTTGGACGAGCGCGTCACGTCGAAACGCGTGAGGTTGCCGCAGAGGGTGCAGCGCCACCGCGTCGCGGCGGTGGGCAGGGGAACCGTCATCGTGACTGTTCGCTTCCTTACTAGTGTCCGTGACGCGCCGGGGTCCCCGGTGCGTGTGGCTCGTAACCCTACGGCCTGGCGGGTACTCGCCGCCCGCCCGTCCGCGGCGGCGAGGCGGTCTGCGCGGGTGCGTCCCGTTACGCCATGCTCTGTAGCCATGATCGGCAACTGGCGCGCGCTGCGCTTCCCGGCCCGGTCCGGCGGTACGGCCCGCAGGCCGGCGGCGCCGGTGACGTACGCGCTGATCGCGTTGTGCTCCGCGCTCTTCCTGGTCAGCCCGGCCGCGGGACTGAATCCGGCGTACGGCACGGGCGAGGAGCTGGTGGCGGCCCAGCGCGCCTACTTCCACCGCTGGGGCGTGGTTCCCGCACAGCTGTTCGAGGGTGCGCCCCGGTCGGCCCTGACCCCGCTGACGGCCCTGTTCGTCCACGGCAGCTGGGTGCACCTGCTCGGCAACATGCTCTTCCTCTACGTCTTCGGCGCGATGACCGAGGAGCGTATTGGCCGGATCCGGTTCACGCTGTTCTACCTCGGCTGCGGCTGTCTGGCGCTGCTGGGCTACGCCGTCGCCAACGACGGCTCGACCCAGTCCCTGGTCGGCGCGTCGGGAGCCGTCTCCGGGGTCCTCGGCGCGTTCCTGTTCCTCTTCCCCGGGGCCCGGGTGACAAGCCTGCTGCCGTTCCTGCTGTTCCTGCCGCTGCGCTTCCCCGCCTGGGTCGTACTGCCGTTCTGGGCGGGCGTGCAGTGGGTGGCGGCCACCCGGGCCGGACAGGGGACCGGGGTGGCGTACCTCGCCCACGTGGTGGGCTTCGGGCTGGGGTTCGGCTGCGCGTGGGTGTGCTCCGGGCGGCCGACTAGAGTGAAACCCGCCCCAGCTCCGGCCCCCGAGGGAGAGAACCAGCCGTGATCACCGCGATCGTCCTCATCAAGACCAGCGTGGACCGGATCCCCGAGATCGCGGAGCGGATCGCTTCGCTGGAGAGCGTCAGCGAGGTCTTCTCGGTCACCGGCACCTACGACCTGATCGCCATGGTCCGGGTGAAGCGGCACGAGGACCTCGCCGAGGTGATCCCGGGCCGGATCAGCAAGATCCCCGGCGTCGAGGGCACGGACACCCACGTCGCCTTCCGCACCTACTCCCAGCACGACCTGGAGGCCGCCTTCGCCATCGGCCTGGACAGCTGAGCGGCGGCGCCCGGCGGCGCCGGGGAGTTCCCCGCGGCGCGGCGCCCGGCCGTCCGCTCAGGCGGAGGTGTCGGGCACGCAACGCCCGTCCTCGGTGCGGTAGTTCCAGCGGGCCCCGTCCGCCACCAGCTCCCGGACGGCCGTCACGAACCGCTCGACGTGCTCGTCGGGCGTCCCGGCCCCGAAGCTCACCCGGATCGCGTTGAGCGACTTCTCCCCGGGGCCGGCCTCCGGGGCGCCGCACTCCCCCTGGGCCTGCGGGTCGCTGCCGAGCAGCGTGCGCACCAGCGGGTGGGCGCAGAACAGACCGTCGCGCACACCGATGCCGTACTCGGCGGACAGGGCGGCGGCGAAGTGGGAGCTGTTCCAGCCCTCGACGACGAAGGAGATCACCCCGACGCGGGGGGCGTCGTCCCCGAACAGGGAGAGGATCCGCACCTCGGGCACCTCGGCGAGGCCGGAGCGCACCTTCCCGATCAGATACCGCTCCCGGGCGACCAGGGTGTCGAACCCCGCCTCGGTGAGGGCCTTGCAGGCGGAGGCGATGGAGTAGGCGCCGATCACGTTCGGGGAGCCCGCCTCGTGCCGGGCGGCGCTCTCGTGCCACTCGACGTCCACCCCGCCGTCCTCACGCCGGCTCACCCTGCGGCTGGCGCCTCCCCCGGCGAGGTAGGGCTCCGCCGCGGTGAGCCAGTCGGCGCGGCCGGCGAGGACGCCGGAGCCGAAGGGGGCGTAGAGCTTGTGGCCGGAGAAGGCGACCCAGTCGACGTCCAGGTCGCGGACGGAGACCGGGTGGTGCGGCGCGAGCTGGGCGGCGTCCAGGACGGTGCGGGCGCCGTGCGCACGGGCGGCGGCGGCCAGTTCCCGCACCGGCCACAGCTCGCCGGTCACGTTGGAGGCGCCGGTGACGCAGACCAAGGCCGGGCCGCGGGGGTCGCGGGCGGCGAGGGCGTGCTCCAGCGTCGCGACGGCCTCGCCGGGGGTGCGCGGGGCGTTGAGAACGGTGACGCGGGCGTCGCGCCAGGGCAGCAGGGAGGCGTGGTGCTCGGTCTCGAAGACGAAGACCTCGCAGCCGGCCGGGAGGGCGGCGGCGAGGAGGTTGAGCGAGTCGGTGGTGGACCGGGTGAACACGACCTGGTCGCCGTCCCGGCAGTCGAGGAACCCGGCGACCGTGCGGCGGGCGTTCTCGAACAGGTCGGTGGACAGCTGGGAGAGGTACCCGGCACCGCGGTGGACGCTGCCGTAGTACGGGGCGTAGGCGGCCACGTCGTCCCAGACCCGCTGGAGGGCGGGGGCGCTGGCGGCGTAGTCGAGCGCGGCGTAGGAGACCTCGCCGCCGGTCACCAGCGGCACGGTGACATCCCGTCCCAGGACGGGCAGGGGGGAGCAGACGGACCGGTCGAGGGCAGCGCTGGAGACGGACATGGCGGAACTCCCGTGAGGAAACGGCGCAGAGTGAAGGTGGGTGTGCGGAGGCGGGGCTCGGCGGCCCTATCGCATTCGCTGGCTCACGGAAGACTCCTCGACGACCAGGACCCCTGGTTTCGCGAGGGGTCCGCGCTTGCCGTGGACCTCGATGACCACGGCCTGGTCTTCACCCGGGGCACCCCGCCACGGACGGAGGGTTGCCGGACAGTCGGCCGGGGCCTCATGACTGTCACTCATGACCTGGTACGGGAACGTACGGGAAGAGATCGCCGTCCCGCAACCCGTGTCCGGATCGCGGGACGGCGTCCGCGCGCGAGAGCGTGGACGCCGAGGACGGGCTTCACACGGTCCTCGGAACGGTGTCCGCGCGCGAGGGGGCGTCCCTCAGACGTGCCTCAGACGTCCCTCAGGCGTTGCTCGCGGCCACCCAGAGCTCCAGGGTCCGCTTGGCCGCGCCCGAGTCGATCGACTCCGCCGCCTTCGCCATGCCGAGCCGCAGCTGCTCGGTGAGGGGCGCGTCCGAGGGCCGCAGCGCCACCAGCGCCGCGGCCGAGTTGAGCAGGACGGCGTCGCGCACCGGGCCCGGCTCGCCCTCCAGCAGGCGCCGCGCGACCTCGGCGTTGTAGGAGGCGTCCGCGCCGCGCAGCGCCTCCACCGGCACCAGCTCGATGCCGACGTCCCGCGGGTCGAAGGGCTCCTCGGCCACCTTGCCGTCCCGGACGGTCCAGACCCGCGAGGTCGCGGTCGTCGTCAGCTCGTCCAGGCCGTCGTCACCGCGGAAGACCAGCGCGGAGGAGCCCCGCTCGGCGAGCACCCCGGCGATGAGCCCCGCCATACGGGTGTCGAAGCAGCCGACGGCCGAGGCGGTGACGCGGGCCGGGTTGGTCAGCGGACCGAGGAGGTTGAACGAGGTGGGGATGCCGAGGTCGCGCCGCACCCCGCCGACGAAGCGCATCGACGGGTGGAACTTGGCGGCGAAGCAGAAGGTGATCCCGGCGGCGTCCACCACCTCGGCCACCCGCCGCGGCGAGAGGTCCAGGTTGATCCCGAGCTTCTCCAGCACGTCGGAGGAGCCGCTCGCGGAGGACGAGGCCCGGTTGCCGTGCTTGACGACCTTCGCGCCGGTCCCGGCGATCACGACGGCGGACATGGTGGAGATGTTGACCGTCCTGGCCCGGTCGCCCCCCGTGCCGACGATGTCCACGGCCGGGCCGGGGATGTCCAGCGGCTCGGCGTGCGCGTACATGGCCTCGACCAGGCCGTTGATCTCCTCGACGGTCTCGCCCTTGGCGCGCAGGGCCACCATGAACCCGGCGATCTGGGCGTCCGACGCCTCGCCGCTCATGAAGCGGTCCATCGCCCAGGCGGTGTCCCCGGCGCTCAGGTCCTGCCCGGCGAGCAGGGCGCTCAGCACCCCGGGCCAGGAGCGGGCCGCCGCGGTGTCGCCTCCTGCGGGGGTCACAGCGCTCATAAGCCGCTCCAGGGTCAGGTGTCCCGCACTTCGGGACACGCGTCTCGACGAGGTCCACCCTATCCAGCCGCGGGACACGGAGAGGGGCCCCGTCCGGTCTTCGGACGGGGCCCCTCTGCCGTGGCGTGCGCGGTGATCAGTGCTGGCCGTGGCCGCTGGTGATCTCCTTGTACTCCTCGACGGACGGCTTGGGGATCTGGCCGTCCTCGCCGTAGTAGGACTTGCTGAGCTTGGCGCGCAGCTTCTGGACGCCCTTCACCTTGCGCTCGACGCCGTTCTCGTCGACCGCGGGGCCGATCTCGGCCGGCTTGTACTGCTCGTGCGCGGTGAGCGTGTACAGCGCGTCCTGGCTGAGCGGCTCGTGCACCTCGATGAACTCACCGTGCGGCAGGCGCTTGATGATGCCCGACTCGCGGCCGTGCAGCACCTTGTCCTTGTCCCGGCGCTGGAGCCCCAGGCAGATGCGCTTGGTGACGATGAACGCGACGACCGGGCCGACGAAGAAGCCGATCCGGACGAACCAGGTGACCGCGTTGATCGACAGGTTGAAGTGGGTGGCCCACAGGTCGTTGCCACCGCCGACCAGACCGATCATGTAGACCGTGATCCAGGCGACGCCGAAGCCGGTGCGGGTCGGGGCGTTGCGCGGGCGGTCCAGGATGTGGTGCTCGCGCTTGTCGCCGGTGACCCAGGACTCGATGAACGGGTAGAGCGCGATCGCGCCCAGGACCACACCGAAGAGGACCAGCGGGATGAACACGCCGAGGACCAGCGTGTGACCCCAGAAGTTGACCTCCCAGCCCGGGAAGTACCGGACCAGTCCCTCGGCGAAGCCCATGTACCAGTCGGGCTGGGCGCCGGTGGACACCTGGTCCGGCCGGTAGGGGCCGATGGCCCAGATCGGGTTGATCTGCGCGATCGCCGCGACGGCCGCGATGACACCGAAGACCAGGAAGAAGAAGCCTCCGGCCTTGGCCATGTAGACCGGCAGCAGCGGCATGCCGACGACGTTCTTGTTGGTCTTTCCGGGGCCCGCGAACTGCGTGTGCTTGTGGTAGAAGACCAGGATCAGGTGGGCGACGACCAGACCGAGCATGATGCCCGGCAGCAGCAGGATGTGGATCGAGTAGAACCGGGCCACGAAGTCGGTGCCCGGGAACTCCCCGCCGAAGAGGAAGAACGAGATGTACGTGCCGACGATCGGCATGGACAGGATCGCGCCCTCGGTGAAGCGCACACCTGTTCCTGACAACAGGTCGTCCGGTAGCGAGTAGCCGGTGAAGCCGGTGAACATGCCGAGGACGAACAGCAGGAAGCCGAACAGCCAGTTGATCTCACGCGGCTTGCGGAACGCGCCCGTGAAGAACACGCGCATCATGTGCACGAACATGGCGGCGAGGAAGATCAGCGCGGCCCAGTGGTGGATCTGCCGGACGAGCAGACCGCCGCGCACGTCGAAGGAGATCTCCATCGTCGAGCTGAAGGCCTGGCTCATCATCTGGCCCTGGAGCGGGATGTACGAGCCGTGGTACTCGACCTCGGCCATCGACGGCTGGAAGAACAGCGTCAGGTACACACCGGTGAGGATGATGATGATGAAGCTGTAGAGGCAGACCTCACCCAGCATGAACGACCAGTGGTCGGGGAAGATCTTGCGCATGTTGGCCTTGGCCAGGGAGTAGATCCCCAGCCGGCCGTCCGCCCAGTCGGCGACGCGCTCGCCGGCCGGTGCCTTCCCGCGCGAGCGGGACTCGGTGGTCTCTGTGGTGCTCATCCGCGCTCCCAGAATGCAGGACCGACGGGCTCCTCGAAGTCGCTGAGCGCCTCGAGGTAACCCTCGTCGTTCACGCCGATGCGCAACTGCGGCAGGGCGTGACCGGCCGGGCCGAAGATCACTCGGGCACCGTCGGACAGGTCGAAGGTGGACTGGTGACAGGGGCAGAGCACGTGGTGCGTCTGCTGCTCGTACAGGGAGATCGGGCAACCGACGTGGGTGCAGATCTTCGAGTACGCGACGATGCCCTCGTGCGACCACTCGAGCTCGCGCTTGTCCTTGATGTCGTCGGGCTGGAGCCGGACGATCATCAGGGCGGCCTTGGCGATCTCGTTCTGGAACCCCTCCTCGCCCTCCTCCAGGCCCTCCGGCTTGGCGAAGGTGAGGGAGCCGACCGCGACGTCCGAGGGACGCAGCGGCTCGTTGGTGTTCATGTTGACGAGCAGCTTGCCCTTGGCCCAGAGCGTGCTGCGCAGCTTGGTGCCGGGCAGCGGGCCGAGGTCGCGCAGCAGCACGACGCCGGAGAGCGGCACCAGGGCCAGCGCGCCGAACATCGTGTTGCGGATCAGCTTGCGGCGGCCGAGCGCGGACTCCTTGGCGCCCTGCCGGAAGTCGGCCATGACCTTCGCCCTGACCTCGGGCTCGGCCGCGATCGGGTGGCGGTCGTCGGCGACCTCCTCGTCGGACATCAGGGTGCGGGCCCAGTGGACCGCGCCCGCGCCGATGCAGAACAGGGCCGTGCCGAGGGTGAGGCCGAGCGTGAAGTTCAGCGCGTTGACGTGTCCGAGCGGGAACACGTAGATCGGCTTTTCCTTCGGGATCGCGACGTAGGCCGCGATGAACGCCACGGTCGCCAGCATCGACACCGTGAACAGCAGGGCGACCGTGCGCTCGGACCGCTTGGCGGCCCGCTCGTCGATGTCCTGGATCCGGTGCTCGTGCGGCGGCAGTCCGGGGTCCGCGAAGGGGTTCTTCTCGTCCGCCACCGCGACGGCGGTGCCGTGCGTGGCGGGCAGGTTCTCTTCTGGGATGTCTTGGCTACTCATGACTTCCTGGCCTTTGCGGTCCGAGCGGCGACCCAGACGGCGACCGCGATCAGTGCGCCGAGGCCGAAGATCCAGGCGAAGAGGCCCTCGCTGACCGGGCCGAGGCCGCCCAGCGACGTACCACCCGGGTTGACCGTCTTACCGGTGTTGACCGCGCCCAGGTACGCGATGATGTCCCGCTTGTTCTGCTCCGACATGGTGGTGTCGGGGAAGGACGGCATGTTCTGCGGGCCGGTCTGCATGGCCTCGTAGATGTGCTTCGGGGCGACGTCGTTCAGGGGTGGCGCGTACTTGCCCCCGGTCAGTGCGCCGCCCTTGCCGGTGAAGTTGTGGCATTGCGCGCAGTTGTTGCGGAAGAGGTCGCCGCCCTTGCCGATGTCCGCGCCCTCGGGACCGTACTGGTCCGCGGTCGGGATGGACGGGCCTGCGCCCAGCGAGGCGATGTACGCCGCGAGCTGGTCGACCTCGGCCTGCGAGTAGATGGCCTTCTTCCGCGGGAGCTGGGCACCCTGCGAAGTGGCGGCCGGCATACGGCCCGTGGCCACCTGGAAGTCGACGGCTGCGGCACCCACGCCCACCAGGCTGGGGCCGTCGGAGGTGCCCTGACCGCCGGTTCCGTGGCAGCTGGCGCAGCCGACGGTGTAGAGCTTCTTGCCCTCGTCGATGGTGAGGGACTGGGCGGTTGCCTCGGCCTTCGCCTTGTCCGCGGGGGCGAACACGGCGTACAGCCCCCCCGTGCACGCCAGCGCGAGGAGTAGGACGACGAGCGCCGCCAGCGGATGGCGTCGTCGTGCGGAGAGCTTTTTCACGGATTACCCCGGTGTCAGGATCTTCGGCGTCGGTGCTTCTGGTAGGTGCGTTCGTGCGAACGCGCGCGTGATCGGGTCCTGCTACTTGATCAGGTAGATCGTCGCGAACAGGCCGATCCAGACGACGTCGACGAAGTGCCAGTAGTAGGACACGACGATGGCGGCCGTCGCCTGCTCGTGGGTGAACCTCTTGGCCGCGTACGTACGGCCGAGGACGAAGAGGAAGGCGATGAGACCGCCCAGCACGTGCAGGCCGTGGAAGCCGGTGGTCAGGTAGAAGACCGAGCCGTACGGGTCGGAGGAGAGCGAGAGCCCGTCCTTCTTGACCAGCTCGGTGTACTCGTACACCTGACCGCCGATGAAGATCGCACCCATCACGAAGGTGACGATGAACCACATCCGGAGCTTCTTCACGTCACCGCGCTCGGCGGCGAACACGCCGAGCTGGCAGGTGAGGGAGGAGAGCACCAGGATCGTGGTGTTCGTCGCCGCGAACGGGAAGTTCAAGGCCGAGGCCTTTTCGCTCCAGAACTCGGGACCGGTCACCGATCGCAGGGTGAAGTACATCGCGAAGAGGGCCGCGAAGAACATCAGCTCGGAACTCAACCAGATGATGGTTCCGACGCTGGTGAGGTTCGGCCGGTTGACCGACGGGTGCGCGTGCCCGGTTTCTACTGTCGTTGCTGTCGCCACGACCGACATTATGTCGGTCGCTTATCCCGCCCTCACTCCGGGGGGTGCCGTTCGGAGTGTCTCGCTCGTCCGTACCGGTGTTGACGTGGTGTTCAAGGGAGTAGCATCCGCCGCATCGGGTCTTTCGTACGACGCTGACGTCTCGGAGGAAGCATGCAGCCGACCGCCACCGTGCTGGTCTACAGCGACGACTCCCACACCCGCGAGCAGGTACGCCTGGCGACGGGCCGGCGGCCCGCACCGGACGTGCCCGTGGTGGAGTTCGTCGAGTGCGCGACCCCGGCCGCGGTGGTGCGCGAGCTGGACAAGGGCGGGATCGACGTCTGCGTCCTGGACGGCGAGGCCGTGCCCGTGGGCGGCATGGGCGTCTGCCGGCAGATCAAGGACGAGGTGTTCGACTGCCCGCCCGTACTGCTGCTGATCGGGCGTCCGCAGGACGCGTGGCTCGCGACCTGGAGCCGGGCCGAGGCGGCCGTGACGCTGCCTGTGGAGCCGGTGGAGTTCGCCCAGGCCCTGGCGTCCCTGTTGCGCACGAAGCGGCTCCAGAGCGCGTAGTGCGGCACTGAGCACCGGAGCTGCTCCTCGCCCCCGGGACACCGTCCCGGGGGCTTTCACACGTTCTGCGGCCGCAGCCTCGCGCGTTCCGCCGGGCCGGGGCCGTCCGGGGTGCCGGCCACCAGGGCGCTGCCCTCGCGCCACTTCTTCCAGGACAGGTTCCAGTCGCCGAAGCCGTTGCCGAACGGATCCATCGTGTCGCCCTCGGAGTTGACGACCTTGACGACGTCGCCCTCCCGGACGGTGTCGAAGAACCACTGGGCGTTGGCGGTGCTCATCCCGACGCAGCCGTGGCTGACGTTGGCGGCGCCCTGCGAGCCCACCGACCAGGGGGCGGCGTGGACGTATTCACCGCTCCAGGTCACCCGGGTGGCGTAGTAGACGGGCAGGTCGTAGGACTCCGAGGAGCCCGCGGCTATCCCGATGCTGGTACTGCGCATACGTACGAAGTACTCCTTGCCCAGCACGACCTTGACGCCGTTGCGGGTCTCGAAGCCGGTCTTGCCGGTGGTGACCGGCACGGACCTGACCTCCTCGCCGTTGCGGTAGAGCGTCAGCTGGTGGGCGGAGGCGTCGGTGACCGCGACGACCTTGTCGCCGGTGGTGAGGGTGAGCGGCTTGGCCCTGCCACCCCGCATGCGGTCGCTGATCCGTACGCCCTCCAGGTCGCTGCGGACCCGGATGGTGGCGCCCGTCGGCCAGTACTCCTTGGGGCGGAAGTGCAGCTGCTTGTCGTCCACCCAGTACCAGGTGCCCTGGACGGCGGGGGTCGAGGTGACCCTGAGGCCCCGTTCGACGATCGCGCGCTGCTTCTTGTCCTTGACCGGACGGCTGAGTTCCGCCGTGACGGGCTGGCCCACGCCGTACTTGCCCGCCTTGGGGCCGAAGGTCACCGTGAGCGGCTTCTTGGAGGTGGGCCTGCTGGTGTCGAAGGCGAGGACCTTGCGGCCGGGGGCGCCGTCCTCGTCCTCCGTGCTCACGCGCACCGTGTAGCGGGCGTTGGCGGCGAGCGGGGAGGTGCTGTGCCAACGGGTGCCGTCGGCGGAGAGTTCGCCCGCCACGAAGCGTCCTGTGGCGTCCTTGGCGGTGACGTCCGTGATCCGGCCGTCCGACTTCTCCGCGGTGATCACCAGCGGCTTGTCCGGGTCCGCCTTCGTGCCCTCGTCCCTGGGGCCGTTGAAGGCGATCTGGTCCGCCGCGTCGTACGGGTCGGAGGACAGCGGGTTGCCGTCGCTGCTGCACCCGGAGGCGGTCGCGCCGAGCGCGGCCAGCAGGAGCGTGCAGCCTATGACGGTGCGCGTGCGCGGTGTTTGGCTCATGGCCTCACGCTAGGAAGCCGGGTCGGCGGCGGCGCGTCGGGTGACTCGTACGGGTGAAGTTCGTTGCGGCAAACGCGGGAGCCCGGACCCTCCTGACGGAGTGTCCGGGCTCCCGTGGGCTCGGCTCGTGCTACTGGGTGCGGTTCTCACCGCGGTAGTACTCGAAGACCCAGCCCCAGATGCCGATCAGGATCACCGGCATGGAGAAGTACAGCAGCCACCAGCCGATCGCGATCGACAGGAAGGCGAGCGCGCCGCCGATCGCCAGGGAGAGCGGCTGCCAGCTGTGCGGGCTGAAGAACCCGACCTCGCCGGCCTCGTCCGCGACGTCGGCGTCCTTGTCGTCCTGGGCGCCCGCGTCGAGCCGGCGGGCGGTGAAGCCCAGGTAGAAGCCGATCATCACGGACAGCCCGAAGGCCAGGAAGAGGGCGGTCGTGCCGACCGGCTCCTTGGACCACACGCCGTAGACGATCGCCATGACCAGGATGAAGACTCCCAGCCACATGAACATCCTGCCCTGGATCTTCACTTGCCGGCCTCCTTGGCACCAGCGACGGCCTTGTCACCGTGAGGGGCGTTCTCAAGCTGGTCGATCGCGGCGATCTCAGGGTGGTGCAGGTCGAAGGCCGGGGATTCGGAGCGGATACGCGGCAGGGTGAGGAAGTTGTGCCGCGGGGGCGGGCAGGAGGTCGCCCACTCCAGCGAGCGGCCGTAGCCCCACGGGTCGTCGACCTCGACCTTCTTGCCGTACTTCGCCGTCTTCCAGACGTTGTAGAAGAACGGCAGCAGCGAGGCGCCGAGCACGAACGAGCTGATCGTCGAGATCGTGTTCAGGGCGGTGAAGCCGTCGGCCGCCAGATAGTCGGCGTACCGGCGCGGCATGCCCTCCGCGCCCAGCCAGTGCTGGACCAGGAAGGTGCCGTGGAAGCCGATGAACAGCGTCCAGAACGTCATCTTGCCCAGGCGCTCGTCGAGCATCTTTCCGGTGAACTTCGGCCACCAGAAGTGGAAGCCGGAGAACATCGCGAACACCACCGTGCCGAAGACGACGTAGTGGAAGTGCGCGACCACGAAGTACGAGTCGGAGACCTGGAAGTCCATCGGCGGCGACGCGAGGATGACGCCCGTCAGACCACCGAAGGTGAAGGTGATCAGGAAGCCGGTGGCCCACAGCATCGGTGTCTCGAAGGACAGCGAGCCCTTCCACATCGTGCCGATCCAGTTGAAGAACTTCACGCCGGTGGGGACGGCGATGAGGAACGTCATGAAGGAGAAGAACGGCAGGAGGACTCCGCCGGTGACGTACATGTGGTGGGCCCACACGGTCACGGAGAGGCCGGCGATGGCGATGGTCGCGGCGATCAGGCCCATGTAGCCGAACATCGGCTTGCGGGAGAAGACCGGGATGACCTCGGAGATGATGCCGAAGAACGGCAGGGCGATGATGTACACCTCTGGATGGCCGAAGAACCAGAAGAGGTGTTGCCAGAGCAGTGCGCCGCCGTTGGCGGGGTTGAAGATCTGCGCGCCGAACTTGCGGTCCGCCTCCAGGGCGAACAGCGCTGCCGCGAGGACCGGGAAGGCGAGCAGGACCAGGACGGCGGTCAGCAGCACGTTCCACACGAAGATCGGCATGCGGAACATGGTCATGCCGGGGGCGCGCATGCAGATGATGGTGGTGATGAAGTTGACGGAGCCGAGAATGGTGCCGAAGCCGGAGAAGGCCAGGCCCATGATCCACATGTCGGCGCCGACGCCCGGACTGCGGACGGCGTCCGAGAGCGGGGAGTAGGCGAACCAGCCGAAGTCGGCCGCGCCGTTGGGGGTGAGGAAGCCGCCAACGGCGATGAGCGAGCCGAACAGGTACAGCCAGTAGGCGAACATGTTCAGCCGCGGGAACGCCACGTCGGGCGCGCCGATCTGGAGCGGCATGATCCAGTTCGCGAAGCCCGCGAACAGCGGCGTCGCGAACATCAGCAGCATGATCGTGCCGTGCATCGTGAACGCCTGGTTGAACTGCTCGTTCGACATGATCTGCGTGCCCGGCCGGGCGAGCTCGGCACGCATGAACAGCGCCAGCACACCACCGATCACGAAGAACGCGAACGACGTGACGAGGTACAGCGTCCCGATCGTCTTGTGGTCGGTGGTGGTGAGCCACTTGACCACGACATTGCCGGGTTTCCTGCGCCGGACCGGCAGCTCGTTCTCGTACGAGTCCTCGGCTGCCGCGGCACCCTGGGGTTCATTGAGGATGCTCACAGGTTGTTCGTCTCCCGGTTCTTCTCGTGGCTCGTCTGCGCGATGCCGGCGGGAACGTAACCGGTCTGCCCCTTCTTCGCGAGGTCCTTGAGGTGCTGGGCGTAGCGCTCGGGGGAGACGACCTTCACGTTGAAAAGCATCCGGGAGTGGTCGACGCCGCACAGCTCGGCGCACTTGCCCATGAAGGTGCCCTGCCGGTTGGGGGTCACCTCGAAGGCGTTGGTCTTGCCCGGGATCACGTCCTGCTTCATCAGGAACGGCACCACCCAGAAGGAGTGGATGACGTCGCGTGAGGTGAGGACGAAGCGGACCGTCTTGCCCTCGGGCAGCCACAGGGTCGGTCCCGGGTTGCCGTTCTGCGGGTTGCGCGTTCCCGGCGTACCGCAGTCGTAGACGCCTCCGGCGTTGGCCGGGAAGTCCTTGCGGTACTTGTCCGGTACGGCGTCCAGTTCCTTGGCGGTCTTCGCGTCGCCGGTCGAACCTTCGACGTCGGCCACCATGTTGAAGCACCAGCTCCACTGGAAGCCGACGACGTTGACGGTGACGTCGGGCTTGTCCTTGAGGCTGAGGAGCTTGGACTCGTCACGGGCCGTGAAGTAGAACAGCACCGAGACGATGATGAGCGGGACCACGGTGTACAGCGCCTCGATGGGCATGTTGTACCGGGTCTGCGGGGGGACTTCGACCTTGGTGCGGCTGCGCCGGTGGAACATGGTGCTCCACAGGATCAGACCCCACACCAGCACGCCGACGGCGAGCGCAGCCGCCCACGACCCCTGCCACAGGGAGAGGATGATCGGAGCCTCTTCCGTGGTCGGGGTGGGCATACCAAGGCGGGGGAAGTCTTCCCAGTTGTACGAGCAACCGGTGGCTGTCGCCAGGACCAGGCCCGCGGTCATTGCCTGCAGCAGCTTCCGCCGCATCGGGCGCCGCGGCGAGCGGTCGGAGCCGTTGGGACTCACGTAGCGCCTTCCCGAGAGTCTCGCCCGCGCGGGTCGGCTGCGGCCTGGCCTTCTCGCTGGTCGGTCGCCGCCCCTCGTCGGGCAGGGGTTTGGATGTTTATGCGGACCAAACCCTAGCCGACGCCTTCCGGGGGTTCGCGGGGAGGGGTGCCTAGCGGGCGGGGTGGTTCGCTTGTTTGGCGGCGGGGGCCTCGTTCGGGCCCGTCGCGCCCCGGAGCGCACCCCTTCGGCGGCATGGCGGCGCGGGGGCGATTAGCGTTGCCGTGTGGGCTACTTCGACGCTGCATCCAGTGCTCCGCTGCATCCCGTCGCCCGGCAGGCGCTGCTGGCCTCCCTCGACGAGGGCTGGGCCGATCCCGCCCGGCTGTACCGGGAGGGGCGGCGTGCCCGGATGCTGCTGGACGCGGCGCGGGAGGCGGCCGCCGAGGCCGTGGGATGCCGGGCGGACGAGCTGGTCTTCACCTCGTCGGGGACCCGGGCCGTGCACGCGGGTGCCGCGGGCGTGTTGGCGGGTCGCCGCCGGGTCGGACGTCACCTGATCGTGTCCGCCGTCGAACACTCCTCTGTGCTCCATTCGGCTGATGCGCACGAGGCGGCGGGCGGGACGGTCACTCAGGTGACGGTGGACCGCGGGGGGTCGGTGGACGCGGCCGGGTACGGGGACGCCCTGCGGCCGGACACCGCGCTCGCCTGTCTGCAGTCGGCCAACCACGAGGTGGGCACGGAGCAGCCGGTGGCCGAGGTGGCCGACGTGTGCCGGGCGGCCGGGGTGCCGCTGCTGGTGGACGCGGCCCAGTCGCTCGGGTGGGGCCGCGTCGAGGGCGGCTGGTCGGTGCTGACCGGCAGCGCCCACAAGTGGGGCGGGCCCCCGGGGGTCGGTCTGCTGGTGGTGCGCAAGGGGGTGCGGTTCGCGGCCCAAGGGCCCGCGGACGAGCGGGAGTCGGGGCGGGCGGCCGGCTTCGAGAACGTCCCGGCGATCGTCGCGGCCGCGGCCTCGCTGCGGGCCGTGCGCGCGGAGGCGGCCCAAGAGGCCGTACGGCTGCGGGAGTTGACGGAGCGGATCCGGGCGCGGGTGCCGCGGGAGGTGGCGGACGTGGAAGTGGTCGGGGATCCGCGGCGGCGGCTGCCGGGGATCGTCACCTTCTCCTGTCTCTATGTCGACGGGGAGAGCCTGCTGCACGAGCTGGACCGGGCCGGGTTCTCGGTCTCCTCGGGGTCCTCGTGCACGAGCAGCACGCTGACGCCCAGCCATGTGCTGAAGGCGATGGGCGTGCTGAGCGAGGGGAACGTGCGGGTGTCGCTGCCGTTCGGGGCGGCCGAGGAGGATGTCGAGCGGTTCCTCGGGGCCCTGCCGGGCGCGGTGGCGGCGGTGCGGCGCACGCTCGGGGCGCCGGAGCCGCGGGCGGCCGTCCGGGACGACGTGCTGGTGGTGGACTCGCTCGGCAAGCGGTGCCCGATCCCCGTCATCGAGCTGGCCAGGGTCATCGGGGACGTACCGGTGGGCGGTCTGGTGCGGGTGCTGTCGGACGACGAGGCGGCCCGGCTGGACATCCCGGCGTGGTGCGAGATGCGGGGCCAGGAGTACGTGGGCGAGGAGCCGGCGGAACGGGGGACGGCCCACCTGGTCCGCCGGCTCGGCTGACGCCCCGCGCGCGGGGCGCCCGCTCAGCCGAGGTGGACGCGGACCTCGGCGGCGGCGTCATGGCCGTACGCCTTGGTGAAGCGGTCCATGAAGTGGGCCCGGCGCAGCTGGTACTCCTGGGTGCCGACGGTCTCGATGACGAGGGTCGCGAGCATGCAGCCGACCTGGGCGGCGCGCTCCAGGGAGACGCCCCAGACCAGTCCGGACAGGAAGCCGGCCCGGAAGGCGTCGCCGACGCCGGTGGGGTCGGCCTTGCGCTCCTCCTCGGCGCAGCCGACCTCGATCGGGTCGGCGCCGGTGCGCTCGATGCGCACGCCGCGGGCGCCGAGGGTCGTGACGCGGTGGCCGACCCGGGCGAGGATCTCCTCGTCCGTCCAGCCGGTCTTGGACTCGATGAGGCCCTTCTCGTACTCGTTGGAGAAGAGGTACGTCGCGCCGTCCAGCAGGGTGCGGATCTCGTCGCCGTCCATGCGGGCGATCTGCTGGGAGAAGTCGGCGGCGAAGGGGATGGCGCGCGTGCGGCACTCCTCGGTGTGGCGGAGCATCCCCTCGGGGTCGTCGGCGCCGATGAGGACCAGGTCGAGGCCGCCGACGCGGTCCGCGACGGTCTTCAGCTCGATCAGGCGGGCCTCGCTCATCGCACCGGTGTAGAAGGAGCCGATCTGGTTGTGGTCGGCGTCGGTGGTGCAGACGAAGCGGGCGGTGTGCAGGGTCTCGGAGATGCGGACGGACTCGGTGTCGACGCCGTGCCGGTCCAGCCAGGCCCGGTACTCGTCGAAGTCGAAGCCCGCGGCGCCGACGAGGACCGGGTTCGTGCCCAGCTGGCCCATGCCGAAGGCGATGTTCGCGCCCACTCCGCCCCGGCGTACGTCGAGGTTGTCGACCAGGAACGACAGCGAGACCGTGTGCAGCTGGTCCGCGACGAACTGGTCGGCGAAACGGCCGGGGAAGGTCATGAGGTGGTCGGTGGCGATGGAGCCGGTGACTGCGATGCGCACGGCTGAGGTCTCCTGCGGGGAGGTGGGATTGACAGTCCACGCTACCGTTCGCGACCGGGACTCTGAAGCAGTGGAAACTACCCGATAGTAGATCTTTCTTCGCGAGGCCGAGCGTGCCTACGGTGCCGCTATGACGAAATTCGAGGTCCGCGCGCCCGCCCCGGCCGATCCGGAGGCCGACCTGGCGTCGCTGCTCGGCGACTGCGCGCGGATGGTGCCGCACTGGTCCGTCCCCGACCGGGCGCACTCCCGTCCGGTCTCCCCCTCGCGCATCCACGGCGTGACGGTCCCGCCGACGTCGGCGCGGCTCGTGGACGCCATGCCGGACTACGGCGACTGACGCGCCCGACCGGCCGGGTTCCGGGCCGACCGGGTTCGGGGCCGCCCGGGTTCCGCGGCGCGCGGTCGGCGCGTCGTTCGGCGCGGTCGGCGCGTCGTGGGGAACCGTGCGCTCTCCCGCCGCGTCCCATCGCTGTCCCCCGTGCAGGGGACGCGGGACACGACCCCGTACGACGGCCTTTTGACAGGGCCGGGTCAGGGTCGCGGGACATGCGCAGCCGAAGGAGCGATGCGGTGAACACCGAGCGACCCGAGAACGACGACACGGGCGCCGACGGCTCCGCCGAGGAGCGGGACGCCCGCGAGCAGCAGGACACCGCCGGGGCCGGAGGGCCGGACACGGCCGGGCCCGGGGGGCCCGACACCGCCGGGGCCGGCTCCGGGGAGTCCGCCGGGCCGGTCGCCCCAGGGGAGCCAGCCGGGCCCGGTGAGGGCGGCGACGCCGTTCCGTCGCGGCGCCGTTCACCCGTGCTCATCGCCTCGGTCGCCGCCGCCGTGCTGCTCGCCGGGGGCGGCGGGGCCTACCTCGCCGCGGACCTGACGGGAGGCCCGGACGCCGGTACGTCCGCGGGGGCGCGCGGGGACGGCACTCCCCCGCCGCTGCGGCTCGACGGCTCCGGCGCGGACGGCGGCGGCACGCGGGGCGTCGCGCCCGGGGAGCCGAACCCGTACGGCGTGCTCTACCGGGCCGCCGGGAAGCTGCCGGAGGGCCCCGGATCGGCGCCGGTGTACCGGGCCTCCGGTGAGGTGGGCGCGGCCGAGGTGGCGCGCCTCGCGGAGGCGCTCGGGGTGGACGGCACACCGGTGGCGCGGGGGCAGAGCTGGCGGGTGGGGGCGAAGGACGGCGCGGGACCCACCCTCCAGGTGACCCGGACGGCGCCCGCGGACTGGACGTTCTCCCGGTACGCCCCCGGGGCCGACGACTGCCGCGGCACGACCGTGTGCGCGAAGGGGCCGGGCGGTCCCTCGGGCGAGCCGGTGAGCGAGGAGGCCGCGAAGAAGGCGGCCGGGCCGGTGCTGAGGGCGGTGGGCCAGGGCGATGCGCGGCTGGACGCGAGCCAGGTCGTGGGCGCCCGGCGGGTCGTCAACGCCGACCCGGTGGTGGGCGGGCTGCCCACCTACGGCTGGAGCACCGGCGTGACGGTGGACGGGCGGGGTGACGTGGTGGCCGGCAGCGGCCGGCTGAAGGCACCGGTGAAGGGCGACGGCTACCCGGTGCTGAGCGCGCGCAAGACGCTCGCCCTGCTGAACCGGGCGCCGGAGGCCACCGGGCGGACCGGCGTCGGCGGCTGCGCGAGCGCGGTCCCGCTGGACCGGAGCCCGGGGACGGAGTGCGGCACGGGGGCGCCGGGGAGCGCGCGGCCGTCGGCGCGGGGCACCGGCAAGGACACCGTGACGGTGGAGAAGGCGGTGTTCGGACTGGCCGCGCGGACCGTGGACGGACGCCAGGCGCTGGTGCCGTCCTGGCTGTTCGCGGTGCGGGGCGCGGACGCGTCCGCCGTCACGGTGACCCACCCGGCGGTCGATCCCGCGTTCCTGGCTCCGGCGGCGCCGGGCGAGGAGCCGGCCCCGCGTCCGTCGGGGCCGAAGGACGAGCCGGCACCGGTCACCCGGAACGTGACGGTGGACGGCTACACGGTCGACGGCTCGGAGCTGACGGTCGCCTTCACGGGCGGCGTCTGCGCGGACTACAAGGTCACGGCGGCCGAGGACGGCGGCCGGGTGACGGTGCGGGTGACGGAGACCACGCGACCGGAGAAGGTCTGCATCATGATCGCCAAGGTGTTCCGCAAGACCGTGCGGCTGGAGGAGCCGCTCGGGGACCGGAAGGTCGTGGGCACCGACGGCCGGACCCTTCCGCTGCTCAGGCCCGGGGTGAAGCTCCCGGACGGACCGCAGACGTCCGGGGCGCGGTAGGCGCGGTCGGCGCCGTACGCGTGCGAAGGCGGCGGCCCCCGTCGGAGGGGGCCGCCGCCTTCGGGTGTGCCGGCCGCGCCGGGCGGCGCGCTCCGCCGCAGCTCAGTTGAAGGAGTCGCCGCAGGCGCAGGAACCCGTCGCGTTCGGGTTGTCGATCGTGAAGCCCTGCTTCTCGATCGTGTCCACGAAGTCGATGGACGCGCCGCCCAGGTACGGGGCGCTCATGCGGTCGGTGACGACCTTGACGCCGCCGAAGTCCTTCACGACGTCGCCGTCGAGCGAGCGCTCGTCGAAGAAGAGCTGGTAGCGCAGGCCGGAGCAGCCACCGGGCTGAACGGCCACACGAAGAGCCAGGTCGTCGCGGCCTTCCTGGTCGAGCAGGGCCTTGACCTTGGCCGCGGCGGCTTCACTGAGGACGATGCCGTCGGTGGCCGTGCTGGTCTCGTCCGATACGGACATCTACATCTCTCCCGGGTTGTACGGAGACTGCTTGCCGACGAGTGCAACCGGCGAGGCCGCGGATTCATTCCGGACCGGGCGCGCTGTCCTCATCTCGTGCTCGTCCTCTTCATGCTCGCACATGCCCGGCGGAGCGGACAGCGCCCTGTGGACGGACCGGCGCCACGGGATTCACGTCACATGGACACGATGGCCGTCGTCAAAGTGACGTGAACCGGTTATGATAGATAACGTCAATCCGACGAGAAGTCGGTGAAGGTGTCCCGCTTGACCCGCCGGACCCGGTGCCCCGGGACCGGCGAGCCGCAGAACAGAAAGGGTGCGTGTCGTGACCACCGCCCAGACCCAGGAGCTCGACGTACAGCCGACGCCCCTCGCCCTGCTGCTCCTCGGCCGTGAGGCCGACCCGAGGAGCGAGCGCGGCGTCGAGTGCCCCGGCGACCTGCCCTCGCCGTCCGACCCGGACCTGGTCGAGCGCGCCCGCGCGGCCAAGGAGAAGCTGGGCAGCAGGGTCTTCGTGCTCGGCCACCACTACCAGCGCGACGAGGTCATCCAGTTCGCGGACGTGACCGGTGACTCCTTCAAGCTCGCCCGCGACGCGGCCGCGCGCCCGGAGGCCGAGTACATCGTGTTCTGCGGTGTGCACTTCATGGCCGAGTCCGCGGACATCCTGACCTCCGACGACCAGAAGGTCGTCCTGCCCGACCTCGCCGCCGGCTGCTCGATGGCGGACATGGCGACGGCCGAGCAGGTCGCCGAGTGCTGGGACGTGCTGACCGAGGCCGGGGTGGCCGAGCAGGTCGTGCCCGTCTCGTACATGAACTCGTCGGCCGACATCAAGGCGTTCACCGGCAGGCACGGCGGCACCATCTGCACCTCGTCCAACGCCCGGCGAGCCCTGGACTGGGCCTTCGAACAGGGCGAGAAGGTGCTGTTCCTGCCCGACCAGCACCTCGGGCGCAACACCGCGGTCCGGGACATGGGGATGTCCCTCGACGACTGCGTCGTCTACAACCCGCACAAGCCGAACGGCGGGCTGAGCGCCGACGAGCTGCGCGCGGCGAAGATGATCCTGTGGCGCGGCCACTGCTCCGTGCACGGCCGCTTCAGCCTGGACTCGGTGAACGACGTGCGCGCGCGCATCCCGGGGGTCAACGTCCTGGTCCACCCGGAGTGCCGGCACGAGGTCGTGGCCGCCGCCGACCAGGTCGGCTCGACGGAGTACATCATCAAGGCCCTGGAGGCCGCCCCGGCCGGCTCCAAGTGGGCCGTCGGCACCGAGCTGAACCTGGTCCGCCGGCTGGCGAACCGTTTCGCGCCGGAGGGCAAGGAGATCGTCTTCCTCGACAAGACGGTCTGCTTCTGCTCAACCATGAACCGCATCGACCTGCCCCACCTGGTGTGGACCCTGGAGTCCCTGGCCGAGGGCACCCTGGTCAACCGGATCGAGGTCGACAAGGAGACCGAGGCGTTCGCGAAGCTCGCGCTGGAGCGGATGCTGGCGCTGCCGTAGGGCACGGCGCGCGGCCACTGCGTAGGGCACGGCGCGCGCCCGCGCCCGCGCTCACTCACCCCCTTCGCTCACCCCGGCACGGGCTTCCGGTCGGGGCGGGCGGGGTCGAGGGTGAACGGGTCCCTTGACGGCGGCCTCGCGCCCGGAGCGCGCTCCGCCCCGGTGGACGGCGCCCGTGCCGCCGGCTCCGGGACGGTCGAGCGGTCCGTTCCCGCCGGCCGGCTGCGGGGTGCCTTGCTCGGCGGCCCGCCCCGTGTCCTTTCCCCGCGAGCCCTCGGCGGCTCCAGGACAGCTGACGACGCAACGGGCCCGGCCGGTTCCCGCACCGCTGGGCGCGGTGCGGGAACCGGCCGGGCCGGGGTGTGCGGTCAGACGGAGGCGGGGTGCGTCTCGTCCGCCGAGGTGTCCGAGGACTCCCCGGCCGGCCCCTCCTTCGCGTCCCGCTTCGCCGCGCGCTTCTCGGCCCGGCGCTCCTTGCGGAGTTCCAGCATCGAGTAGAGCGTCGGCACCAGGAGCAGGGTGAGCAGCGTCGAGGTGATCAGACCGCCGATCACGACCACGGCCAGCGGCTGGGCGATGAAGCCGCCCTCGCCGGTGACGCCGAGCGCCATCGGGAGCAGGGCGAAGATCGTCGCCAGTGCCGTCATGAGGATCGGGCGCAGCCGGTGCCGGCCGCCCTCGATGACGGCCTCCACGACGCCGTACCCCTGCGAGCGGTACTGGTTGATCAGGTCGATCAGCACGATCGCGTTGGTCACCACGATGCCGATCAGCATCAGCATGCCGATCATCGCCGGGACGCCCATCGGGGTGCCGGTGGCCAGCAGGAGGCCGATCGCGCCGGTCGCCGCGAACGGGATCGACACGAGCAGGATCAGCGGCTGGACCAGCGAGCGGAAGGTCGCGACCAGCAGCATGAAGACGATCGCGATCGCCGCGAGCATCGCGAGTCCCAGGCTGGCGAACGCGTCGTCCTGGTCCTGCGAGACTCCGCCGATCTCGGCCGTCGCACCCGCCGGGAGCTTCAGCGCGTCGATCTTGGACTGGAGGTCGGCGCTGACCGCGCCGGTGTTGTCACCGGTCGGCTTCGCCGTGATCGTGGCGGCGCGCTGGCCGTCGATACGGGTCATGGAGACCGGGCCGTCCACCAGCTTCACGTCGGCGATGTCACCGAGCTTCACCGGGCCGAAGGCCAGGTCGCGCAGCTGCTTGAGGGTCTTCGCCGGCTCGGCCGCCTTGATGACGACGTCCCGCTCGGTGTCGCCGAGGATCGCCTTGGCCGCGGTGTTGCCGCGGACGGCCTGGGCCACCGCCATGCCGAGCGTCTGCTGGTCGAAGCCGGCCGCGGCCGCCTTGTCGTTGGCCTTCACCGAGATCCGCGGCACGCTCTGCGCGAGGTCGCTGGTGACGTCGGAGACGTCGTTCAGACCCGCCACCGCGCCGCGGACCTGCTCGGCGGCGGTGCGCAGCACCTCGCTGTCGGCCGCCTTCACGACGACGCTGAGGTCCTGGGAGCCGAATCCGTCGCCGCCGGCGATCGTGGTGGTGCCGATGCCGTCGAGCTTCTTCAGCCCGGCCTTGATGCGGTCCTGCACGTCCGTGAAGGACGCGGAGTCCTCCAGCATCACCTGGTACGACGCCTGGTTGGTGTCGGTGCCGCCGCCGAAGGCCGCCATGAAGCCGGACGAGCCGATGGTGACCTGGTAGTCCTTGACACCGTCGGTGCCGGCGAGCAGCCGCTCGACGCGCCGGGCCTGTTCGTCCGTGGCCGTCAGGCTGGTGCCGGGTGCCAGCTCCTGCTTGACGCTGAGGACCTTCTGCTCGCCCTGGTCGAAGAAGTTCGTCTTCAGCAGCGGGGCCATGCCGAACGTGCCGAGCAGGATCACGGCGGCCAGCAGCACGCTGGTCAGCCTGCGCCGCGTGGCGAACCGCAGAACGGGCACGTAGAGGCGCTGGAGCCTGCTCTTCGCCTCCTTCTCCTCGGCGGCGCGGCGGGCCTCCTCGGCGTCCTCGGGGGTGCCCTTCGGGGGGCGCAGGAACCAGAAGGACAGCACCGGCACGACCGTCAGCGAGACGATGAGCGAGGCGAGCAGCGCCGCCGTCACCGTCAGGCTGAAGGAGCCGAACAGCTGGCCCACCATGCCGCCGACCAGGCCGATCGGCAGGAAGACGGCGACCGTGGTGAGTGTGGACGACGTCACCGCCCCGGCGACCTCGCGGACCGCCTTGAGGATCGCGTCGTGGCGCTCCTCGCCGTAGCCGAGATGGCGCTTGATGTTCTCCAGGACCACGATCGAGTCGTCGACGACCCGGCCGATGGCGATGGTGAGCGCGCCGAGCGTCAGCATGTTGAGGGAGAGGTCGCGCGTCCACAGGACGATCAGGGCGAGGACGACCGACAGCGGGATGGAGACCGCGGTGACCAGCGTCGAGCGGATCGACGCGAGGAACACGAGGATGACCAGGACCGCGAAGACCAGGCCGAGCGCGCCCTCGGTGGTGAGGCCGTCGATGGACTGCTTGACCGCCGGGCCCTGGTCGCTGACCACGGTGAGCGTCGCGCCGGAGCCGAGGTCCTCGCGCAGCCCGCTGAGCTTGTCCTGCACGGCGTCGGAGATGGTGACCGCGCTGCCCTCGCGGTCCATGGTGACCTCGACCGCGAGGGACGGCTTGCCGCCGGTGCGGGTCAGGGAGTCGGCCGCGGCCTGCTCCTGCCGGACCTCGGCGACGTCCCCGAGGCGGGCCGCCTTCTTGCCGGGTGTCTGTCCGGCGACCATCAGGTCCTGGATCTGCCGCAGCGAGGTGTAGCCGCCGCCGACCTGGACCGTGCGGTTGCTGCCGCCCTCGTCGAAGGAGCCGGCCGGGACGGTGGCGCCGCCCGCCTGGAGGGCCCGGGACAGGTCGGCCGCGGTCAGACCGGCCTTGGCCAGCGCGGTGTCGTCGGGCGTGACGGTGACCTGGAGGTCGCGCACGCCGCTGACGGTGACCTGGCCGACGCCGTCGATCTCCTTGAGGGACGGCACCAGCGTCCGGTCGATCCGGGCGGAGAGGGCCTGCTGGTCCTGGCCGGAGGTGACGGCGAGGACGACGGTCGGGATGTCGTCCGTGGAACCGGCGACGACCTGCGGTTCGACGGTTTCCGGGAGCTGCACGCGCGCCCGGTTGACGGCCTGCTGGACGTCGGCGACGAGCTGCTGGGAGTCCGTGCCGAAGTCGAAGGACGCCATGATCAGGGCGTTGCCCTCGCTGGCCGTGGAGGTGACGCCGGTGATCGCGTCGACGGCCCGGAGGTTGTCCTCGATGGGCTGGACGACCTGCTTCTCCACCACGTCGGGCGCGGCGCCCGGGTAGGGGGCGAGCACGGACACCATGGGCAGTTCGATGGTGGGCAGCAGTTGCTGCTTGAGCTGGGGTATCGCGATCGCCCCGAAGACCAGCGCGATGATCGAGACAAGGCCGATCAAGGCACGCTGGGCGAGGCTGAATCTGGACAGCCAGGACATGGGTGAGGGTCTCTCCCTGAGCGGCAGAAATGGGCGGCGGACGGGGCAGGGCCCGTGTGGCAACCGGGTCGGCGTCCGCCCTTACACCTTGGGCCATGGCGGAGGCCCGTTTCCTAGGCCCCAGGTCCATTTCCTTATCCGTCGCATACTCCGGCCGCAGTACGCGCCGCGGTCTCACTCCACCCTCGGACGTACCACCCCGGACTCGTACGCGATGACCACGAGTTGGGCGCGGTCGCGGGCGCCGAGCTTGGACATGGCCCGGTTGACGTGGGTCTTCACGGTGAGCGGGCTGACCTCCAGCCGCTCGGCGATCTCGTCGTTGGAATACCCGCGGGCGACCTGCACCAGGACCTCGCGTTCGCGGACGGTGAGGGCGTCGAGCCGGTCGGGGCGGGCCGGGTCGGCGTCCTCCCCGCTGCCGCCCTGGGCGAGGAAGCGGGCGATGAGACCCTTGGTGGCGGCCGGGGACAGCAGGGCCTCGCCGCCGGCCGCGATCCTGATGGCGTGGAGCAGTTCGTCGGGTTCGGAGCCCTTGCCGAGGAAGCCGCAGGCCCCGGCGTGCAGCGAGCGCACCACGTAGTCGTCGACCTCGAAGGTGGTCAGGATGACCACGCGCACATGGGCGAGGGCGGGGTCGGCGCTGATCATGCGGGTGGCGGCGAGGCCGTCGGTGCCGGGCATGCGGATGTCCATGAGGACGACGTCGGCGCGCTCCTGGCGGGCGAGGCGGACCGCCTCGGCGCCGTCGGACGCCTCGCCCACGACCTCCATGTCGGGCTCGGAGTCGACCAGCACGCGGAACGCGCTGCGCAGCAGGGCCTGGTCGTCGGCGAGCAGGACGCGGATGGTCATGAGGGGTCCTCGGTGGAGCGCGGGGCGGACGGCTCGGTGAGGTGGGAACGGCCGCGGGGGCCGCCCGGGTTCCCCGGCGTGGTCATACGGCGTCCCCGGCGGCGCGGGGAACGCTCTTGAGCGGCAGGATCGCATGGACGCGGAAGCCGCCGCCGTAGCGGGGGCCGGTGGTGAGGGTGCCGCTCAGCGCGGTGACCCGCTCGCGCATGCCGACCAGTCCGTGGCCGCCGCCGTCGAGCGCCGCGTCCTCCCCGGAGCCGTCGTCCAGGACGGTGATCTCGATGTTCGGGCCCACCCGCACGACGCTGACCTCGGCCCTTGCCGCGGTGCCCGCGTGCTTGCGCACATTGGTCAGGGCCTCCTGGACGATCCGGTAGGCGGCGAGGTCCACGGCGGCGGGGAGCGGGGTGTCCTGGTCGGCGCGGGCGACCTCGACCGGCAGGCCGGCGCTGTGGAAGGTGCCGACGAGTTCGTCGAGGCGGTGGAGGCCGGGGGCGGGTTCGGTGGGCGCCTCGGGGTCGCCGGACTGGCGGAGCAGGCCGACGGTGGCGCGCAGTTCGTTCAGCGCCGAACGGCCCGCCTCGCGTACGTGGGCGAGGGCCTCCTTGGCCTGGTCGGGGCGCTTGTCCATGACATGGGCGGCGACGCCGGCCTGCACGTTGACCAGGGCGATGTGGTGGGCGACGACGTCGTGCAGGTCCCGGGCGATCCGCAGGCGCTCCTCGGCGACGCGGCGGCGGGCCTCCTGCTCGTGGGTGCGCTCCGCGCGGTCGGCGCGCTCGCGGATGGCGGCGACGAAGGCGCGCCTGCTGCGGACCGCGTCGCCGGCCGTGGCGCCGATGCCGGTCCAGGCGAGGACGGCCAGGTTCTCCTGGGCGTACCAGGGCAGGGGGCCGGCGAGCATCGCGGCGCCGGTCAGCACGGTGACGGTGAGCAGCCCGACGCGCAGGGTGGTGGTGCGGTCGGTGGTGGCGGCGACGGTGTACAGGGCGATGACCGCCGACATCGCGACGGGGGCGCGCGGTTCGCCGGTGACGAACTCGGCCAGGGAGACGGTGCCGGTGAGGGCCAGCACCTTCAGGGGGGCGAGCCGGCGGAAGGCCAGGGCGGCGGCGCCGAGCGTCATCAGCACCAGGCTGAGGGCGTCCGGGGTGCGCAGCCCCCACGTCACGCCGTCCTCGCCGTGCGGGTCCACGAACGAGCCGGCGACCATGCAGACGAGGACGCCGACGGCCAGCGCCGTGTCCAGTGCCAGGGGGTGCGCCTTGAGGTGGTGCCGGGCGCGTTGCAGGGTGGTGCTCACGTCTGAGTACGGTACGGCGTCGGCGCGGGGCCGGGAACGCGCGCCGCCCCGCGGCCGGGGCCGCCGACGCCGTACGACGGCCGGCGCACCCACGGGCGGGCACCTGCGAACAGCGGACGGCGCCTGCCGTGCCGCGGCCGGAGGGACTCGCGTCCGTGGCCGGGGCGGTGCCGTCCCGCGGCCGGGGCGTCGCGTTCAGCCCGGGATCAGCCCGTCGTCGCTGAGCAGTTCCCGGACCTCCTCCAGGGTCGCGTCCGGGGACGGCAGGATCAGCTCGGACGGTTCCAGGGAGTCGTCGGGCAGCGGGGCGCCCAGCTCGCGCACCTTGGCGAGGAGGGCGGCGAGGGTGCCGCGGAAGCCGGGGCCGTCGCCGTTCTCCATCTCCGCGAGGAGTTCGTCGTCGAGCCTGTTCAGCACGGGCAGGTGGCTGTCGGACAGCTTCACCTGCCCCTCACCCATGATCCGGACGATCATGTCGCCCATCTCGGCCTCCTCGGCGTGGGCCCCGGCCCTCGGCTACTGCTTGTCGAAGCGCGGGGTGTCCTGCGGCTGCTGCCGGGACTGCTGCTGCGAGGGCTCACCGCCCTCGATGGCCTGCTGGCCGGCCGACGGGCCGCCCGCCAGCTCCGCCTTCATGCGCTGCAGTTCCAGCTCTACATCCGTACCACCGGAGAGCCGGTCCAGCTCGGCCTGGATGTCGTCCTTGTGCATACCGGACTGGTCGTCCAGGGCGCCGGAGGCGAGCAGTTCGTCGATGGCTCCCGCGCGGGCCTGGAGCTGGGCGGTCTTGTCCTCGGCCCGCTGGATCGCGAGGCCGACGTCGCCCATCTCCTCGGAGATGCCGGAGAACGCCTCGCCGATGCGGGTCTGGGCCTGGGCCGCGGTGTACGTGGCCTTGATCGTCTCCTTCTTGGTGCGGAAGGCGTCGACCTTGGCCTGCAGGCGCTGGGCCGCGAGGGTGAGCTTCTCCTCCTCACCCTGGAGCGTCGCGTGCTGTGTCTCCAGGTCCGTCACCTGCTGCTGGAGGGCGGCGCGGCGCGAGAGCGCCTCGCGGGCCAGGTCCTCGCGGCCCAGCGCGAGCGCCTTGCGGCCCTGGTCCTCCAGCTTCGAGGACTGCTGCTGGAGCTGGTTGAGCTGGAGTTCCAGGCGCTTGCGGGACGTGGCCACGTCGGCCACCCCGCGGCGCACCTTCTGCAGCAGCTCAAGCTGCTTCTGATACGAGTAGTCGAGGGTCTCGCGCGGGTCCTCGGCCCGGTCAAGGGCCTTGTTCGCCTTCGCGCGGAAGATCATCCCCATACGCTTCATGACACCGCTCATGGGCTTCGCGCGCCCCCTTCTGACGGACTCCAGCTCCAGCTGCTGCGACAGAACCCACAGTACGGGCCCTGCATCCATTACCGCACTGTTCGGGGACGGATGCGGTCATCCCCAAGGACGACTGCGCACGCTTCCGCTCCGGCGTGAGGAGTAGGTGACCCCCGGGTGTCCACCCGCTGCCGCCCCCATGACTCCCCCGTGGCCGCCGGAGCGGACGTCCGTGACGTCCCCTCTGTCCCCCTCTGACGACTGGCGTTGCCGGATCGTTCCCCATGGGGCTGGGGTCCAACCCCCGGCACCCCGTACCCTTGGGTTTTGTGTTCCGTAGCCGTGCCAAGGACGAGAAGGCCCAGGACGCCGACAAGGCGCCGGTGACCGACTCCACTCAGACCCGCCATCCCGAGGCCCCGAAGGGCCGCCCCACGCCCAAGCGCAGTGCGGCCCAGTCGCAGCGCCGCAGTGTGGCCAACACCACGATGACGCGCAAGGACGCCGCCAAGCGGCAGCGCGCGGACCGCCGCGCCGCCATGGAGCGGCAGCGCCAGGCGCTGGCCAGCGGCGACGAGCGCTACCTGCCCGCCCGCGACAAGGGCCCGGTCCGCAGGTTCGCGCGCGACTTCATCGACTCGCGCTTCAACATCGCGGAGTTCTTCCTGCCGATGGCCGTGGTCATCCTCGTGCTGAGCATGGTGCAGGTCCCCGCCCTGCAGAACATCGCTCTGCTGCTGTGGCTGGTCGTGATCGTGCTGATCGTGCTGGACTCGTTCGTCACGGCCTTCCGGCTGAAGAAGCGGCTCGCCGAGCGCTTCCCCGACGACAACCGCCGCGGTGCCGTCGCGTACTCCCTGATGCGCTCGCTCCAGATGCGCCGGCTCCGGCTGCCCAAGCCGCAGGTCAAGCGCGGAGAGCGGCCCTGAGCGCAGCCGCGTTCTCCGGGGGCGCGGCCGAGGTCTGGCTGAACAGGCTGGGCGGGCTGCGTGAGGTCGTACGGCAGGAGCTGGTGGCCCGGCAGCTCGACGAGCAGATAGCCGGGCGGTTCCCGGTCGGGCGGCGGCTTCGCGTGCTCGACGTGGGGATGGGCCAGGGCACCCAGGCGCTGCGCCTGGCTCGGGCCGGACACCAGGTCACCGGTGTCGAGCAGGACGCGACGATGATCGCCGCGGCGCGTGAGCGGCTGGCCGGTGAGCCGGAGGGCATCCGCGAGCGGGTGCGGCTCGTCGAGAGCGACGGCCGCGACACCGGCGTGCACTTCCTGCCGGGCAGCTTCGACGTGGTGCTGTGCCACGGTGTGCTGATGTACGTCGAGGAGCCCGATCCGCTGCTGGCCGGGCTGGCCCGGATGATCGCGCCGGGCGGGCTGCTCTCCCTGCTCGTGCGCAACGCCGACGCGCTGGCGCTGCGGCCGGGGCTGGGCGGTGACTGGGCGGGGGCGCTGGCCGCCTTCGACTCCACCGCGTACCGCAACCGGCTGGGGCTCGACGTCCGCGCGGACCGGCTCGCGGACCTGACCGCGACGCTCGCCGGGATCGGGGCGCCGCTGCACGCCTGGTACGGGGTGCGGGTGTTCACCGACACCGCGGCCGACGACGCGGAGGTCCCGGCCGATCCGGAGCCGCTGCTGGCCGCCGAGGAGCGCGCCGGGAAGGCGGACCCCTACCGCGGCGTGGCCGCCCTGCTGCATCTGTGCGGTGTGCGCGGCTGAGCCCGCCGGGGCGCGCGACGACTACGTTCGGGTGAACAGCGCGCGCCGCGGGCGCGCGCCGCGGTGAGACTCGGGGCATGGATGCTCGCCGTTCCGCCGTTCTCCCGGCTCTCGCCGCCCTCGTGTGCGCCGCACCGCTGGCGGCCTGTTCGGCAGGCTCCTCCGCGCGCGGGGAGCAGGACGCGACCCGGCAGGCCGGTGTGCCGCGGGCGGTCCGGGCGGCCGACGACCTCCAGTCCGACTACCTGAAGGTGATCAAGGACGTCCTGCCGTCGGTGGTGCAGATCCAGGGCGCGCGCGACCTCGGCTCAGGTGTGGTCTACGACGACGGGGGACACATCGTCACGAACGCGCACGTGGTCGGTGAGCAGCGGACCTTCCGGGTGACGACGGCGAACAGCGAGAAGGAGCTCACCGCGCGGCTCGTCTCGTCGTACCCGCAGCAGGACCTCGCGGTGGTCAGGCTGGACGACGTGCCGGACGGGCTGAAGCCGGCGGACTTCGGGGACTCGCCGAAGGTCGAGGTCGGGCAGATCGTGCTGGCGATGGGGTCGCCGCTCGGGCTGTCCTCCAGCGTGACGCAGGGCATCGTCTCGGCGACCGGACGGACCGTCACCGAGGGCGACGGCGGCACGGGCGCGACGATCGCCAACATGGTGCAGACCTCGGCGGCCATCAACCCGGGCAACAGCGGCGGCGCCCTGGTGAACCTGGAGGGCACGGTGATCGGCATCCCGACGCTCGCCGCGGTCGATCCGCAGGTGGGCGGCGGGGCGGCGCCGGGCATCGGGTTCGCGATCCCGGCGTCGACGGTGCGCAGGATCGCCGACCAGATCGTGCGGGACGGCCGGGTCACCGACTCGGGCCGGGCGGCGCTCGGCATCACCGGCCGGACCGTCGTGGACGACGCTTCCCGGCCCGTGGGCGTGGCGGTCGTCAAGGTGGAGGCCGGCGGGGCCGCCGACAGGGGCGGACTGCGGCCCGGCGACATCATCACCCGGCTGGGCGACGCGGACGTCACCACCGTCACCTCGCTGGCCGAGGCGCTGGCCGGTGAGCAGCCGGGCGACCGCACGACGGTGACGTACACCCGCGGCGGCGACGAGAAGAAGGCCGATGTGACGCTCGGCGAGCAGTGAGGCGGGGCGAGGGCGCGGTGCCCTCGCCCCCCGCGCGGCTCAGCCCTCGGCGTGCAGGCTCATCGGGCCGTAGATCTCGGTGGCGTCCTCGAAGAGCCGCACCTGGTCCGCGCCGCCCTCCTGAAGGGCCTTCCAGTGCTCCCCGATCCAGGACTCGGCGTCCCCCTGGGTGGTGAACTCCTCGGGCTGCACCGCGGGCGGGGTCTCCGCCCCGTCGGCCTTCTCGAACCGCCACGTCCATGCCGCCATGTACGCCTCCCAGATGTCAGCACGTGCAGAGCAAGGTCCGGATCAAGGTCCGGCTCCCGACCTGAGCCTAGTGCCGACGGGTGCCCCCGCATGAGCGAAGTGGGGGGTGGGGGAGGGCGAGAGCTGCGCGGACACGGGAAAATCGGTTCCGTGGAACTGACTCTGCTCGGCACCGGTGCCCCCGCGGGACTTCCCCGCCCCGCCTGTCCCTGCGCGGTGTGCGCCGGCGCGCTCGGGGACGGGGCGCGCGCCGCGACCTCGTTGCTCGTGGACGGCGCGCTGCTGCTCGACCTGACCCCGGGGGCGGCGTTCGCGGCGGCCCGCGCGGGCCGTTCGCTGGGGGGCGTGCGCCAGGTGCTGCTGACCCATCCGCACAACGGCCCGGCCGTGGAGGTGCCGGCGGGTGTGCCGCAGCCCGGCCGGGTGCCGGACGGGCGGGAGTTGGCGCTGCTGACGGGGCACCGGGTGCGGGCGGTGGCGATGGACGCGCCGGGCACCGGGTACGCGGTGACCGGCCCGGACGGGCAGCGGCTGCTGTACCTGCCGCCGGGCGGGGCGCCGGCCGGGCTGGCGGAGGGGACCGCCGGGATGTACGACATGGTGGTCGCCGACGTCGTGGGGCGGCCGGACGCCGTGGCCAGGCTGCGGGCGGTGGGGGCCGCCGGTCCGGCGACCGAGGTGATCGCCGTCCATCTGGACCATGACGCCCCGCCCGGACCGGAGTTGCGGCGGCGGCTGGCCGCGGCGGGCGCGCGGGCGGTGCCCGACGGGAGCACCCTGGAGGTCGGCGCGTACGAGGACGTGCCGGACGTGCCGCGGCGGACCCTGGTGCTGGGCGGCGCCCGGTCGGGGAAGTCGGTGGAGGCGGAGCGGCGCCTGGAGTCCTTCCCGGACGTGCTGTACGTGGCGACGGGCGGTACCCGCGGCGGGGACACCGAGTGGGCGGCGCGGGTCGCCGCGCACCGGGACCGGCGGCCCGGTTCGTGGCGCACCACGGAGAGCTGCGACCTGGTGCCGCTGCTGGCCGGCGAGGGGGCGCCGCTGCTCGTCGACTGTCTGTCGCTGTGGCTGACGGACGCCATGGACGCGGTCGGCGCGTGGGACGACGCGGTGTGGGCGGACGGCGGGGAGCGGGCGCTGCGCACGCGGGTGGCGGAGCTGACGCGGGCGGTGCGCGAGACCCGGCGGACCGTGGTCGCCGTCTCCAACGAGGTGGGGTCGGGGATCGTGCCGGCGACGGCGTCGGGGCGGCGCTACCGCGACGAACTGGGGCGGCTGAACGCCGCGTTCGCCGAGCAGTGCGAGCACGTGCTGCTGCTGGTGGCGGGGCAGGCGCTGGTGCTACGCGGCTGAGGGCGGGCCGGCCGGCTCCTTGCGGGCGACGACGCGGTAGGCGTTGGAGAAGGGGGTGCGGCCGAGGAGGGGGGCCAGCAGGTGGTCCAGCGCCCAGGCCGCGGCCACCAGGGGGGCGCCGGCGCGGGCCAGCGGGGCGGGCAGCAGCCGGGTGAGCGTCAGGGACACCGCGGCGGCGAGGTCGTAGGGGATGTGCGCGGCGCGGTGGTCGGTGGAGAGGACCGTGCAGCCCAGGGCGGCGAGTTCGGCGCACAGGACGTCCACGGGCAGCAGGTGCAGATGGCCCGGCCGGCTGTGCGGCACCCACAGTCCGCCGAGCAGGGCGGCGAACACGCAGCGCGGGTTGGGCAGTTCGAGGACGAGGTGGCCGCCGGGCCGCAGTGCCGCGAGGGCGGCCCGCAGTTCCCCGCGCGGGTCGGGGGTGTGCTCCAGATGCCGGAACATGCTGACGACGTCGTACCGGCCGCGCAGCCGCGCGCCGACGCGCGGGTCGGTGAGGGGGCCGACGTGGGCCTCCTCCACCCGCTCGGCCACGCGCGCGTGCAGCACCCGGTGGGTGAGGTCCAGCCCGTCGAAGGAGGTGTACGGGAAGACGTCCTTGGCGGACTCGGGGAAGCGGCCGTAGCCGGTCCCGACGTCCAGCCAGCTCTCCGGTTCGGGGAGTCCTGGGAGTCCTGGGAGTCCTGGGGTTTCCGGGATGGAGAGCGCGGCGCGGGCCGCGGCTCTCAGGCGGCGCGGGCCGCGCCGGGTGAGCCGCAGATGCAGGGGGACGTAGGTGTGCTCGCGGCAGGCGGCGAGGGTGAACGCGCAGCCGGTGTCCGGGGGTTCGGGCGGTGCGGTCGCGGTCATGGCGGCTCCCGTGCGTGGGGGTCGTACGGCGGGGTCGTACGGCGGCGGGGGTGGGCGGGGTGCGGGAACGGACGGGGAACGGTGCGAGCATGCCCTGACAATCCACTGCAAAACGGAACGTATGGGATGAGGGTGCCGGGTGCAACGACGGCACGTCGGTACCGAGGGGACGTGGCGGGCCGGGGGCGGCGCCGGGGCGCGTGCCGCCGGACCGGTGCCGGTGAGTACTGTTCGGCGAATGAGCTCGCTTGATGTCGACGACTTCTCCGATCTGATCGAGCGCCCCGACGGAGGGGTGCGGCGGGACGCCGAGACCCGCCGGGAACGGCAGATCGTGCCGCCGGGGGCGCTGGGGCGCCTCGACGAACTGGGTGAGTGGCTGGCGGCGGCGCAGGCCGCGGTACCGGTGCGGCCGGTCGAACAGCCGCGGGTCGTGCTGTTCGCCGGGGACCACGGGGTCGCCGCGCTGGGCGTGTCGGCGCGGCCGGCGGGCAGCGCCGCGGAGCTGGTGCGCGAGGTCCTGGCGGGCGGCCGACCGGTGTCGGTGCTGGCGCGCCGGCTCGGGGTGCCGGTGCGCGTCGTCGACATGGCGCTGGACTGCGACCCCGGGACACTGCCCGCGGACGTGGTCCGCCACCGGGTGCGGCGCGGCAGCGGCCGTATCGACGTCGAGGACGCCCTGACCCGGCAGGAGGCCGAGGCGGCCTTCCTGGCCGGGGTGGCGGTGGCCGACGAGGAGGCCGACTCCGGGACGGATCTGGTGGTGCTGGGCGACGTGAGCGTCGGCGGGACCACGGCGGCCGGGGTGCTGGTCGCCGCGCTGTGCGGAACGGACGCGTCCGTGGTGACGGGGCGCGGCGGGCTCGCCGTCGACGACCTGACGTGGATGCGCAAGTGCGCGGCGATCCGGGACGCGCTGCGCCGGGCCCGGCCGGTGCTCGGGGACCAGGTGCAGCTGCTGGCGGCGGTGGGCGGGGCGGACCTCGCGGCGATGACCGGGTTCCTGCTGCAGAGCGCGGTGCGCAAGATGCCGGTCGTGCTCGACGGTGTGGTGGCCGCCGCCT
Source organism: Streptomyces zinciresistens K42 (assembly GCF_000225525.1). Lineage (GTDB taxonomy): Bacteria > Actinomycetota > Actinomycetes > Streptomycetales > Streptomycetaceae > Streptomyces > Streptomyces zinciresistens. The sequence continues at coordinate 1,964 of NZ_AGBF01000015.1, read as the reverse complement.
GTGCGCTGGTGGGCCAGCGGATCGCGTTCCGGGCGCCGGACTGGTGGCTGGCCGCGCACGACAGCGGGGAGCCCGGTCAGGCCAAGGCCCTGGACCGGATGGCCATGGAACCCCTGCTCGACCAGGGTGTCCGGGTGGGCGAGGGCCTGGGCGGCCTGCTGGCCCTGCCGCTGGTGCGGGCGGCGGCGGCCCTGTCGGCGGAGCTGCCGGAGCACCCCGCCGAGCCCGGGGAGCCGCAGGACGCGCAGGGGGCGCAGGGGGCGCAGGAGCCGGACGCTCCCGCGGCCGGGTAGCGGGGCGGCCCGGCCCCGCGCGCGGCGGACGCCTCACCCGCCGGCGCGAACCCGCACGGACCCGGACCTGCTGATCATCGGCACGGCCCGCAGCCGCCGCCGCGCGAGCGGCCCCGCGCACGCCCTGTCGCTGTTCGTGCCCGCCCTGAACGGCGGTCGTGGGCCTCGCCGTGTTCGTCGGCCGGCGCTACGGGGCGTACGCCACGGCGGGCACGGTGATCGCGGCGACGGCCCGAGGTCGCGCTGGAGGACGACCTGGCGGGCCGGGAGCACGTGGCGGCCGTCGCGGCGGCGGTGGCGCTGTGCGCGGTGGCGGCGGTGCGTCAGCGGCGTTCCAGGGCCCGTTCCGGTCCGGCGTCGGGGGCGCCGCCGATCCAGTCCTGAAACTTCCGGCCGGGGCCCGCCCAGCGCCGGTCGTGGTGGTAGGCGCGCAGGGCCGCCCTGGCGCGGGCGCGCGGGCGGCGGCGGTAGAAGCGCTTGGCCCAGGGCGACGCCGGGCGGGCCAGCCGGACCGCGCCGAACAGGGCGACGAACGGCACGATCACCCCGAACAGCGCGATCCGCGCCTTGCCCTTGAACAGGGCGATCAGGACCAGCACGAGGTTCCCCGCGATGGTACTGGTCACCGTGCCGCGGTTCTGCGCCTCCTGGGAGTCCAGGCCGTTGACGCCGAAGGGCGCGAAGCCGAGGAGGAGCAGACCGGCCAGGGCCACGGTCAGCACGACCACCTCGACGCTCTTGCGGCCGTCCTCGGTCCAGTACACGTCGTCCAGGTGCAGGATCAGCGCGAACTCGTCCATCACCAGTCCCGCGCCGATCCCGAAGACCACGGCGGCCGCGTACGAACCGAAGCCGTGCAGCCCGCCGGCTACCGCGCAGAAGCCGCCGACGACGGTGAGGACGACGCCGGGGACGACGTGGTGGATGTGGACCGAGCCGGTCTCGATGTTGCGGAACGGGCCCTTGCCCGCGCGGATGAGACGGGTGATGACCCGGGTCACCACGAAGGTGACGACGAAGGCGGTCAGGGCGAGCAGCAGGGGCAGTTTGCCCGGTTCGATGATGTTGCGCTGCCACCAGTCACCCATGTTCCCAGTGTGTCCGGGAGCGGGGCGGGCTGCCCGGCGGGACCCGCGTCCGGGCTAGGGTGCGGGCGTGTCCACGACCTCGCCGTCCCCGCACGGTCTGCGCTTCGCCTTCGGGACCCTGAGCGTGCTGCCCGTCGGGGTGAGCCGCTGGGACCGGGAGGCGGCGCGCGGCGGGATGCTGTGCGCCCCGCTGGTGGGGCTGGTGCTGGGCTGCGCCGCCGCCGCCGTCTCGCTGACGCTGCTGTTCCTGGGCGCCGGTTCGCTGCTCGCGGCCGTCGCGGGCACCGCCGCGGGCGCCGTGCTCACCCGCGGACTCCATCTCGACGGGCTCGCCGACACCGCGGACGGACTCGGCAGCGGCAAGCCTGCCGAGGACGCCCTGCGGATCATGAAGCAGTCGGACGTCGGGCCGTTCGGCGTCATCACGCTGGTCCTCGTGCTGTTCGCCCAGACCGCCGCGCTCGCTCAGCTCTACGACGGCTCCTGGGCCCGGGGCGCGCTGGCCGCGGTGGTCTCGGCCGTCGCCGCCCGGCTCTCCCTCACCCTCGCCGCCCGCGCGGGTGTGCCGGCCGCGCGTCCGGAG
>NZ_AGBF01000016.1 GCF_000225525.1 Streptomyces zinciresistens K42 | reverse complement strand
CCGGAGAGAGCAGCCCCCTTCATGACCTCTGCATCCGCCCCCCGTGACCTGCGCGCCGAGTTGGACACCCTGACCACCGAGGCGTTCCGGCCCGAGCTCGCCGAGATCGACCAGTTGCCGACCCTCGACCTCGCCCGCCTGATGAACGGCGAGGACGCCTTCGTGCCCTCCGCCGTCGCCGCCCGTCTGCCGGAGATCGCCGCCGCCGTCGACGCCGTAGCGGCGCGGATGGCCCGCGGCGGGCGCCTGATCTACGCGGGCGCGGGCACCGCCGGGCGCCTCGGGGTCCTCGACGCCGCCGAGTGCCCGCCCACCTTCGCCACCGACCCCGGCCAGGTCGTCGGCCTCGTCGCGGGCGGCCCGGAGGCGGTGGTCACCTCGGTGGAGGGGGCCGAGGACTCCGCCGCGCTGGCCCGCGCCGACCTCGACGCCCTCACGCTCACCCCGCAGGACACGGTGGTCGGCGTCTCCGCGTCCGGGCGCACCCCGTACGCCGTCGGCGCGGTCCGCCACGCCCGTGCGGCGGGCGCGTTGACGGTCGGGCTGTCCTGCAACCCCGGCAGCGCCCTCGCCGCCGCCGCCGAGCACGGCATCGAGGTCGTGGTGGGCCCCGAACTGCTGACCGGCTCGACGCGCCTGAAGGCGGGCACGGCGCAGAAGCTGGTGCTCAACATGCTGTCGACGATCACGATGATCCGGCTCGGCAAGACGTACGGGAACCTGATGGTCGACGTCCGCGCCTCCAACGACAAGCTGCGCGCCCGCTCCCGCCGTATCGTCGCCCTCGCCACCGACGCGGACGAGGACGCCGTCGACCGGGCCCTGACCGCGGCGGACGGCGAGGCCAAGACGGCGATCCTCATGCTGCTCGCGGACGTGGACGGCCCCACCGCGGCCAAGCTGCTGTCCGGCGCCGACGGTCATCTGCGGGCCGCCCTGAAGAACGCGGCCCGCTGACCGTCCGCGCCGTCCGCGCCGTCCGCCTCTAGGGGCGCGTCCCCTCCTCCCCGCGCAGGGCGGCCACCAGCCGCTCCGCCGTACGCAGGTTGCAGCGCCCGAGCTGCACCAGGGCGAACGGCTCCTTCCCGGCACCGGTCACCGGGTCCACGCACAACGAGGGCAGGACGACACCGACATCTCCCAGGGCCTCACGCAGGGACGCCACGACTTCCTCGGTCGACCGCACGCTGCTCCACCTCTCCACTCAGAGTTCATCGTTCGCGACACAGAGTGGCGGACGGGGCTCTAACCTGGCCATACCGGAGATTCCAACAGGCGTGTTGTTCGATCGGGGGAGTTGTCGTGCCGGGACCCAAGGACCTCGACCCGTCGTCGTCGCCCCGTGCCCTGCTGGGGGCCGAGCTGCGCCATGTGCGCGAAAGGAAGGGCCTCAGCCAGGAGGCGCTGGGCATGCGGCTGTTCGTCAGCGGCACGTTCATCGGCCAGTTGGAGGCCGGCACCAGACGACTGCGGCCCGACCTGGCTCCGATGCTCGACGAAGTGCTGGGCACGGACGGCTTCTTCGCACGCAACTGCCACGCGTCCCACAAGTCCCGTTATCCCGAGCACTTCGCCGAGGCGGCCGAGGCGGAAGCGGAGGCGACGGCCATCCGCGAGTACGCGCCCCTGCTGATCCCCGGACTGCTCCAGACGGACGCGTACGCGCGGGCCGTGAACCGGGCGTTCGACCCGACGGCGCCCGAAGCCGTCATCGAGGACTGGGTGGAGGGGAGGATGGCCCGGACCCGCCTGCTCGACCACCCGACAAGGCCCTTGTTGTGGGCAGTTCTCGATGAGGCCGCGTTGCGCCGTCCTACCGGCGGCCGGGCCGTGATGGCCGACGCCCTGCGTCACCTCGCGTCCCTGGCCCGCCGGAACAGGGTCATCGTGCAGGTGCTCCCGTTCGAGTCCGGGGCTCATGCGGCCATGGAGGGCCCCGTCAAACTGATGGAGTTCGAGGCCGCCCCGCCGCTCGCGTACTTCGAGGGAATCCGCACCGGACGGCTGGAGGACGACCCGGCGACGGTCGCGCAGGTGAGGTTCACCTACCAACTGCTCACCGCCTGCGCGCTCGCGCCCGCACAGTCGCTGGCCCTGCTCGACGCGTTGGCGCAGGATTACTCTTATGAAGAGCATCCCTGATCACGAACTGAGCGCGGCGGACTGGCACAAGTCGAGCTACAGCGGCGGCGGGGGCGGCAACTGCCTCGAATACACCAGGGACTTCCTCCCGGCCGTCCCCGTCCGCGACTCCAAGACCCCCCAGGGCCCCGCCCTCGTCTTCGGCGCGGAACCATGGTCCGCCTTCGTGAATGCGGTCAGGATCTGACCTACCCCGCTCCTACGGTGGTCCCATGACCGACACCAAGCACGACAGCAGCACCGACGAGCGCACCGATCTCCTCCAGACGCTCGCCAAGCACCGGCACTTCCTCCGCTTCACCGTGCGGGACCTCACCGACGAGCAGGCGGGCAGGCGCAGCACCGCCAGCGAGCTGTGCCTCGGCGGGCTGATCAAGCACGTGGCGTCGACGGAGCGCGGCTGGGCGGAGTTCATCGAGCGGGGCCCGGCCGCGATGAAGGACGCGTCGGAGATGACCGAGGCCGACTTCGCCGCGCGTACGGACGGGTTCCGGATGCTGCCCGGCGAGACGCTGGAGGGCGTGCTCGCGGAGTACGAGGAGGTGGCGCGGCGGACCGACGAGCTGGTCGCGGGCCTGCCCGACCTCAACGCCTCGCACCCGCTGCCGCAGGCCCCGTGGTTCGAGCCGGGCGCGCGCTGGTCGGCGCGCAGGGTGCTGCTGCACCTGATCGCGGAGACCGCTCAGCACGCCGGGCACGCCGACATCATCCGGGAGTCCCTGGACGGGGCGAAGTCCATGGGCTGAGCCTTGGCGAATCGGGCCCGCACTGCACAGACTGGGCCTTATGAACCACGCGCAACTGACGGCACTGGGCCGTGCTCTCCGCCTGGTCGGCGAGCACGGCGACGCCCTGACCTCCGACACCCCGGACGCGAGGCTGCACGAGGTCAGGGCGGATCTGCGCCGGGCGCTCGACCTGCTCGACGAGAGCGTCGGCTCGGCCGCCCCGGCCACCCGCTGCCCGGAGCACCCGGGCGGCCCGGTGGACCCGGCGGCACCCGATCTGTGCCTGCTGTGCGAGACGCGGCGCAGGGCCGCGCGCCGCTCCGAGTACAACGGCACGGCCCCGGCGGTGCCGCGGGGTCCCGAGCAGTCGGCGCCGTCGCGGTACGGCGTACGGGGTGACCGTCCGCAGCCCCAGCAGCGCTGGCTGCCGGAGCTGTGGAACGGGCAGGAGTGGCAGTTGTGCGGCACCCCGCGCCGCGACCGCCGGGAGGCGGAGCTGTATCTCGCCGCCCAGCGGCGCGGCCCGCGGCCCGCGGCGGCCTACCGGCTCGTGCACGAGTTCACCGACTACGAGGTGCTGCGCGTCTGGGGCACCCCGGTGAAGGTCGACATCGAGCCGCTGGGCAATCTGTAGCCGGGCACCCCGGCCTGTCCGCTGGACGCCGGTGCCGCGGCAGGCGCTAGGACTTCACGCCCGCGGGCTCGGCGGCGGGACCGGCCACGGGTGCGCCGACCGGGGACGCGGCGACGTGGCGCGGGATGAAGGCGGCGACCACGAAGGCCAGCAGAGCGGCCCCGGCGCCCACCGCGAGGACCACCTTGAAGGCGTTCTCGGAGGGGAGGGCGTACCCGCCGAGGTCCGTCGTCATCTGGGCGAGGATCACCCCGGCGACGGCGCTGGCGGTGGAGGTGCCCAGGGAGCGCATCAGCGTGTTGAGGCTGTTGGCGGCGGCCGTCTCCGAGGGCGGCACGGCGCCCATGATGAGGGCCGGCATGGAGCCGTAGGCGAAGCCGATGCCCGCGCCGATGATGCAGGCGATCAGGATGAAGTGCCAGACCTGGGACATCAGGACGATGTTGAGACCGTAGCCGACGGCGACGATCAGGACGCCGATCATCAGCGTGACCTTCGGGCCCCGGGCCCGGGAGACGGCCGCCGACACCGGGGCCGTGGCCATCATGACCAGGCCGGAGGGCGCCAGGCACAGGCCCGCGACCAGCATCGACTTGCCGAGGCCGTAGCCGGTCTGGGCGGGGAGCTGGAGGAGCTGCGGGAGGACCAGGCTCATCGCGAACATGGCGAAGCCGACCGCGATCGAGGCCAGGTTCGTGACCAGCACCTGGCGGCGGGCGGTGGTGCGCAGGTCGACCAGCGGCTCGCCGGTGCGCAGTTCCCACCAGCCCCAGGCGAGCAGGATCAGCACGGCCGCCGCGAACAGGCCGAGGGTGGTGCCGCCGGTCCAGCCCCAGTCGGCGCCCTTGGAGATCGCGAGGAGCAGGCAGACCAGGCCGGCCGCCAGGCCCACGGCGCCGACCAGGTCGAAGCGCCCGCCGGTGCGCACCGCGGACTCGGGCACGAACAGCACCACGCAGACGAGGGCGAGCACGCCCATCACGGCCGACGTCCAGAACAGGACGTGCCAGTCGAAGTTGTCGGCGATGACGGCGGCGGCGGGCAGGCCGAGGGCGCCGCCGATGCCGAGGGAGGCGCTCATCAGGGCGGTGGCCGAGCCGAGCCGGTCGGCGGGCAGTTCGTCGCGCATGATGCTGATGCCGAGCGGGATCACACCCGAGGCCAGGCCCTGGAGGACCCGTCCGGCGATCATCGGTATGAGGGAGTCGCTGAGCGCGCAGACGACGGAGCCGCCGATCAGCATGACGACGCTGACCAGCAGCATCCGGCGCTTGCCGTACATGTCGCCGAGCCGGCCCATGACGGGTGTGGCGACGGCGGCGGCGAGCAGGGTCGCGGTGACCGCCCAGGCGGTGTCGGACGCGGGGGCGTCCAGCAGCTTCGGCAGTTCCGGGACGATCGGGATGACCAGCGTCTGCATCAGCGAGACGACGATCCCGGCGAAGGCCAGCACCGCCACCACGGCGTTCGACCGCGGCAGGGCTCCCCCGTCCGAGGCGGGAGGTGCAGGGGCGTGGGACATGGAAGTGCCTCCGTCGGCGTACGGGCGTGCACACGCACGCGTAATTGACCGAGGCAACCTTAAGTCAGTTGATTGACTTACTCAAATGACAGAGGTCAGGCCCCCGCCCGGCGGGACGGGGGCCTGACCGGCCGGACGCGCTCAGCTCAGGGTCTTCAGCGAGGCCGCGTCGTAGGGCGCCAGCTCCTCGAACCGGCCCGCGAGCACCTTCGCCGCCCACTGCGGGTCCTGGAGCAGGGCGCGTCCGACGGCCACCATGTCGAACTCGTCGCGCTCCAGGGCGTCCAGCAGGTCGTCGATGCCCTTGGTCGGGGAGCCCTCCCCGGCGAAGGCGCCGAGGAACTCGCCGTCGAGGCCGACCGAGCCGACGGTGATGACGGGCCGGCCCGTCAGCTTCTTCGTCCAGCCCGCGAGGTTGAGGTCCGAGCCGTCGAACTCCGGAATCCAGTAGCGGCGGGTGGAGGCGTGGAAGGCGTCGACGCCGGCCGCGGCGAGCGGGGTCAGGATGGCCTCCAGCTCCTCGGGGGTCTCGGCGAGACGGGCGTCGTAGGCCCCCTGCTTCCACTGCGAGTAGCGGAAGATCACCGGGAACGAGGGCGAGACCGCCTCGCGCACCGCGGCCACGATCTCGGCGCCGAACCGGGTCCGGGCGACCGGGTCGCCGCCGTAGGCGTCCGTACGGCGGTTGGTGCCGGACCACAGGAACTGGTCGACGAGGTAGCCGTGCGCGCCGTGGATCTCGACCCCGTCGAAGCCGATGCGCTCGGCGTCCGCGGCGGCCCGCGCGAAGGCGCCGACGACGTCGTCGAGGTCGGCGCGGGTCATCGCCCGGCCGGTGGCCTCCTCCTCGCCGATGCGCAGCCCGGAGGGGCCGACGGCGGGGGCGTCCGCGAAGGGCGGCTGGCCCTGCTCGCGCACCATGCCGATGTGCCACAGCTGCGGGACGATCGTGCCGCCCGCCGCGTGCACCGCCTCGGCGGCCTTCGCCCAGCCCGTCAGCTGCTCCTCGCCGTGGAAGCGGGGCACCCGGTCGCTCTGCCCGGCGGACTCGTGCCCGACGTAGGTCCCCTCGGTGACGATGAGGCCCACCCCGGCGGCGGCCCGGCGGGAGTAGTACGACGCCACGTCCGCGCCGGGGACGCCGCCCGGGGAGAACATGCGCGTCATCGGCGCCATCGCGATGCGGTTGGGGACGGTGAGGCCGTTGATGACGGCCGGCCGGGACAGGATCCGGGCCGCACGGGAGGCGGCGGACTCGCTGACGGTCACGGGGAGGACTCCTCGGAATCGGGCAGGCACCAGGCGCGAACCGTCTGGTATGTGCACATGCATTGTTGCACTCACTGAACCAAACGCCCGCACGCCCCCACCGATTCCCGCTGTGACCTCACCCACCACTCCCGCCACGCGCGCCCCCGGGGGCACGCGTGGCGGGCGCGCCCGCCACTAGCGGGACCGGCGGGCCACCGCGACGGTGCGGTCCGGGACGGTCACCTCGGCCCAGGAGTCGACGACCACGCACGAGCTGAACTGGCGGGTGACCTGCACCTGGTACGTCCGCTGCTTGATGCCGACCCGGTAGCTCAGCCGCTCGCCCGCGGGCACCGTGAGGGGCTTGCTCCAGCCCTTCGGGAAGGACGCCTCGGCCTCGACCGTCACCGGCCCCATGGCGTTGATCTCCGCCACTGCCCGACCGAGCGAGCCGCCGATCTCCCCCGAGACCTCGCCCTTCAGACGGGCGCCTTCCGCGGCGACGGCGGAGTCGCGCACGAGGGCCGGGCTGTCCCGGTTGTCGATCGTTCCCGACGCGACCACCTTGTACCAGGAGGAGGCCATCTCGGTGTACGTCCTGCGCGAGATGTCCGCGCAGTCCGGCCGCGCCGACGCGGCCTCGGCGGTCAGCCCCGTCAGCACGCCCGCGAGGACGGCCGATGCGGCGGCGACGGCGGTGAACTTGCGGGCGGAACTGCGCACTTGGTCTCCCCGATGGCGGATTCCGCCTCGGTCGGTGGCGGAACAGTCACTCGAAGTTACCGGCCCGTACGCCGCCCCCGCCACGCTTCTGATCAAGATTTGAGCCGGGCCCGGAGTCCCCGAAAAGCCCGAGGGCGGCACCCCCCGCCGAAGCTGGGGGTGCCGCCCTCGGTGAGGACGTGATCAACCGTCAGGTCGATCAGAAGTCCATGTCACCGCCCGGCATGCCGCCGCCGGCCGGCGCGGCGGCCTTCTCCGGCTTGTCGGCGATGACGGCCTCGGTGGTGAGGAAGAGCGCGGCGATCGACGCGGCGTTCTGCAGCGCGGAGCGCGTCACCTTCGCCGGGTCGATGATGCCCTCGCCGACCAGGTCGACGTACTCACCGGTCGCGGCGTTCAGGCCGTGGCCCGGGGTGAGGTTGCGGACCTTCTCCACCACGACGCCGCCCTCAAGGCCGGCGTTGACGGCGATCTGCTTCAGCGGGGCCTCCAGGGCGAGCTTGACGGCGGCCGCGCCGGTCGCCTCGTCACCCTCCAGCTCCAGCTTCTCGAAGACACCGGAAGCCTGGAGCAGGGCCACGCCGCCACCGGCGACGATGCCCTCCTCGACGGCCGCCTTGGCGTTGCGCACGGCGTCCTCGATGCGGTGCTTGCGCTCCTTGAGCTCCACCTCGGTGGCGGCACCGGCCTTGATGACCGCGACGCCGCCCGCGAGCTTGGCCAGGCGCTCCTGGAGCTTCTCGCGGTCGTAGTCCGAGTCGCTGTTCTCGATCTCGGCGCGGATCTGGTTCACGCGGCCGGCGACCTGCTCGGAGGAGCCGGAGCCGTCGACGATGGTGGTCTCGTCCTTGGTGATGACGACCTTGCGGGCCTTGCCCAGGAGGTCCAGGGAGGTGTTCTCCAGCTTGAGACCGACCTCCTCGGAGATGACCTCGCCGCCGGTGAGGATGGCGATGTCGTTCAGCATCGCCTTGCGGCGGTCGCCGAAGCCCGGGGCCTTGACGGCGACGGACTTGAAGGTGCCGCGGATCTTGTTGACGACCAGCGTGGACAGGGCCTCGCCCTCGACGTCCTCGGCGATGATCAGCAGCGGCTTGCCCGACTGCATGACCTTCTCCAGGAGCGGGAGCAGGTCCTTGACGTTGGCGATCTTGGAGTTCGCGATCAGGATGTACGGGTCGTCGAGGACGGACTCCATACGCTCCATGTCGGTGGCGAAGTACGCCGAGATGTAGCCCTTGTCGAAGCGCATACCCTCGGTGAGCTCCAGCTCCAGACCGAAGGTCTGGGACTCCTCGACGGTGATGACGCCTTCCTTGCCGACCTTGTCCATGGCCTCGGCGATGAGCTCGCCGATCTGGGTGTCGGCGGCGGAGATGGAGGCCGTGGAGGCGATCTGCTCCTTGGTCTCGACGTCCTTCGCCTGCTCCAGCAGGGCGGCGGAGACGGCCTCGACGGCCTTCTCGATACCGCGCTTGAGGGCCATCGGGTTGGCGCCGGCGGCTACGTTGCGCAGGCCCTCCTTGACCAGGGCCTGGGCGAGCACGGTCGCGGTGGTCGTACCGTCGCCGGCGACGTCGTCCGTCTTCTTGGCGACTTCCTTGACCAGCTCGGCGCCGATCTTCTCGTACGGGTCCTCGAGCTCGATCTCCTTGGCGATGGAGACACCATCGTTGGTGATCGTGGGGGCGCCCCACTTCTTCTCGAGGACGACGTTGCGGCCCTTGGGGCCGAGCGTCACCTTGACGGCGTCCGCGAGCTGGTTCATGCCGCGCTCGAGGCCGCGCCGCGCCTCCTCGTCGAACGCGATGATCTTGGCCATGTGAAGTGGTCCCTCCAGGACTGGGGGTGATTCCTTCGGACCGCGCCCGCGCCCGCGACGGACGGCTCGCCGGCCGCGTGGTTCCTTGCCCCACTTGGCCCGCGGGCCTCACCGACCCGGTCCTTCGTTGTCACTCTCACCTTCAGAGTGCTAACGCAATGATTAGCACTCGACCCATGAGAGTGCAAGGCGCTTCGGGGATCGGGCGGGGCGCTCAGCCGGGGGCGAACAGCGCGCGACCGGCCCCCGGACACGACGAAGGACCCGCACCCCGGGAGGTGCGGGCCCTTCGAAGAAGTACGTCGCTGCTGTTCGTCGACGCGTGCTTCAGCCGGTCGCCAGCCGGACCATGTCCGCCTGCGGCCCCTTCTGGCCCTGCGAGATCTCGAAATCGACCCGCTGGCCCTCTTCCAGGGTGCGGTACCCGTCCATCTGGATCGCGCTGTAGTGGACGAAAACATCCGCACCACCGTCGACCGCGATGAAGCCGTACCCCTTCTCCGCGTTGAACCACTTGACGGTGCCCTGAGCCATGCCTAACTCCCCTATTACTGGCCCTTGCACAGATCCACACTTCGCGGATCCGGGTCAGACCTCACCCCCCATCGGACGGGGGCGTGCGCCGGAACGCGTCGACCGCGGCTGAATGTATCTGCCCAACTGCCGTCTGCAACAGGTCAATCGGACGAGAATTCCGGGCACGACCGGTCGGGAATGTGGGGACAATTACCCTGACTTCAGGTCAAGTCGGGCCCGGCAAAAGGAGCATAAGCCGCGTAACACCCGCACACTTTGGCTACTTCTTGTCCTGGCGGGCGGTGGAAATCAAGGACTGCCGCCCTGAGGCGGCGGCGCGTTCCCCAACTGTACCCCGCTCAACCACACAGAATTGCCCCCTCCGGTTCTCTCGCGGAGGGGGCAATTCGATGAACTCTCGGTGATCGGCATTACCGAAGGTAATGTTCGGTCATTCGGTCAGCCTCCGGCGACCGCCGGAATGATGGAGACACCGGCGCCGTCGGGCGTCGCCGTCTCCAGCCCCTGCTCGAAGCGGACGTCGTCGTCGTTCACGTACACGTTCACGAAGCGGCGCAGCCTGCCCTGGTCGTCCAGGACGCGTGCGGCGATCCCCGTGTGGTTCTTCTCCAGGTCGGCGATGACCTCGGCCAGGGTGGCGCCCTCGGCGGCCACTTCGGCCCGGCCGCCGGTGTAGGTGCGCAGGATGGTCGGGATGCGGACGTTGACGCTCACGAAGGAACCTCCGGTCGGGTGTACGGGCCCCAGGGGCGGGGGATGTGCGCGCGGCCGGGCCGGCCGCGCGCGGGGGCGGCGGTCAGCCGAGGCCGGCCTCGCGGAACGACTCCAGGCTGGGGCGGATCGTCGCGGTGAGTCCGGTGCCGGCCACCGCGTCGAGCGTCTTGAGGCCGTCACCGGTGTTCAGCACGACGGTCGTCAGGGCCGGGTCGAGCACGCCCGCCTCGATGAGCTTCTTCGTGACGCCCACCGTCACCCCGCCCGCGGTCTCCGCGAAGATGCCCTCGGTCCGCGCCAGCAGCTTGATCGCGTCCACGATCTGCTCGTCCGTGACGTCCTCCACCGCGCCCCCGGTGCGGCGCGCGATGTCGAGGACGTAGGGGCCGTCGGCCGGGTTGCCGATGGCGAGGGACTTGGCGATGGTGTCCGGCTTCTGGGGGCGGACCACGTCGTGGCCGGCCTTGTACGCCGCGGAGACCGGCGAGCAGCCCTCCGCCTGGGCACCGAAGATCTTGTACGGCCGGTCCTCGACGAGCCCGAGCCCGATCAGCTCCTGAAGCCCCTTGTCGATCTTGGTGAGCTGTGAGCCCGAGGCGATCGGGACGACGATCTGGTCCGGCAGCCGCCAGCCCAGCTGCTCGCAGATCTCGTACGCCAGCGTCTTGGAGCCCTCGGCGTAGTACGGCCGCAGATTGACGTTCACGAAGCCCCAGCCCTCACCGGCCGAGTCGCCGATCAGCTCGGAGCAGAAACGGTTCACGTCGTCGTAGTTGCCCTCGATGCCGACGAGCTCGCCGCCGTAGACCGCGGCCATGACGACCTTGCCCTGCTCCAGGTCGTGCGGGATGAACACGCACGAGCGGAACCCGGCGCGGGCCGCCGCGGCGCCCACCGCGCCGGCCAGGTTGCCGGTGGAGGAGCAGGAGAGCGTGGTGAAGCCGAAGGCGCGGGCGGCCTCCAGGGCCTGGGCGACGACCCGGTCCTTGAAGGAGTGCGTCGGGTTGCCGGAGTCGTCCTTGACGAACAGCCTGCCGGGCTCGGCCCCGAGTTCGGCCGCGAGGTGGTCGGCCTGGACGAGCTTGGTCCAGCCGGGGTTGAGGTTCGGCTTGCCGGCCACGTCGGCGGGGACGGGCAGCAGCGGCGCGTAGCGCCAGATGTTCGCGGGGCCCGCCTCGATCCGCTTGCGGAGTTCCTCGGTGTCGTAGGCCGAGAAGTCGTAGGCGATCTCCAGCGGGCCGAAACACTCCTCGCACGCGAAGAGCGGGCCGAGGGGGACCCGGTGGCCGCACTCGCGGCAGGAGAGCGCCGCGGCGGGTCCGAGGTCGACGGTGGATCCGGTGGTGCTTGCAACAGTCTGCGCAGCCATGTGAGGCGAGGCCCTTTCTCCTCATCTTCCTCACGACGCATCTCGCCGTGAGACGGATTTGGCACCTTCCCTAGCCGGGAGCCTCGCGGAATGATCAACACTGATCTACGAGACCGGCTGGAGGGTTGCCGGGGCTTCAACGGGCCGTGTCCCTCTGCCCCTCTGGATGAGCGGTATTCGGTTGTTGGCGACGGCCGACCCGGACATGCGATGGTCACCGGCGTTGTTCAAGACTGTAACCGAAGGCCAGGACAGTTGAGATAGCCGTCCGCACCGCGAGACGGATCACACACCGTCCCGACCGTGTCCCGACAGCGAGGAGCCGCCCACCGTGCTGGAAGAAGTCGAACGCTGGCTGACCGACCGCTCCTGGTCGGTGGCCGACCGTCCGCTCCACCAGATCCTGGCCGCAAAGCAGCGCACGGGCCAGTCGGTCTCCGTCGTGCTGCCCGCGCTCGACGAGGAGGAGACGGTCGGCGAGATCGTCTCGGTCATCCGGCACGACCTGGTGCTCCAGGTCCCGCTGGTCGACGAGATCGTCGTCGTGGACTCCGGCTCCACCGACCGCACCTCCGAGGTCGCCGCGGCGGCGGGCGCGCGCGTGGTGCACCGCGACGCGATCCTGCCGCGGCTGCCGGCCGTGCCCGGCAAGGGCGAGGTGCTGTGGCGCTCGCTGTTCGTCACGGGCGGCGACATCGTCTGCTTCGTCGACGCCGACCTGCGGGAGTTCTCCTCCGACTTCGTCACCGGGATCGTCGGCCCGCTGCTCACCGACCCCGGCGTCGACCTGGTCAAGGCGATGTACGACCGTCCGCTCGGCAATGCGGCGGGCCAGGGCGGCCGGGTCACCGAGCTGATGGCGCGCCCGCTGCTGAACATGCACTGGCCGCAGCTGGCCGGTTTCGTGCAGCCGCTGGGCGGCGAGTACGCGGCGCGCCGGTCGCTGCTGGAGCGGCTGCCGTTCCCGGTGGGGTACGGCGTCGAGCTCGGCATGCTGATCGACGCCCTGCACCTGGTGGGCCTGGACGCGCTCGCGCAGGTGGACGTGGGCGTGCGCAAGCACCGCCACCAGGACGGGCAGGCGCTCGGCCGGATGTCCGCCGCTATCTACCGCACGGCGCAGCTGAGGCTGGCGCGCGGGCATCTCGTACGGCCCTCGCTGACCCAGTTCGAGCGGGGCCGGGACGGTTTCGAGCCACGGACGTACTCCGTGGACACCGAGGAGCGGCCGCCGATGGCGGAGATCGCCGAGTACGCGGCGCGCGAGGTCGCGTAAACGCCGGAAACCGGCCGTACACAGGCCGTGCACGGTCCCCCCACTGAGCGGAACCGCACGTTTGAGCGTTTCCGCGCCGGGCTAGGTTGAGGCTTATGGCTTCCACGCAGGGTGCGCCGAGCGCGCAGGGCGGTGCCAGGGTCCTGGTCGCCTCCAACCGCGGTCCGGTGTCGTACGAGGTGGGCGAGGACGGCTCGCTGCGCTCGAAGAGGGGCGGCGGCGGGGTCGTCTCCGGTCTGTCGGCGATCGGGCCGGACGCGGGCGCGCTGTGGGTGTGCTCCGCGCTGTCCGACGGGGACCGGGAGGCCGTGCGGCGGGGCGCCGGCGAGGACGGCGTGCTGATGCTGGACATCCCGGCCGACGTGCACGCGGACGCCTACAACGGCATCGCCAACTCGGTGCTGTGGTTCGTCCACCACATGCTCTACCAGACACCGCTGGAGCCCGTCTTCGACGCGGAGTTCCGGCGCCGGTGGGCGTCGTACGAGACCTACAACCGGGCCTTCGCGGAGGCGCTGGCGCGGCAGGCGGCGCCGGGGGCGGCCGTGCTGGTGCAGGACTACCACCTGACGCTGGTGCCGGGGATGCTCCGCGAGCTGCGCCCCGACCTGCGGATCGGCCACTTCTCGCACACCCCGTGGGCGCCCGCCGAGTACTTCCGGATGCTGCCGGACGACATCGCGGGGCAGGTGCTGCGCGGGATGCTCGGCGCGGACCGGCTGGGCTTCCTGACCCGGCGCTGGGCGGACGCCTTCGAGGCGTGCCGCGACGGGTTCGCCGGGGGGCCCGGGGCCACGCGGATCGGTGTGCACGGGCTGGGCGCGGACGCGGACTTCCTGCGGGCGCGGGCGCACGAGCCGGACGTGGAGGAGCGGATGGCGGCGCTGCGGGAGGAGATCGGCAGCGCCCCGGACGGCACGGCCCGCAGGACGGTGGTCCGGGTCGACCGGACCGAGCTGTCGAAGAACATCGTGCGCGGCCTGCTGTCCTACCGGCAGCTCCTGGAGGACCACCCCGAGTGGCGCGAGCGCGTGGTGCACGTGGCCTTCGCCTACCCCTCACGGCAGGACCTGGCCGTGTACCGGGACTACACGGCCGAGGTGCGGCGGGTCGCCGAGGAGATCAACTCCGCCTTCGGCACGCCCGGTTGGCGGCCCGTCGTACTGCATGTGAAGGACGACTTCGCGCGCTCGCTCGCCGCGTACCGGCTGGCGGACGTGGCCCTGGTCAACCCGATCCGCGACGGTATGAACCTGGTCGCGAAGGAGGTGCCGGTCGTCTCGGACGAGGGGTGCGCCCTGGTGCTGTCCCGGGAGGCGGGCGCCTTCGAGGAGCTGGGCGAGGACGCGATCGCCGTCAACCCGTACGACGTCGTCGGCACGGCCCACGCGCTGCACGAGGCCCTGTCGATGGGCCCGGCGGAGCGGGCGGACCGTGCCAAGCGGCTGGTGGCCGCGGCCACGGCCCTCCCCCCGGCCCGGTGGTTCCTGGACCAGCTGCACGCCCTGGAGGAGGGCCCGGCGGGTCAGCCCGCCTGAGCGGCGAGTGCGCGCAGCAGGCGCACGACGCCCTGCGGGCCGTCCACCACGATGTCCGCCCGCTCCGACAGGGCGGTGACCTCCTCGCTGGCGCTGCACACCAGCAGGCCGGGGACGCCCTCGGAGCGCAGGCCGTCGACGGCGGCGTAGGCGGGCAGGTCGCCGAGGTCGTCACCGGCGTAGAGGACGGACTCGGCGCCCAGGTCGCGGACGAGGGCGGTGAGGGCGACGCCCTTGTCCATGCCGGGCGGGCGCAGTTCGAGGACCATCCGGCCGGGTTCGACGACGAGTCCGTGGGCGCCCGCGAGGCCGGTGAGCGGGCCGCGCAGGGCGTCGAAGGCGCCCTGGGGGTCGGCCGCGCGGCGGGTGTGGACGGCGACGGCGTGGCCCTTGTCCTCGGTCCGGCTGCCGGCCGCGGCGGGGCCCGCGGCCGCGAGGACGCCGGGCAGCGCGGCGCGCACGGCGTCGACGCCGGGGTGCGGATCGGGCGCGGTGACCTCGTCGCGGGCGGCGTCCCAGCGCTCGGCGCCGTAGTGCCCGAGCACGACGAGGTGGTCCAGGCCCGGGGCGCCGGCGAATCCGCCGTGGCGCACGGCGACGGCGGCCGGGCGGCCGGTGATCACGGCGACGGCGGCCGCCTTCGGTGCCAGCGCGGCGAGCGCGGCGAGCGCCCCGGGGTGGGCCCGCGCCTGCTCGGGGTCCGGCACGATCGGTGCGAGCGTGCCGTCGAAGTCCAGCGCGATCACCGCGCGGCCGGGCCGGGCGAGGATAGCGGCGAGCCCGTCGCGGCCGGGGCCGGTGACGGGGTCCGGCAGGGCGTCCGGGGACGGGTCCGGGCCGGAGCGGGGTTCGGGGGCGGAGTCGGTCAGGTCCTGGTGACTGGCCATACGACGACCCTATCCAGCGCGGCCGGGGCCTACCCCTCGCTCAGCGCTCCGCCCGCCGCGCCTCGCGCACCCGGCGCAGCCGGTTCACCGTGACCGGGTCGTGGGCCAGCGCCCGCGGGTCGTCCAGCAGGGCGTTCAGCAGCTGGTAGTAGCGCACGGGCGCCAGGCCCAGCTCCTCGCGGACCGCCCGCTCCTTGGCGCCGGGGCCCGTGAAGCCCCGGCGCTCCAGGGCGAGGACGTCCCGCTCGCGGTCGGTGAGGGCGGGGGCGGGCTGGTGCTGGTCCATGACCCGCACCGTAGCGCCCGCCGCCGACAGCGGCGGCTACCCGGCGTTCTCCACCCGGGTCGCCGCGGCCTGGAGCCCGCCCAGGACGGCCGCCGGGTTGCCGCCCGGCGCGACCGCCGCGCCGACGCGCTTCTTGACGTCGGCGCTGATCGAGGCCCAGGAGGTGCGGCCGGCGGGGTAGAGCTCGGAGGCCGGCAGCTGCTCCAGGAAGGGCTTCAGGTCGGCGTCCCGCCGCGCGGCGGCCATCACGCCGGAGGCGGAGGTGGTGACGGGCAGCAGGTCGTACCTCCGGGAGAACTCCAGGACGTTGCGCTCTGAGTAGACGAAGTCGAGGAACGTCCCGGCCTGCTCGGCGTTGCCGTTCTGCTTGAAGGCCATCATCCAGTCGGCCACGCCCATCGACATCTCGGCGGGGCCGTCGGCGCCGGGCATGGGCACCATGCCGAACCTCACGCCCTTCTTCCGGGCCGGCTGCATCAGTGCGGGATGGCCGTTGAGCATGCCGACCTCGCCGTCGGCGAAGGCGGCGAACGCGTCGGCGCGGTTGAGCCTGCCGGGCGCCACGGGACCGGTGAGCCCCTTGCCGACGAGGTCGTTCTTGAGCCAGTTCAGGGTGGTGACGTTCGCGGCGGAGTCGATGCTGTAGGTGCCGAGCTGCGGGTCGGTGTAGCCGCCCCCGCCGCTGAGCAGCCACTGCATGGTCTCGGCCTGGGCCTCCTCGGGGCCGAGCGGCAGGGCGTAGGGGTACTTCACGCCCCGCGCCCGGAGCGCCTGCGCGGCGGAGGCCAGTTCCTGCCAGGTGGTGGGCGCGTCGAGCCCGGCCTTCGCGAAGAGGCTCTTGTTGTAGAAGAGCAGGCGCGTGGAGGAGGCGAACGGGATGCCGTACTGCACGCTGTCGACCTGCCCCGCCTCGGCGAGCTGCGCGACGATGTCGGCCTGGACGGGGATGGAGAGCAGTTCGTCGGCCCGGTAGAGCAGGCCCTTCGCGGCGTAGTCGGCGTACGCGCCGATCTGGGCGACGTCCGGCGGGTTGCCGGCGTCGACCATCTCCCTGACCTTGGCGTCGACGTCGTTCCACGAGTACACCGAGACGTCGACGCGCACGCCGGGGTTCTTCGCCTCGAACGCCCTGACCAGGCGCTCCCAGTAGGCGCGGGAACTGCCGGCCGCGCCGTCGCCGTAGTCCGCGGCCACCATCCTCAGCGTGACGCCGTCCGGGCCGCCGGAGCCTCCGCAGCCGGCGAGGACCGCCGCCAGGCCCAGCGCGGTCACCGCCGCGATCGCTCCCGTACGCCTACGACTACGCCGCTGCACGCAGAACCGCCCCACACCCGTGTTCGAAGATTTTGATTCGTCATACATATTGCTCCCATAGGTCTACACCACGTAAGTGGACTAGACCTCTCATGGGTACGCACGACACACTGTCCTCCGTGAGACACGTCATCGCCCTCGATGTGGGCGGCACCGGGATGAAGGCCGCCCTGGCGGGGGCGGGCGGCGAGCTGCTCCACCAGGCCCGCCGCCCCACAGGGCGCGAGCGCGGACCGGACGCGGTCGTCGCCGGCATCCTCGACTTCGCCGCCGAACTGCGCGCGCGGGGCGAGAAGCTGTTCGGCGAGAGCGCGGTGGCCGCGGGAGTCGCCGTCCCCGGGATCGTCGACGAGAAGCACGGCGTCGCCGCCTACGCGGCCAACCTCGGCTGGCGGGACGTACCGCTGCGGCGGCTGCTCGCCGAGCGGCTCGGCGGCGTGCCCGTCGCCCTCGGCCACGACGTGCGCACCGGCGGGCTCGCCGAGGGCCGCGTCGGCGCCGGACAGGGCGCCGACCGCTTCCTGTTCGTGCCGCTCGGCACCGGGATCGCCGGGGCCATCGGCATCGACGGCCGGGTGGAGGCGGGCGCGCACGGCTTCGCGGGCGAGATCGGCCACGTCGTCGTCCGGCCCGGCGGGTCCGCCTGCCCCTGCGGACAGCACGGCTGCCTGGAGCGGTACGCCTCCGCCGCCGCGGTGAGCGAGGCGTGGGCCGCCGCCTGCGGGGATCCGAAGGCGGACGCGGCCGACTGCGCGAAGGCCGTCGCGTCCGGTGACCCGAACGCCGTACGGATCTGGCAGGGCGCGGTGGACGCCCTCGCCGACGGCCTGGTCACCGCGCTCACCCTGCTGGACCCGCGCACCCTGATCATCGGTGGCGGGCTGGCCGAGGCGGGGGAAGTCCTGTTCGCACCACTGCGGGACGCCGTCCGCGCACGCGTCACCTTCCAGAAGCTGCCGTCCCTCGTCCCCGCGGCCCTGGGCGACACCGCCGGATGCCTGGGTGCCGGCCTCCTGGCCTGGGATCTCCTCGACCACACCGACCGTACGGAGGTAACCCCCTGATGGCGAACGCGCTAGAGGCGCGGGGAACTGCGCGACCCGCCACGACGCATCCGCAGCCCGCCGCGGACAAGGTGCCCCTCGTCCTGTCCGGCGCCGACGTGGTCCTGCCGTCGGGGACCCGTACCGGGGGCCGGGTGCTGGTCGACGGCGCCACGATCGCGGCCGTCGTCCCGGAGAACGCCGCGGTCGTCGACCTGAGCGGCCACTACGTGGTGCCGGGCTTCGTCGACCTCCACAACCACGGCGGCGGCGGCGCCTCCTTCACCTCCGGCACCGTCGAGGAGGTCCTGAAGGGCATCCGCACCCACCGCCTGCACGGCACGACCACCCTGGTCGCCTCCACCGTCACCGGCGACATGGACTTCCTCACCCGGCGCGCGGGGCTGCTCTCGGAGCTGGCCGAGCAGGGCGACATCGCGGGCATCCACTTCGAGGGGCCGTTCATCTCCCCCTGCCGCAAGGGCGCGCACTCCGAGGAGCTGCTGCGCGACCCCGACCCGCGGGACGTGCGCGCGCTGGTCGACGCGGCCCGCGGCCACGCCGCCATGGTCACCCTCGCCACCGAACTGCCCGGCGGCATCGACTCGGTGCGGATGCTCGCGGACCGCGGCGTGATCGCGGCCGTCGGCCACACGGACGCCAGCTACGAGCAGACGGTGCAGGCGATCGACGCCGGCGCCACGGTCGCCACGCACCTCTTCAACGCCATGCCGCCCCTCGGCCACCGCGAGCCCGGCCCGATCGCGGCGCTGCTGGAGGACGAGCGGGTGACCGTCGAGCTGATCAACGACGGCACGCATCTGCACCCGGCGGCCCTGGAGCTGGCCTTCCGGCACGCGGGCCCGGACCGGGTCGCCTTCATCACGGACGCCATGGACGCGGCCGGCTTCGGCGACGGGCGCTACATGCTCGGCCCGCTGGAGGTGGAGGTCGCCGACGGCGTGGCCCGGCTCGTCGAGGGCGGCTCGATCGCCGGCTCGACCCTCACCCTGGACCGCGCCTTCAAGCGCGCGGTGACCGTCGACCGGCTCCCGGTCCAGGACGCGGTGGCGGCCCTGTCGGCGAACCCGGCCAAGCTCCTCGGCCGCTACGACCGCATCGGCTCCCTGGAGCCCGGCAAGGACGCCGACCTGGTGATTTTCGACGCCGACTTCGACCTCAAGGGCGTCATGCGCCGCGGTGAATGGGTGATTGAGCCGCAACTGGGCTGATGTGTCCGCCTGTTGGGGGCGGCGGTCGTCCTGGGACACTGGGCCGGCCGCCGCTCTTTCGGCATGATCGGGAACCCGCGCGGGGCTCCCGGCGGACGGACGGCACGCACAGGGCGGGTTTCTTCGGGGGAGGTGGGCGCCGGTGATCCTCACGGTCACGCTGAACACCGCTCTCGACCTCACCTACCGGGTCCGGTCGTTGCGCCCGCACACCACGCACCGCGTCTCCGAGGTGACCGAACGCCCCGGCGGCAAGGGCCTGAACGTCGCCCGGGTACTGACGGCCCTCGGCCACCGGGTGACCGTCACCGGATTCACCGGCGGCGCGACCGGCGGGGTGGTCCGCGAACTGCTCGCCCTCGCCCCCGGGGTGCGGGACGCCCTGGTCCCCGTCGGCGGCCCGACCCGGCGCACCGTCGCCGTGGTCGACGAGCGCACCGGTGACACCACCCAGCTCAACGAGCCCGGCCCGACGGTCACGCACGCCGAGTGGTCCGCCTTCCGGGGGGCGTACGAGGATCTGCTCGCGTCGGCGTCGGCCGTGGCCCTGTGCGGCAGCCTCCCGCCGGGGGTGCCGGTGGGGGCGTACGCCGGCCTGGTGCGCGCCGCGCGGACGGCGGGGGTGCCGGTGCTCCTGGACACCGGCGGGGAGGCGCTGCGCCGGGGGGTCGCCGCCCGCCCGGACGTCATCAAGCCCAACGCCGCCGAGCTGGCCGAACTCACCGGCTCCCACGAGCCGTCGCGCGCGGTGCGGGACGCCCGCGGGCGCGGCGCCCGGTCCGTGGTGGCCTCCCTGGGCGAGGCGGGGGTGCTCGCCGAGACCCCCGAGGGGCGCTGGCGGGCGGCGCCGCCGACCCGGCTGCACGGCAATCCGACGGGCGCCGGCGACGCGGCCGTGGCGGGACTGCTGTCGGCCCTGGTCGAGGGCCTGCCGTGGCCCGAGCGCCTGGCCCGTGCGACGGCCCTGAGCGCGGCGAGCGTCCTGGCACCGGCGGCGGGCGAGTTCGACCGCGGGACGTACGAGGACCTGCTGACCCGGACCTCGGTGACCGCCGAGGCCACCGCGGCCTGAGCGCGGGGCCTACTTGACCCAGCCCTTGACCAGCCACACCTGGTCGATGAGGGCGTCGCACTGGTTGCCCTGCTCGCAGGAGACCTTGACGGTGTTGGTGCCCTTGTTGAGCTGGATCCAGTTGTAGGTCTTCGTCCAGCCCTTCTCGAAGTCGCCCTCCGGGGCGTTCGCCCAGTTCTTCAGGCCGACCGGGGTGGTGGACGCGGTGCCGTTGACGGTGAGCGTGGCGTTCATGTCCTTGCCGGGCACGCTGTAGCCGACGTAGACGGTGTACTTGCCGCTCTTGGGGATGCCGTTCATGGACCAGGTGAGCGAGGAGCCTGCCTGGTTGAGGCCGCCCACGTAGACGCCGCCGTCGGAGCGGGCGCCCTTGACGTCGGACGCGGCCGCGGCGCTGCCGCCGAGGGCCAGCGTCTTGGCGTCCGCCTTCGGCAGCTCGGCCTCCGTCTCGGCGCCGCCGCCCTGCGTGGGCTTGGACGGGGCGGCCTCGGACTGCGTCGGGGTCGTCTTGGCCTGGTCGCCGGAGCCGCCCGTGTTGTCCTCGCCGCCCAGCATGGCCACGCTGATGCCGATGACGACCGCCG
This sequence comes from Streptomyces zinciresistens K42, assembly GCF_000225525.1. Classification (GTDB taxonomy): domain Bacteria; phylum Actinomycetota; class Actinomycetes; order Streptomycetales; family Streptomycetaceae; genus Streptomyces; species Streptomyces zinciresistens. The sequence goes on along the minus strand of NZ_AGBF01000016.1, from coordinate 54,467 downwards.
CGACCACGGCGATGGCGCCGATCAGCAGGCCCTTGGTGTTGGGCCCGCGGCCGCGTCCGCCGCCGGAGCCGGAGCCGGAGCTGTAGGACACGTGGGTCGTGGGGGCGCCGCCGGGCAGCGTCTCGGGGGCGGCGTAATGGGCGCCGGACTGGCCGTGGGCACCCGGCTGCTGCGGTATGCCGGGCGGGGCGGCCTGCTGCTGGCCGTACTGCCGCTGGCCGACCGTACGCACCCGGTTGACGGTGTTCGGGTAGCCGTAGCCCCCGGACGGGGGCTGGGCGCCGTTGGCCTGCCCGTCGGCGTAGAGGTAGCCGAACGGGTCGTCGTCCTCGGGCGTGGTGCCGCCGTTGTTGCCGGACGTCATCCCTTGGTACTCCTCACCAGGTGCGGGCTTCGATGCATGGGGTCAGAAGGGCGAGCCTACCCGCTCCGGCGGACCCAAACGGGTGACTCACACCGCATCAGCTCGCTGACCTGGACTTCATCCAGCTCGTCTGTGCTGTTTGGGACGAGATCGTTTCTCTACGTACATCCGCTCGTCAGCGGACTTCAACACTTCGTCCGCGGTCATTCCGCAATGTGCCCATCCGATGCCGAAACTGGCGCCCACGCGCACGCCGCGCCCCTCGGCGCTGATGGGCTGGATGATCTCGTTGCGCAGCCGGACCGCGAGGTCCTGGGCGTCGGCCCGGCCGAGCCCGTCCGCGAGGATCACGAACTCGTCGCCGCCGAGCCGCGCCACGGTGTCCCCGTCGCGCACGCCCCGGGTCAGCCGCCGCGCGACCTCGATGAGCACCGCGTCACCCGCGTTGTGCCCGAAGCGGTCGTTGATCGACTTGAAGCCGTCGAGGTCGCAGAAGAGCACCGCGAGCCCCTTGGCGCCGTCGTCCCGCCCGGCCTCCTCCGGTGCGACCGTGTGCACGTGGTGGTCGAAGCCGTCGGGGGAGGGGGAGCCGGGGAAGTCGAAGCCGTGCCCGTTGGCGTCGAAGACGGCGGGGTGGCCGTAGGCCGTGTCCATGGACTCCAGGGCCCCGGCGGGCGTGGGGCGCCGGCACAGCCGGGAGGACAGCCGCGCGCGCAGCTCCGCGGAGTTCGGCAGGCCGGTGAGCGAGTCGTGCGAGGCGCGGTGGGCGAGGTGGAACTCGCGGCGCTTGCGGTCCTCTATGTCCTCGACGTGGGTCAGCAGGAAGCGGGGCCCGTCGGCGGCGTCCGCGACCACGCTGTTGCGCAGCGACACCCAGACGTGGGTGCCGTCGCGGCGCCCGAGCCGCAGCTCGGCGCGGCCGCCCTCGGCCGAGGTCCGCAGCAGGGTGCCGATGTCCTCGGGGTGGACGAGGTCGGAGAAGGCGTAGCGGCGCATCGCGGAGGCGGGACGGCCCAGCAGGCGGCACAGGGCGTCGTTGGTGCGCAGGATGCGGCCGTGCTGGTCGCCGCCCATCTCGGCGATGGCCATGCCGGAGGGGGCGTACTCGAACGCCTGCCGGAAGCTCTCCTCGCTGGCGCGCAGGGCCTGCTGGTCGCGCTCCAGGCGGACCAGTGCCCGCTGCATATTCGCGCGTAGACGTGCGTTGCTGATGGCGATCGCCGCCTGGAAGGCGTACATCTGGAGCGCCTCGCGGCCCCAGGCGCCCGGCAGCCGGCCGTTGCGCGGGCGGTCCACGGACAGGACGCCGATCAGCTCACCGCACGCGCCGCCCTTCCCGCCGGGTGTGTACATCGGCGCGAAGAGGCGGTCGGAGGGGTGCCACTCGTCCTCGAAGCGGGGGGCGGGACCGTCGGTGTACCACTGCGGGACGTCGTCGTCGTCGAGGATCCAGCCCTCGGTGTGGGGTATGAACACCAGGTCGCCCCAGCGCTCGCCCATGTTCAGCCGGCGGTCCCAGGAGTCCCGGGAGCCGACGCGGCCGGTGATCAGGGCCTCGGCGGCGGGGTTGCCGGCGAAGGCGGCGACGACGAGATCGCCGTCGGGGCGCACGAAGTTGACGCACGCGAGTTCGTAGCCGAGGCCGTCGACGACGCCGTCGGCGACGTTCTGGAGTGTGTCCGCCAGGCTTCGGGCCGTGTTCATGTCGGCCATGACCTGGTGGAGTTGCCGCAGGGTCGCAAGGCGGACGTAGGGCTCCGACTCGGTCTCCATGCTCGCCCTCCCCCCGAGACCTCACAGCGAATCAAGGGTTCTCTTCGGCGTATCGTCCTTGCTGGGTCTACGCCACTGAATCACAGCGCGCTGCCCACTCGGTACACAGGGTCAACAATTATTGGCTCTTGTGACTCAAGTCACAGCAAAACATGAGCAATTGAGCGACTTTTCTGCGTTTTTCCTGTGCTTTTACCGAACGCGACCGTGCGGCTCGCGTGGAGAAACCGCCCGCCCTCCGGGCCACGGTACGTCGCGAGTCCTAGGTCCGTTCTCGGGCGCAGGCCCGATGTGCCGCGCGCGGGAGGGAGATTAGCGTTTCCGGCGTGCCGAAGTCTTCCTCCCCCGCTGCGCCCGTGACCGCCGTCCTCCCCGCCTCCCTCGGCGGTGCCCGGCATGCTGAGGGGGTGAGCAACGACGAGTTCCGTGCCGCGATGTCGCGGCTGGCCGCCGGTGTGGTCCTGGTGACCGCGCTGGAGCCGCCGCTGGACCCCGACGACCCGCACGCCCCCGCCGGCGAGGACGTCGGCATGACGGCCACGGCGTTCGTGTCGGTGTCGCTGGACCCGCCGTTGGTGCTGGTCAGCCTGCGGGAGGGCTCGCGCATGGACGACCTCCTCGACGAGCAGCCGCTGTGGGCGGTGTCGGTCCTCGCCGAGAGCCAGCGGCACATCGCGGGCCGCTTCGCCATGAAGGGCCGCCTCAGCGACCGGCTGCTGTTCGCCGACATCCCCTACACGCGCGGGACCGAGAGCGGCGCCCCGCTGGTGGGCGGCGCCCTCGCGACGCTGGAGTGCCGTACCGAGCGGCGGGTGGCGGCGGGCGACCACACCCTGGTGATCGGCCGCGTCCTGGCCGCCTCGCTGCCGAGCGCGGAGGGCGGGCCGCTGACGTATTTCCGGGGGCGTTACCGGCATCTGAGGTGAGTACGCCCGCGGGTGGGGCTCCCGCACGCACGGGAGAGGGCGCCGGGCGCGAGGAGGGGGCGGCGGGCGCCGGAGTTCACGCCGGGGCGCGGCGGAGAGGGCGCCGGGCGCGAGGAGGGGGCGGCGGGCGCCGGAGTTCACGCCGGGGCGCGGCGGAGAGGGCGCCGGGCGCGAGGAGGGGGCGGGGCCGGTCAGCCCCAGTCCCGGCCCGAGCGCCCCCGCTTGGTCTGCGAGCGCTGCTTCTTCTCCCTCAGCCGCCGCTCGTTGATCCCGCGCGGGACGCGGGTCGCCCGGCGCGGCCTGGGCGGCGGCGCGGTCGCCTCGGCCAGGAGCGCGGCCAGCCGGACCGCGGCGGTCTCCCGGTTGCGCCACTGGGAGCGGTGCTCGGAGGCGCGCACGGCGATCACGCCGTCGGCCAGGCGGCCGGCGAGCCGCTCCAGCGCCCGGCGCTTCCACACCTCGGGCAGCGCCTCGGTCGCCGCCAGGTCGAACCGCAGCTCGACCTGCGAGTCCGTGGTGTTGACGTGCTGGCCGCCCGGACCGCTCGACCTGGAGAAACGCCACATGAGCTCGGCCTCGGGCAGGGAGACGGAGCCGCGCACGACATACGGACCGGACATGCCGTCCATGGTCCCCCGCCTGTCCGGTCCACGTCACGCGAATATCGCCCGGGTGCGGCCTACGGGTGCTCTTTGGTAAAGAAAGTAAAGACACCTGGAACCTGTGGCACCCCTCTCCGCGTTCATAGGGGTAGCTGTAGCTTCTAGCCGTACCGCAACGAGGGAAGGGACTCCCAACAATGGCTGTAAGCCTGTCCAAGGGTGGCAACGTCTCGCTCACCAAGGAGGCTCCGGGCCTGACCGCCGTCACCGTGGGCCTCGGCTGGGACGTCCGCACCACCACCGGCACGGACTTCGACCTCGACGCCTCGGCGATCGCGGTCAACAACCAGGGCAGGGTCTACTCGGACGCCCACTTCGTCTTCTTCAACAACAAGCAGACCCCGGACAGCACGATCGTCCACACCGGCGACAACCGCACGGGTGAGGGCGAGGGCGACGACGAGTCGATCAACGTCAACCTGGCGGGTCTCCCGGCCGACATCGACAAGATCGTCTTCCCGGTCTCGATCTACGACGCCGAGTCGCGCACGCAGAACTTCGGCCAGGTCCGCAACGCCTACATCCGCATCGTGAACCAGGCCGGCGGCGCCGAGATCGCGCGCTACGACCTGTCGGAGGACGCGGCCACCGAGACGGCCATGGTCTTCGGCGAGCTCTACCGCAACGGCGCCGAGTGGAAGTTCCGCGCCGTCGGCCAGGGCTACGCCTCGGGCCTGGTCGGCATCGCCCAGGACTTCGGCGTCAACGTCTGACGCCCACCGCCTCCTGGAGCCCCCGGCAGCGCAGGCTGCGGCCGGGGGCCTCCGGCGTGCCCCGGCCCGGATCGATCCGCCCCGGCGGCTCACCCGGCTGTTCGGGCCGCCGTTCGATAGGTTTGCCGGTGTGATCCTCGACCCCCTCCCCCGCAGCCCCGACCACGGCATCCCGGCCCCGCTGCTCACCGAGCTCACCGCCCTGTACGCCTCCCACCGGGACTTCCACGCCCTCAGCGGCGACTTCCCGGACCCGGACGACGTCCGGCCGGAGCAGGTGGCGGCCGCACTGGCCGGCGAACTGGCGCAGCCGGAGGCGGACGTCCTGCTCGCACGCAGCGCGGGACGGCTGATCGGCGTCGTCATCACCCTGGGCCGCCACCCGGAGCCGTCCGACCCCGACCCCTGGATCGGGCTGCTGATGATCGACGCCGCCGCACAGGGCCAGGGCCACGGCAGACGGCTGGCCGCCCTGGTGGAGGAGCGGTTCCGCGCCGAGGGCCGCGCAGCGGTGCGCCTCGCGGTCCTCGACACCGACCCCGCCGCGCTCGCCTTCTGGACCGCTCTCGGCTACGAGACGATCGGCCACGGCAGGGACCGCGAGCGCGACCGCCCCTGCACCGTCCTGCGCAAGCCGCTGACCCCGGTGCCGCGCACCCCACGCCACGCCGCCCGGGTGGTCGTGCTGGACCCCGAGGGCTCGGTGTTCCTGTTCCGCTACGACAACTCCGAGGTCGGCGTCCACTGGGCGCCGCCCGGCGGAGGGCTGGAGGCGCAGGAGACCCCCCGCGAGGGCGCCCTGCGCGAACTGCGCGAGGAGACCGGCTGGACGGACCTGGAACCGGGCCCCCTGCTGTGCACCTGGGAGCACGACTTCACCCACACGGGCACGCCGGTGCGCCAGCACGAGCACGTCTACCTCGCCCACGGTCCGCACCGCGAGCCGACCGGCGACGGGCTCGCCGCGGCCCACGCCGCCGACGGCATCCTCACCTGGCGCTGGTGGCCCCGCACCGAACTGGCCGACGCCCCGGAGCCGTTGTGGCCCCCGGACCTGGCCCGCCTGCTGGCCGAGCGGGACCCGGACGAGGACGCCTGAACCGACGCCGGCCTTGGCGGGGCGGACGATGCGGGGGTGCCCCGGGGCGGGCGCACCGGTACCGAGAGGCGGCGCGGCGGGCAGCGCGTGGCCGGGAGCGGGCCCGGCCCCCGGCCAGGCGTGCGCGGGCAGCGCGGGACCGGCGCCGCAGCCCATCCGGCGCCGGGCCGGGTCGGTGCGGGTCGGGGCGGTACGGGGCGGGCCGGGGCGAGGCAGGGCGGTACGGGTCGGGCCGGTACGGGTCGGGCCGGGGGTGGGGCGGGCCGGTACGGGTCGGGGTGGGGCGGGTCGGGGCGGGTCAGGGCGGGGCGCCCCCGGGGTTCACGGCTTGCCCGGCTTGCCGTCGCCGTAGAGCCAGACGCGCCAGATCTCGCTGAAGTCCTCGCGCGGGGCGTGCTTCTCCACGTACGCCGTGAAGTCGGCGGTGGTCGCGTTGCCGTGGCGGCGGGCCGCCGCCCAGCCGCGGAGGATGCCGCGGAAGGCGTCGTCGCCGACCGTCCGGCGGATCTGGTGGAGGACCATCGCGCCGCGCTGGTAGACGGGCGCGCCCGAGAGGGTCCCGGCGCCGGACGGCTCGGCGGGCGGGAAGGACCAGAGGTCCTCGTCCTCCTCGTCGCCGCGGTCGTACACGGCCCGGAAGGTCTCCTGGGCGCTGTCGCCGCCGCGGTCCTCCTCCCACAGCCACTCGGCGTAGGTCGCGAACCCCTCGTTGAGCCACATGTCCCGCCAGCTCCCGGGCGTCACGGAGTTGCCGAACCACTGGTGCGCCAGTTCGTGGACGAGCAGTCCGGTGCCGGGGGCGCCGGGGAAGACGGGCCGGTTCTGGGTCTCCAGGGCGTAGCCGGAGACGCCCTCGTCGGCGACGATCGCACCGGTGGAGGCGAAGGGGTAGGGCCCGAAGTTCTCCTCCCCCCACCGCACGACCTCGGGCAGCCGGGCCAGCGCCCGGCGGCCGGGGCCGGACTGGGAGGGGGCCACGGCGGAGTACACGGGCAGTTCACCGCCCTCCTTCGTGGTGACGGTGGAGCGGCTCACGGCGTAGTCGCCGACGGCGAGGGTGGCCAGGTAGGTGGCCATCGGCTCCGCCGTCCGCCAGCGGAAGCGCACCCGGCCGTCCCGCACCGTGGCCCGCTCGGCCAACTCGCCGTTGGAGACGACCTGGAGCCCCCGCGGCACGGTCACGGCGATGTCGTACGACGCCTTGTCGGACGGGTGGTGGTTGCCGGGGAACCACGCCATGGAACCGACCGGCTCCCCGAGCGCCAGGACCCCGTCGCCGGCCGGGAGCCAGCCCTCCTTCGAGCCGTCGGGGTCGGTGATCGTCTCCGGGACGCCGGAGTAGCGGACGGTCACCCGGAACGTCCGGCCCCGGCCCGGCTCGTCGCGCGGGCGTACGACGAGTTCCTGGCCGCTGCGGCTGAAGCGGGCCCGGCGCCCGTCGACGACGACCTGCTCGACGTCCATCCCCCTGAGGTCGAGGTCGAAGGCGGACAGGTCCTTGAGCGCCCGCGCGGTGATCGCGGCCGTGCCGGACAGCCGGCGGCCGGCGGGGTCGTAGGAGAGGTCCAGGGCGTAGCGGACGACGTCGTAGCCGCCGTTGCCGGCCCGGGGGAAGTACGGGTCGCGCAGGCCGGAACCGCCGGGGGTGCCGTCGACACCGCCGCAGGCCGCCGGCCCGAGGACGAGCAGCACGCCGAGCGCGGCCCGCAGGCCCCGTACGGCCGGCGGGGTCCGCGGGACCGGGCCGCGGGACGGGACGGCGGATGCGCGACGGAACACGTCAGTGATCCTATGAGCGGGGCCGCGTGACACCATGCCCAGCGTGCTCGACATCGGCTACGCCCTCTCCAACCGCTTCCCGGACCCCCCGCAGACGGACTACCGCCGCGCGGACGTCCGCGCCCTGCGCCACGACCTGTTCTGCGGCGACGTCTACCTCGCCGACACCGAGGCGGACCGCGAACTGTCCACAGCCTGGGGATGGGTGCCGGTGCTCGACTTCGCCTGGGCCCTGTGCGACATCGCCGAACGACTGGACCGCGACCCGGCCGGCTCCCGGGCCGCCCGCCCCCAGCACGCCGAACTGGACTTCACCGAGTCCACCGACCGCATGCTCTTCGAGCGCCGCTTCGGCTGGGTGGACATCGAGGCGGACTGGATGCCCGCCGAGGAGCCCCCGCTGTCCTTCTCCCACTCCGCCCTGCGCCGCGAGGCCCGCGACTTCCTGCACGACCTGCTCGCCGACCTGATCGACCTGCACGAGGACCTGGGCGAGAACCCGGCCGTCTGGACCCTCCAGGCCCGCTTCCCCCGCACCCGCTGACCCACCCGGACCCTCCCCTCCCCCTTTCTTCTCCTTCCTTCTCCTTCCTTGTCCTGCCTCCCCCTCCCCTCCGCCCTCCCTCGTCACCCCTCCACGCGAATCCCCCACTGCGCCGCCAGCACCGGGGCCAGGTCGAGCAGTTGGGCCGCGCTGATCACCGCGCCCGCCAGCCGGTCCAGCCCCCGTACGATCTCCAGCTGGGCCGCGCCCCGCAGATCGACGTCGGTCAGGCTCGCCCCCGTCAGGTCCGCCCCCCTGACCGCGCAGTCGGCGAACTCCACCCGCTCCAGCCGGGCGCCCCCGAAGTCCGGCTCGACCAGGACGCACCCCTCGAAGACGACGTCCCGGAGCCGTGCCGTGCGCAGATTCAGGTAGTCGATCTTGCCGCCCCGGATCACCACCCGCTCCAGCACCGCGCCGTGCAGCTGCACCCCGCCCAGCCGGGCGTCGGTCAGCTCCACGTCCCGCAGGGTCGCCTCGGCGAGATCGGTGCCCACCCCCCGGGGTGCCGTGAGCACCGAGTCGAGGAAACGGGCGTGCCGCAGCCTCGTCTCGTCCAGGACGCAGCCCCTGAGCGCGCAGTCCATGAACCGCGCGCCCCCGCCGTCCTGACCGCTCAGATCCTCCTCGCCGAACTCCAGCCCGTCGTAGTCCCCGTCCGGTTCCAGGACGCCGCCGCCGAAGGGGTCCAGCGGCGGCAGCCGCACCCCGGGCCGCCGCGCGGCCCGCACCGCTCCCCTGCCCGGTCCGCCGCCCGCACCCGTCGCTCTCCTCACCATGCCCCCATGCTGCACCCCGGCACTGACAGTCCCCCCGCCCGAGCCCGGCCGTGCGGCGCGTCCCGCCGGCCCCGCCGGCCGCCGCCCCGCCCGGCGGACCGGTCCGCCCCAGATGCGACGCGACCCGAACCATGGTCTTCTGGCGAGATGACAGTCACCCGAACGGGTGAATCAGCCCGGGAAGCAGATCCCCGCCGCTGGTGGGGACTCGTGGTCATCGCCCTCGCGCAGCTGATGGTCGTCCTCGACGCGACCATCGTGAACATCGCACTCCCCTCGGCCCAGGAGGACCTGGGCATCTCCGACGGCAACCGGCAGTGGGTGATCACCGCCTACACGCTGGCGTTCGGCGGGCTGCTGCTGCTCGGCGGCCGGATCGCCGACCTCGTCGGCCGCAAACGCACCTTCGTCATCGGCCTCGTCGGCTTCGCCGCCGCCTCCGCGCTGGGCGGCGCCGCCACCACGGCCGGCATGCTCTTCGGCGCCCGCGCCCTCCAGGGCGTCTTCGCCGCCGTCCTCGCCCCGTCCGCGCTGTCCCTGCTGACGACGACGTTCAGCGACCCCAAGGAGCGCGGCAAGGCGTTCGGCATCTACGGCGCCCTGGCCGGCAGCGGCAGCGCGATCGGGTTCATCGTCGGCGGTCTGCTCACCGAGTACCTGGACTGGCGCTGGTGCCTGTACGTCAACGTCCCGATCGCGGTGATCGCCGTGATAGGCGCGCTCGCCCTGCTGCACGACAGCCCCACCCACGAGGGCGCCCGCCTGGACGTGCCGGGCGCGGTGCTCGGCTGCGGCGGCCTGGTCGCCCTCGTCTACGGATTCGCCGAGGCCGAACCGCGCGGCTGGACCGACCCCCTGGTGCTCGGCCTCTTCGCGGGCGGCATCGCCCTGCTCACCGCGTTCGTGTGGTGGCAGACCAGGGCACCCGTGCCGCTGCTGCCGCTGCACATCGTCAAGGACCGCAGCCGGGCCGGCTGCTTCCTGACCATGGCCCTGGCCGTCATCGGGATGTTCGGCCTGTTCCTGTTCCTGACCTACTACCTCCAGGTCATCCTCGACTACTCGCCGGTGCTGACCGGGCTCGCCTTCCTGCCCCTGACGGCCGCGATCATCATCGGCTCCACCCAGATCGCCGCTCGCCTCATGAACCGGGTGGCCCCCCGCCTGCTGATGGCCCCGGGCGCCCTGCTCGCGGCGGTCGGCATGGTGCTGCTGACCCGGCTGACCGTGGACTCCTCGTACTCCGGCGACATCCTGCCCGCGCTGATCCTGCTCGGCCTCGGCATGGGCCTGATCTTCATGCCGGTGTTCGCGACGGCGACGGCGGGCGTGGCCCCGCAGGACTCCGGAGTGACCTCGGCGACCGTCAACACCGCCCAGCAGGTGGGCGGTTCCATCGGTACGGCCCTGCTCAACACGATCGCCACGACCAGCAGCACGGCCTGGATCGCCGCCCACCTCACCGACCCCGCGCAGCGGGAGCTGGTGACCAAGCAGGGGATCGTGCACGGCTACACCGTCGCGATCTGGTGGGCCGCCGCCATCATGCTGCTGGCCGGTGTGGTCGCGGCCCTGATGGTGACGGCGAAGGCACCCCGGCACGGGACACCGCACCAGGAGCAGCTCGCGGAACGCGCGGTCTGAGCCCTGCCCGCGGGCGCCCGGCCCGGCACCGGGGTCCGGGCCCCGCGGCAGGGGCCCGTCGCGGCACCGGCCGTCCACGCTCCGCGCCCGGCACCGGCGCTCAGTGCCGCCCGGCGACCCGGTCCGCGATCCGGGCCAGCCGGGAGGACCCGGCCCCGCTGGTGCGGCGCTCGCGCCGGTCCGCCGCCCGGTAGGCGGCGTACAGCCCGTGCACCCCCAGCCAGCGCAGCGGCTCCGGCTCCCACTTGCGCACCTTGTGCCCCGCCCACGGCAGGTCGGTGAGTTCCGTGCGCCCGCCCTGCCCGGAGTCGAGCTGTACGAGGTCCCGCAGCGTGCGCGCGGCGAGATGGGCGGTGGCGACGCCCGAGCCGACGTACCCGCCCGCCCAGCCGAGCCCTGTCGAGCGGTCCAGCGTCACCGTCGCGCACCAGTCGCGCGGCACGCCCAGCACCCCGGACCAGGCGTGCTCGACCCGCACCCCGGCGAGCGCCGGGAAGAACGCGACCAGCAGCTCGCGCAGGGCCTCCACCGTCTCGGGCCGGGTGCGCCCGTCGTTGTCGGTGCGCGACCCGTAGCGGTACGGCACCCCGCGCCCGCCCAGCGCGATCCGCCCGTCGGCGGTGCGCTGCGCGTACATGTAGGCGTGCGCCATGTCGCCCAGCGTCTCGCGCCCCGCCCAGCCGACCGACGCCCACTGCGCGTCGGTCAGCGGCTCGGTGGCGATCATCGACGAGTTCATCGGCAGCCAGGTCCGGCGCTGGCCCTTGAGCCCGGCCGTGAAGCCCTCGGTGCAGCGCAGCACGTAGGGCGCGCGCACGGTGCCGTACGGGGTGACCGCGTGCTGGGGCCGGATCTCCGTCACCGGTGTCAGCTCGTGGATCGTCACGCCCAGCGCCTCGACGGCCGCCGCGAGGGCCTTGACCAGCTTCACCGGGTGCAGCCGCGCGCCGTGCGGCGTCCACGTCGACCCGACCGCGTCGGCCACCCGGATGCGCTCGGCGGTCTCCCGGGCGCCGAGCAGTTCGCGGTCCTTCTCCCCGAACGTCAGCTCGTGCGCGTGGAAGTCCTTCAGCCGCGCCCACTGCGCGGGGGTCCGGGCGACCTCCAGCACCCCGCCCTTGTGCACGGCGGCGTCGAAGCCCTCCTCGTCCGCGACGCGGATGACCTCGTCGACGGTGTCGTTCATGGCCCGCTGAAGCCGTACGGCCGCCTCCCGGCCGTGCAGCTTCGCGTACCGGTCGCGGCCCGCGACGCCGTTGTAGAGCCAGCCGCCGTTGCGCCCGGAGGCGCCGTAGCCGCAGAACCGCCGCTCCAGCACGGTGATCCGCAGGAAGGGGGCCGCCTTCTTCAGGTAGTACGCGGTCCACAGTCCCGTGTACCCGCCGCCGACGATCACCACGTCCGCCGCGGAGTCGCCGCCCAGCGGCTCCCGCACGGCGGGCAGGCCGTCGTCCGCGTACCAGAAGGAGATGCCGCCGTTCACCGTGCCGCTGACCGATCCGCTCATGCGAGGACGGTAGTTCGCGGCCGCCGATTCCGGGAGCCCCGGACGGCCCACGAGGTGATCGGCGCCCGTACGACGCCCCCGCGCGGCCGAGGCCCTGCCCGGCCGTACGACGCCCCCGCGGCCGAGGCCCTACCCTCGCGACCATGATTCGCACCGCCACCCCGGCCGACGTCCCCGACCTGCACGCCCTGATCCGCGAACTCGCCGAGTACGAGAAGGCCGTCGAGGAGGCCAGGGCGACCCCCGGGCAGCTGCACGAGGCCCTGTTCGGCGAGCACCCCGCGGTCCACGCCCATGTCGCGGTCGACGACCGCAGCGGCGAGACCGTCGGCTGCGCCCTGTGGTTCCTGAACTTCTCGACCTGGCGCGGGGTCCACGGCATCTACCTCGAAGACCTCTACGTCCGCCCCACCGCCCGCGGCGCCGGCCACGGCAAGGCCCTGCTCACCGAGCTGGCCCGGCTCTGCGTGGCCCGCGGCTACCAGCGCCTGGAGTGGTCCGTCCTGAACTGGAACACCCCGTCCATCGCCTTCTACGAGTCCCTCGGCGCCCGTCCCCAGGACGAGTGGACGGTGTACCGGCTGACGGACGAGTCCCTCACGGCCCTCGGCGGCGAACGCCGCTGAGTCCCGCGGAACGCACCTACCCCGCCCGCACCGCCGGCGCCCCGCACGCGGCCAGCTCCGCCAGTTGCCCGGCGACGGCCTCGCCGATCGACTCCGCGTCGGCGGGCCGCAGGTGGCTCACCACGGTGAGGGTGTACGTGTCGGCCGAGTGCACCAGGCACAGGTTCGCCGTGCCCGGCGGGGCGAGCTGCGGCAGCGGCACGATCCGCGCCAGCCCGCGCCCGTGCAGCCGGGCGGCGCCGTCGCGCCACTTGAACGCCGTGCACAGGCTGGTGGTGAGCTCGGGGCGGGCCAGCCGCCGGGCCATCACGTCGGCCAGCCACGGGAGCCGGCGCGCGGTCGCGAGCAGCGGCGGGAGGATCGCCCGGTGCGCGGCGCAGCGGTGCTCGAACCCGGCCACCTCCTCCTGGCAGGCCCGCAGCCGCGCCACCGGCGAGTCGAGGTCGACCGGCAGCGGGACGCGCAGCGCGGTGACGCCGTTGCCGAGTCGCTGCCCGTCCCGGCGCTCGCGCAGATCGACGGGCACGGTGGCGAACAGCGGGGCGCCCGCGGCCGGCCAGGCGGACAGCGGCCCGTGGCAGGCGCGCAGGGCACCGGCGTACGCGCTCAGCAGCAGCTCGTTGAGGGTGGCGCCGCGCCCGCCGGCCGGCTGTCTGCGGGCCTGCCGCATCACCTGCGGGTCCAGCGGCACCACCGCCACCGAGGGCCGCCGCTCGCCGGCGGCGGAGGCGGGCAGCGGCCGGCCGGAGGCGCCGATGCGGCGCAGCTCGCGTCCCACGGTGGCGAGTCGGACGGGCGGGCGGGGCGGCACGGCAGCGGCCGGTGACGGCGGACGCGGCGGCGCGGCGTCGTCCATCAGCATCCGGAAGAGGGTGTCCAGGGAGCGGCCGTCCAGCAGCGCGTGGTGGGCGAGCAGGACGACGGCGCACTCACCGGCCGCGGTGGCGTCGCGCGCCACCAGCAGCCGCCACAGGGGCCGGTCGTCGGGCAGCGCGTGCGCGACGCCGTCGGCCAGCAGGGCGTGCAGCGGCCGGTCGGTGGCGGTGACGTGCGCGACGGGGTCGAACGGCCGCGGCGTCCACCGGTGCCCCCGCAGCGCGGCCGGCCCGGCGGGCGGTGCGAGGACGAGGCTCATCCGGTCCAGGCCGCCCCATCGCTCCCGGACCCGGGACCGCACACGGGCCAGGTCGAACGGCGCTCCGCCGCCGGGGAACAGCGCGGCGATGCCGATCGTCCCCGGCAGCCCGTTGCGCAGGTGCCCTTCCTCGATGGCCGTCAGCCTCATCTTCCCCAGCCTTCCGTTCCCAGATCCCCGCCTGCCGCCCCGTCCCGCCGCCGCTCAGCCGGCCGGCCGGGCGTCCGGTGAGTCCAGGACGACACAGGCGTTGTGTCCTCCGAAGGCGAAGCTGTTGCTGAGCACCGGCCCGTCGGAGATCTTGCGCGCCTCGCCCGTGACCACGTCCAGCTCGCAGCGCGGGTCGAGCCGGGTCAGATGCGCCGTCGGCGGCGCGAGCCCCTCGCGTACCGACAGGGCGGTGATGACGGCCTCCAGCGCGCCCGCCAGCCCCAGTCCGTGCCCGGTCACCGCCTTGGGCGCGGTCACCGGCACCCCGGCCGGTCCGAACAGCGCCGTGATCGCGCGCGCCTCGGCCAGGTCGTTGAGCTCGGTGCCGGTGCCGTGCGCGTTGACGTGGGTGACGGCGTCGGCGGTGGTCCCTGCGTCCGCGAGCGCCTGTTCCATGCACGCCCGCGCACCGGCCCCGTCCGGATGGGGGGCCGTGAGGTGGAAGGCGTCGGAGGTGCGGCCGTAGCCGGTGAGCGTCGCGTGGATGCGGGCGCCGCGCGCGCGGGCCAGGTCCAGCCGCTCCAGCACCAGGAAGGCGGCGCCCTCGGCGAGCACGAACCCGCGCCGCGCGGCGTCGAAGGGCCGGGACGCGTACGCGGCGTCCTCGCGGGCGGTGACCATCGCGCCGGCCCGTCCGAAGGCCAGCGCGGTCGTCGCCGTCAGCGGGCTGTCGTGGCCGCCGGCGACGACGACGTCGGCGCAGCCCGCGCGGATCATCTGCATCGCCTCGCCCACCGCGTGCGTACCGGAGGCGCAGGCGGTGGAGACCGTCAGACTCGGGCCGGTGACACCGAGCCTGCTGCTGATCCAGTACGCGCCGGCGTTGTTCATCAGCCGGGGCGCGTACAGCACGTCGGGGTGCCCGATGCCGTTCTCCTGGCTGATCACGCCGCCGTAGCCGGTGCCGGTGACCACCGCCCGCCGGGCGCCGGGGACCTGGAGGCCGCCCGCGTCCTCGGCCGCGTCCAGGGCGGCGCACACGGCGAGCTGCACCGACCGGTCCGCCCGCCGCAGCTCCTTGGGCGCCAGGTACCCGGCGGGGTCGAAGTCGCGCATCGGGGCGGCGGGGTGGACGACGGCGCCCTCGTCGTCGAAGGTGTGCGCGGTGATCGCCGAACGGCCGTGCAGCAGGCTCTCCCACAGCGCCTCGGGGCTGGCCCCGGCCGCGCAGCGAACGCCCAGGCCGGTGACGGCGACCGCGTGCCGGCCGGTCACCGGACGAGCGGGCTGGGGACGTCGGGAGCACCGGCGCGCAGGCGCACGATCAGGTCGGCGACATCACCCACGGTGGACACCCGGGTCTTGTCGGTGCCCCGCAGGACCACGCCGAACAACTCCTCCGACGCGGCCTCCAGTTCGGTGATGTCCAGGCTGTCCGCCCCGAGATCGGCGACCAGCCGGGCCTGCGGCACCACCGCCTCCGCCGGCACCGACATCACCTGCGCGCACAGGGGGCGCAGCGCTTCCCATACGTCGCCGTGTTCCGCTTCCATGCAACTGCCTCCATCTCGTGGTGCCGTCAGGGAACCGACGGCGTCGCCGTGCGGGCCCATGTCTCGAACTCCGTGACGACCGCGTCGGCGAGCCGTCCGGCGTCGTCCGGGCGCAGGTGGCACACCACGGTGAGCGTGAACGCGTCCCCCACCTGTGCCAGGGCGAAGCTGGCCGTGCCCGGACGCTGGAGCGGCGGCAGTCCCACCGTGCGCACCAGCGGGCGCCCCTCGAAGGCGCCTGTTCCGCCGGGCCACTTCATGGCCGTGGTCGCGGTCGCCGAGAAACAGGTGTGGCGGCCCCGGTCGGTGAGCAGCCGGGTCACCCACGGCCCGGTGCGGCGAACCGCTTCTGCAGCGGGAAACAGCACACCGGCGTGGACGGCGGCCCGCTCGGGGACCGTGGCCATCGCGGCCTGGCAGGCCCGCAGCCGGGCGACGGGCCCCGTCACGTCCACGGGCAGCGGCACCCGAACGACCGTGACGGTGTTGCCCAGTTCCGCGGTGTTCGCGCCGGTGCGCAGATCGCACGGTACGGCCGTGTAGACGGGCTCGGTCCGCGAGCGCCACCGCTCCACCGGCCCGAACTCGGCGCGCAGCGCCCCTGCGACGGCGCCCACCAGCAGCTCGTTGAGCGTCGCCCCCCGGCCGTCCGCGGGTTGCCGCCGCGCGGAACGGACGGTCCGCGCGGGGAGTTCGCGCACATGTACCGACGCGCACGCCTCGCCGGGCGAACGCAGCGGTACGGACTGTCCGGTGGCGGTCAGCGTCCGCAGTTCCCGGCCCGCCTCGCGCAGCCCGCCGCGCACCGCGGGGGCCGGCCGCGCGGACTCCCGCGCGGTGGCGGGGCCGTCCGTGAGCCGGCGCATCAGCGTCGCGAGGGAACGGCCGTCCAGCAGCGTGTGCTGTGCCACGAGGACCAGCGCGAAGTCGCCGCCGTGCCCGGCGTCCGGGACGACGAACAGCCGCCAGGGGGGCGTCCCGTCGGGAAGCGGCCGGTCCACACTGCGTGCCAGCAGGTCGTCGAGGCCGCCGCGGACCACGGACACATGGGCGGCGGCGTCGAACGGGCCGGGCAGGGTCCAGCGGGCGGCGCGCGGGCCGAACGGCAGCCGCCGCGCGGCACCGTGGCCGCTCGCGGGCCGCTCCAGTACGCGGCTCAGCCGCTCCAGGCCCGACCAGCGCTCGGCGACCCGCGCCCGCACGAGGTCCGTCGCGGGCGGCTCGCCGGAGAAGACCGCCGCGAGGGCGATGACGCCGGGGCAGCCGTTGAGCAGCAGCATCTCGTCGGCGTAGGACAGTCTGCTGCGGGGGATCTTCAGCAAGGCCGACTTGCCCAAGGGACCACTCCTCGCCGTCCGTTCCGTCCAGCCTCGTGAGCCGACGAGATCACCATACACGTAGAGTCACGCCTCATCGACCGAGCGTCGCCACACGGTCCGTCCCGCTCCCGGAGGGGCCGGACGGCAGTCCGACGCCCGCCCCGTGACGGAGCGGGCGTGGAACGGAACGCCGTGGGCGGCTACTTGAGCGCCGAGCTGTTGCAGCCCATGTCCGAGCCGAGGTTGCTGGGCTGGGAGCCCGGCGAGCCCTCGCCGTTGAGCGCGTTGGCCAGGGCGCCGTTGAGAGCGCCGAGGTTGCCGAGGACGTCGATGTTCATGTCGTGCGAACGGCACTCGATGCCCTGCGTGACGTCGACGTCGTGGGCCGCCGCCTCACCGTGGGCGAAGGCGGTGCCCATGCCGAGGGAACCGACACTGCCGAGGACGGCGCCGACGAGGGCGGCCTTGTGGAGCTTGCGCATTTCTTCTCCGTTGGTCGAGCTGTTGGGGGGGGTGCGGCGGATCGACTCGGGCGCGGAAGCGCGCGGACGGCCTCAGCCGAGCCGGGGCAGGCCGAGCTGGCCCACCGGAGGCGCGGCGACCTGCCCGAGCCCCAGGCCGGGCACCTGCGGGGCGCTGGCCGGCGAGATCAGCGGGTTGATCAGCGGGTTCACCTCGGGGTTCACCTGCGGGTTCACCTGGGGCGCGACACGCGGCGCGGGCTCCGGGCTGAAGACCTGCGGCGCGGAGACCTGCGGCGCGACCTGCGGCATGACCTGGGGGGCGGCCTGCGGGGTCACCTGGGGCACGACCTGCGGCGCCTGGGGGGCGGCCTGCGGGGCGTTGGATGCCTGCGCGAAGCCGCCGGACGTGGCGGAGGCGGAGGCGTAGCCGCTCTGCTGCTGCGGGGCGGGCGCCGGGGCCTGGTACTGCGGCGCCTGCTGGTACTGCGGAACGCTCGCCTGGGCGGTCCCCGCGGACCGGGCCGACGCCGTCATCTGCGGAGGAGCCTGGTACTGGGGGGCCGGCGCGGGCGCGTACTGCGGGACCTGCTGGTACTGCGGGGCGGGCGCCGGGGCCTGGTACTGCGGAGCCTGCTGGTACTGCGGGGCCGGCGCGGGAGCCTGGTACTGCGGGGCCTGCTGGTACTGCGGCGCGGGCGCCGGCGCCTGGTACTGCGGAGCCGGGTACCCGGGGGCGGGCGCCGGGGCGGCGGGGCCGCTGTACCCGGCGGGATACTCGGCTGCCTCGCTCACGCCGGCGCCGATGGCGGTCAGACCGCCTGCTGCCGCCACGACGAGCGCGGCCTTGTGAAGCTTGCGCATGGAAACCCTCGGCCCTTCATTACCTGTACGGGGAAAACCGTTGCATTTCAGTGCAGTCGTGCGTGCGCTCAGTCTGATATTCGTACCGCGCCCTTACAGGGGTAATGCCTGAGCTGTCATGTGGACTTCACGCCGGAGTCGGCAGCGGATCCCGTTTCCCGTCTCCGCCATCCGATCACTGCCCTCACGGATGGCAACGACTTCCCCCCGCACAGGTCACGGGATCCTTAATTCCGTTCACCCCATTGCCGCGGTCCGATAAAAGGTTCTGCGGACTTTCAAAGCCGCGGAAAACCCCGTTTCATCGGGCACTTCTCATCGTTGATGATTTACACCCTGCGGCATACGGGTGAGGGGACCGCGCGGCACGTGACCGCGTCCGCCGCGATCTCGTTGCCCGCACAGGGTCGGAGCGATCGTCCGTCGCAGCCGAATTTCCGCACATTCCATGCACAGGTCAATGAAGGGCCGATTTCCATGCGCAAGCTTCACCAGGTCGCGCTCGTCGTAGCGGCAGCCAGTGGTCTGTCGGCCATCGGAGCCGGCCCCAGCGTCGCCGGAGACATGCCCGCCGGATACGGCGGCGGCGCACCCGCCGCCCCGCAGCAGGACGCCCAGGCCGCCTCCTGGACCAACGCGCAGGCGACCGCGCAGTCCTCCAACGTCCCGCGGACACAGCGGCAGGCGCCCGCCCCCCAGGCCCAGCGCGGCGCCGACGTCAGCCCGCAGGTCAACCCCCAGCTGAACCCGAAGCTCAGCCCCCAGCTGTCCCAGCAGCCCGCCGCCGCCCCTGCGGCCTCGGGACCGGTCCAGCAGGCCAACCTGTTCCGCCCGTACCAGGAGTGCAGCCCGCAGAGCCTGCTCAACGCCGCCGTGCCGGTCGCCGTCCTGGCCGCCGCCGAGACCAAGGGCGTCGACTGCGGCCAGGCCAACAGCCAGGCCAACTCGCTCTCCACCGCCCGCTCCACGCGCTAGCGGCGGCGCGGCGCGCGCTCCTCGCCGGGTCCGCGGGCCGAAGGCCGCGCTGGTCACAGCACTGGATCAGCGGGTGCGATGCGACGTCCGGGTGCTTCCGCGAGGAGGCCGCACATCTCGGCGTGCCTACGGGACATATCTGGATACTTCTTATTAATCTCCGGTAACTGTACGAAGTCGATCTCTCACGGATCGCACCCCACCTCACTCCACCGGAGATGACATGCACAAGCTTCGCAAGGCCGCGGTCGTGGCCGTCGCCATCGGCACCGTCGGCCTCCTGGGCGCCGGCACGGCCACCGCGCACGGCGACGGCGGCCAGGGCGGCAAGGGCGGCGACAAGTACAGCGTCCTGCAGAGCTCGAACTGCAAGTCGCACGACCTGAACCTGGACGTCCTCGGCCAGGTCGGCGTCCTCAACGGCCTGCTGGGCAGCGCGCTCAACGGCGAGGGCGACCCGGGCGCGCAGAGCACGAGCCTCGGTTCGACCATGGGCTGCAACAACAGCGCCTTCTGAGACCGGCGGTCGGACAGCCGACCTGAGCGGGACTCAGTCCCGGTGCCGAGCCGCGAGCTCGGCACCGGGACTTCTTTCTGCGCCGAATTCACTCGCACCGGCACACCATTTCCGAAAGATCGGCCAACGCGGTGAGACTTTTCCGAATTCGGGCGTGCCGTCCATTGCTCAGGGATATTTCCTATTAGCCTCTGTAACCGTACGAACTCGGTTCGCCACGGACCGAAACCCCTCCACTCCACCGGAGATGAACATGCACAAGCTCCGCAAGGCCGCCGTCATGGTCGCCGCTCTCGGGAGCGTCGGAATCCTCACCGCCGGCACCGCGACCGCCGGCGAGGGCGACTACGGTCAGACGGGCAGCAGCCTGAGCGTTCTGCAGAGCAGCAACTGCCGCTCGCACGACGCCAACGTCGACATCCTGGGCCAGGTCGGCATCGCCAACGGCCTGGGCGGCAACCTGCTGAACGGCGAGGGCAACCCGGGCTCGCAGGAGACCGGCCTCGGTTCCTCGATGGGCTGCAGCAACAGCGCCTTCGGCAAGTGACCTAGGGGAAGCCCTCCCCCAGGTGCCCCGGCCCCCGGCCGGGGCACCTGCCGTCGGCGGCCGTCGAGGCCGGCCCGCGCGGCGCCACGAAACGGTGAATGCCGAACCGGGAGCAGTCACCCGGTCCGGCATTCACCGTTCGTGCGTCAGAACTTGAACTTGGGGAGCTTCACACCCTTGGGCAGCTCGGCCCGGTTGTTGCACTCCACCGACGGACCGGACTGGGTCTTCCCGTCGCTCGCCGCCTGCGTGTTCGGCAGGATGAAGCGGGGCCGCTCGGTCGTCGAGCAGTCCTGCTTCTGGCGGACCACGTAGCCGGCGTCCTTGTCCTTGCGCACGACCTCGCTCTTCTTGACGCAGATGATGTCGCCCTGGTCGGAGATCGTGCAGGCGCCCTTGGTGTCGTCCGCGTACGCGGGCGCGGCACCGCCGCAGATCACCGCGAGGGCTCCGACGAGCCCCGAGACGGTTGCCATCCTCTGTCGACCGTTCATGTGCTGCTTTCCTTTTCGCGTAGGGGAGGGTCAGGACACGAAACCCGTCGCCTTACGCGTTTCGGATCGTCCGACGACGGCACCGCTGCAGCCCGGCCGCGCACCCCGAGGGGTGTTCCGCGCGTCCGGGCTGCTTCGGCTGATGAATTTCCGATGGATGTCGATGCGCCTCGCGAGACGGCCTGGGAGGCCCGCGGCGGTCCGGGATGCGGAACCGCGGGGCCGGCCGTCACAGCGACGACCGCGGTGCCCTGAAACTCGCGCACCGAACCCTCGGCGCTGCCTTACTGAGCGACGTACTCGCCGTAGCCGGACTCCGGGGCAGCCTGGGGGGCGGCCTCGGGAGCCATCTGCGGAGCAGCCTCCGGGGCGGCCTGCGGGGCAGCCTCGGGAGCCATCTGCGGGGCGGCCTGCGGGGCGGCCTCGGGAGCGATCTGCGGGGCGGCCTCGGGGGCCATCTGGGGCGCGGCCTCAGGAGCCATCTGCGGAACCGCCTGCGGAGCCGCCTGGGGGGCGACCTGCGGAGCGGCCTGCGGAGCGACGGCGGCCTTGTCGGACGGAACGCCCCACGTGCCCACCGCGTTGGCCGTCGAGTTGGCGACCGCGGTCACGGCCTGGCCGTTCCAGTCGCCCTCGCCGGCGAAGGCCGTACCGGCACCGACACCGAAGGCGGACAGACCGGCAACCACGGCGGCCACGGCCGCGACGCGCTGAATCCTGCGCATGTTCAACCCTTTCTTCCCAGGGCACGAAGCCCTTACTTGACTACTTAGTGTGAGCATATACACGCAATCTGTAGCAATTAGGGATCTATGGGTCTTCGCCGTGTCGGCTGTGGCTGTCCGCAAACGAAAACGAGCGGCGCCGATAACGGGTCATGGGAGCCTGGAAATCGTCACCCGTTTGCTTATCGGAGGGCACCGGCCGGGAAATATGAAAAAAGGGCCGGACCGGGGTGCCCCGGTCCGGCCCTTCGTATTTCTCCGCCGCGCTCAGCCCAGCAGTCGCGAGATGAGCGGGCTGCTCTCGTCCTGGTCGGCCGACTGGGCGCTGGGCGCCGGCGCCTGCTTGTTCATGTCGGCACAGGTGATGTCCGGGCCGATCCGGGTCTGCCCGCTGGACAGGACACCGGCGGTGGGCAGGGTCAGCGGCTTCGTCGGCTGGCAGTTGACCGTCCGGCGCAGGACGAACCCGTCGCCCTCGGGCGTCTGGCCCGTGACCTGCTGGGTGCAGATGATGTTGCCCTGGGCGTCGAGGCCGCAGACGGCCGTGTTCGCGGCGTGGGCCTGGCCGACGCCGATGCAGGTCATGGCGAGGCCGCCGAGCAGACCCGCGGCGGCGATCTTCTTCCCGTTGAACATGTCTTGCGTCTCCTTTGTGGGGGTGCGCCCGGACGCAGTGCACCGCGAACCGGTCGCGCCGGGCCGTGGGGGTGTCGAAGAGACAGGCCCTGGCGCCCGTTCCACACACAGGGGAACGTCGGGGGCCGTTTCGCTGGCGAAAAGCAGGACCGACCTGGGGCGACTGATCTGCGAGGGCCCAACCGCCCGTCGGATCAGCGGAGTTCAGCGGCGGCGCGCACGCCCGCGGACGCCGGGGGCGATCCCGCGCTCCGGGTGGCCGCACAGGAGCGGGCCCCCTCGGGAACGACCCCGAAAGGGCCCGCGGAAGGCGTCGCGCACGACTACGCGGCCGACGTCAGCCGGTGAAGGCGTTGTTGAACTGACCGCAGGTGGTGTCGAAGGTCTCGGAGAGACCGAGCACGGCGACCGGGACGTCGGTCGCGGCAACCGTCTGCGGGCTGCACTCCTGGTAGGGGCGGTACATGTCGGTCACGCTCGTACCGCCCTCGTACGCGACACCGGTGCCGGCGCCGATGGCGGACAGGCCGCCGGCCGCGGCCGCGACGATCATGACCTGGTGGAGCTTGCGCATGGAACCCTCGAATTTCATTACATGTACATGAGGCTGATTGCCTACAGTGACTGCGTGAACACTAGCAGTAGCGAACCTATTCCATGCCGGCACATGTCCCGTGTTCCGAAAGGGACATGGGGCGTACGGAGGTGAAGGGAAGGTCGCTCGAAAGGACGCTCGGCGAAGAAATGAAAAACGGCGGCGGGGCGGTGTCCGACGACAACCGCCCCGCTGGGGGAGCCCCCTGTCGGATTCGAACCGACGACCTGCTGTTTACAAGACAGCCGCTCTGGACCAACTGAGCTAAGGAGGCAGCACGCGCTCGTCCTCACGCACGCGCCCGTGCAGTGTACCCGCGTTCCGAGGGGGGCCTGTCGAAAATTTCCGCGAAGTTCACATGCCCCCGGGTACTGACAGAACAGGCGAACGCCAGGTACCGTCCAGAGCCAGTCCGCTCATGTGGACTAAACCAACCACCTTCCTACAACGGATCGTCCGGCACGTTCCTGCCGGTAGAAGGGGGCCCATTCACCATGGCCACTGTCTCGTTCGACAAGGCGACCCGGATCTACCCGGGCACCGAGAAGCCCGCCGTGGACGCGCTCGACATCCACATCGAGGACGGGGAGTTCCTCGTCCTGGTCGGCCCGTCCGGCTGCGGCAAGTCCACCTCGCTCCGGATGCTCGCGGGGCTCGAGGACGTCAACGGCGGCGCCATCCGCATCGGTGACCGCGACGTCACGCACCTGCCGCCGAAGGACCGGGACATCGCCATGGTGTTCCAGAACTACGCGCTGTACCCGCACATGACCGTCGCCGACAACATGGGCTTCGCGCTCAAGATCGCCGGCGTGCCGAAGGCGGAGATCCGCCAGAAGGTCGAGGACGCGGCGAAGATCCTCGACCTCACCGAGTACCTCGGCCGCAAGCCGAAGGCCCTGTCCGGCGGTCAGCGCCAGCGTGTGGCCATGGGCCGCGCCATCGTGCGCGAGCCGCAGGTCTTCCTCATGGACGAGCCGCTGTCGAACCTCGACGCCAAGCTCCGCGTCTCGACCCGCACGCAGATCGCCTCGCTGCAGCGCCGGCTCGGCATCACCACCGTCTACGTCACCCACGACCAGGTCGAGGCCATGACGATGGGCGACCGGGTGGCGGTCCTCAAGGACGGCCTGCTCCAGCAGGTCGACACCCCGCGCAACATGTACGACCGCCCCGCGAACCTCTTCGTCGCCGGCTTCATCGGCTCCCCGGCCATGAACCTCGTCGAGGTCCCGATCGCCGACGGCGGCGTGAAGTTCGGCAACTCCGTGGTCCCGGTCGACCGTGACGCGCTCGCCGCCGCCACCGACAAGACCGTCACCGTCGGCGTCCGCCCCGAGCACTTCGACGTGGCCGGCTCCGAGTCGGACCAGGGTCTCGCGGTCACCGTGAACGTGGTCGAGGAACTCGGCGCCGACGCGTACGTCTACGGCTCCGCCAAGGTGGGCGCCGAGACCAAGGACCTCGTGGTCCGCGTCAGCGGCCGTGCCGTCCCGGAGAAGGGCAGCACGCTGCACATCGTCCCGCGGTCCGGCGAGACCCACGTGTTCTCGACCTCGACGGGCGCGCGCCTCTCCGACTGAGCCGAGGCCGCCGTGCGGCAGCACAAACCCGGGTAATTCACCCACGTTGACGAAGAGGGCCCCGCAGAGCGCTGCGGGGCCCTCTTTCGATGTCGACAAATACCCCGGCATACCGGGCCATTTCGAGCGGCGTGCGTCAACGCCGCGGAGGGGTCCGGGAGTCGCAGGTCCCCCGAACCGGTGACTAAATGTCGCCATATCCGCACTGAACGCTACCCTCACTCGCGTGAAGCACTCCACCATCCAACAGACACGACGCGGTCACCGGGGCCCCGCCCGACAGCTCGGCCGCACGCTCGCCCTCGTCCTGCCCGTCGTCCTGGTGCTCTCCGGGACGCTCGCGGTCACCCGGGTCAACTGGTCGGGGAAATCCTCGGACTCGGTGCTCACCGCGACCGAGGTCTCCGGTGCGGGCGACGCGAAGAACCCGACGCCGCGCGCGCCGCAGGAGGTGCTGCGCGACAAGCTGCTGAGCGACCTCCAGGAGAAGAGTCCGGGTGCCGCCCTGACCGAGCTCCAGCAGGCGGTCGACGAGCGTCCCTCGCTCGCGCGGCACTGCGCGTCGATCGCCCGCTCCCTGGGGCGCGCTGCGGTGCGCATCTACGGGCCGACGCGCGCGCAGTCGTACGCCCGGCCCGTCTGCGACACCGCCTTCGCCACGGGGGTGGCGGCGGCGCACAGCTGACGGCCCGCGGTCCCGTCGCCCGGAACGGGGCGCCGCGTACAGTTCGGGCATGACTGATCCGAACGCCGCGTCCCGCCCCGTTCAAGCCGTGATCCTGGCCGGTGGCCAGGGGTCTCGGCTGCGCCCGTACACCGACGACCGGCCGAAGCCGATGGTCGAGATCCCCGGGACGGGGACGCCGATCATCGGCCACCAGCTGGTCTGGCTCGCCGAAGAGGGTGTGACGGACGTCGTGGTCAGCTGCGGGCATCTCGCCGAGGTGCTCCAGGACTGGCTGGCGGGCGCCGACCTTCCGGTGCGGGTGACCACGGTCGTCGAGACCGAGCCGCTGGGGCGTGGCGGCGGCCTGAAGTACGCGGCCGCGCATCTGCCGCACCCTGACCGGGCCTGGTACGCCACGAACGGGGACATCTGGACCCGGTTCTCGCTGCGGGACATGGCGGACTTCCACGCGGAGCGTGATGCCGTCGCCACGCTCGCGCTGGCGCGGCCGCGGCTTCCCTGGGGCGCGGTCAAGACCGACGGCTTCGGGCACATCACGGACTTCATCGAGGCGCCCCCGTCGACGTTCGAGATCAACGCGGGTGTCTACGTCTTCTCACCGGCGTTCGCCGGGCTGCTGCCCGAGCGCGGGGACCATGAGCGCACCACGTTTCCCCATCTCGCCCGTGAGCGGCGCCTTGCCGGCTTTCCGCTGCCGCAGGGCGCCTATTGGCGTGCCATCGACACGGCCAAGGATCTGACCGAGGCCGCCAGGGAGCTGCGGGCCCAGGGGCGCTGAGGACGCGCTGAGGGGCTGAGGGGCTGAGGGGCGGTTCTACGGCCGGGCTTGTGCCTGTGGGCGCTGTGCGGCTCTGCCGGCGGGCGGCTGTGCGGCTCTTGCCTGCGGGCGCCCTGCCTCCGTGCCTGCGGCGCCTGTGCCGGTACGTGGGGGCTTGTGGCGCGTGTGCGGTGCGTTGTGGGGCGGGGCGGGGCCGTGCCGGGGGTCCGTCCTCGGTCCGGCGGTTCTGTGGGCTCGGGGAGTGCAGCCCCTTGTGACGCCGGACGCTGCGGGCGGGCACCCCCCGGCACGGCCCCTCCTCGCCGTACGCGGGCGCCTGCGCCTCCCGGCCGGATGTCTTCTCGCCGTACGCGGCTGCCGGGTCCGCGTCCCCCGGCGCCGGCCCTTCCAGCCGTACGCGGGCTTCCGCGTGTTCGGCGCTGCACGGCGATGGGCCCCGGAGGGTTCCGGGGCCCATCTTGGTGGGGGGCGTCAGCCCAGGAGGCCGCCTACCAGACCTGGTTGGTCCGGGGATGAGCCGCCGCCTGTGGTGCCGCCGCCCGAGGTCGGGCCTCCGGAGGTGGGGCCTGTGGTGGTGCTGGGGGCCTCGTCGGCCGGGGTGGACTGCTGGGGCGGGGCCTGGCCGGCCGTGCCCTGTGTCTGGCTCGGTGTGCCCGCGCCGGTGCGTCCCGTGTCGCGGGTGGCGCCCGGTGCGCTCGCGGGGCCGGACGGGGTGGCGGAGCCCGATGTGGCGCCCTGTGTCGGCGAGTTGGAGGCCGACGGGGTGTTCTGGCGGGTCTCGGGCTCGTCGGGGAGGGGGGAGCCGGGCAGTTCGTTGCGCGGGGCCTCGCCGGGGCCGGGGACGACCACGCGGTCGGCGTCGCGCACGGCACCGCCGAGCACGGAACCGACGAGGAGGGTCAGGCCGATCACGATCGCCGAGACCAGGGCGCCGCGGCGCAGGACGTAGCTGCGCAGCTCCCAGATGTCGGAGCGCGGACCGAGGCGTCGCCACGCCATGCCCGCCAGCCGACCGTCGATGGAGTAGACCGGGGCGCCCGCGATGATCAGCGGGGACCAGGCGGCGAGGTAGATGATGTCGGGGGCGTCGTAGACGGGGACGCTCTTCCAGCTGACGGTGACCAGGAGCGCGGCCGACAGCAGCGCGCCGACGATCGCGGCGACCCGCTGCCAGCAGCCGAGGACCGTGAGGACGCCCACGATCACCTGGAAGAAGGCGATCACGAGGCCGGAGCCGACCGGGTGCGCGAGGGCGAACTGGCGCAGGGGCTCGGCGACTTCCCACGGGGGGTGCAGGGTGTTGAGCCAGGTGACCATCGAACCGCGCTTGCCGCCGTCGAAGTAGACGGGGTCGCACAGCTTGCCCATGCCGGCGTAGATGGAGATGAAGCCGAGGAAGACGCGCAGCGGGAGCAGGACGACGCCGAGGTTCATCCGGCGGCCCGGGTAGTACGCGTGGCGTGCGGGATCGTCGCCGGTGCGCCGGGGCGGGCCGTCGGGGTCCTCGTCGGTCTCCGCGGGCGTCTCGCGCCGGAAGTCCTCGGCGCGGTAGGTGAACTCCTCGTCGTACGCGCTCTCGACCGAGCGCATGCTGGGCAGCAGCCTGGTGTCGAGGGACTCGTGCCTGCGCTGCGCGCCCACGATCGGGGTCTCGACCGTGCGGGTCAACTCGTCGTCGTAGTCGTCGACTCGGGGGATGACCTGGGTGCCGACCGGGGCGGACTCGTCGCCGTGGCGGACGCTGCCGTCCCGCGCGGCCTGGAGGAGGCGGTGGGCGCCGGTGTCGTCCGGCGCGGACGTGCCGTTCCACACGGAGACCCGGCGGCGGGCGGGGGAGGCCGCGCCCGCCCTGCCGGCCGCGCCGACGAGCGGGACGCGGGCCGTGTCCTCGGTGGCGCTCAAGTGCCGTGCGATCCGCGGGGATCCGGTGCGCCCGGACGACGCGCCCAGCAGGACGCGGAAGCTCGCGTGATTGACGATGATCTGCGCCGGATCGCTCGGCACCTTCACCATGCTCAGCGCGGGAGCGTCGTCGTATCCCGACGAGCGGTCCCCCGTGGGTGTGCGGGGTGTTCTGGTGTCCACACTCAACTAACCGAGTGACGTGTGGTTAGGACACTGCCTTGACCGGTCCGATCTGTCCGGACCCCGTCAAAGATGCGCAGGTCGCACCACTGTCACCAGAATTAACCCGCACGGGTGATGCCACGCATGTCTGTTCAGACGCGTCGGCGAGCCGCCTCGTAGAGCACGATGCCCGCGGCCACACCGGCGTTCAGCGACTCCGCGCCGCCCGGCATCGGGATGCGGACCCGGATGTCGCACGTCTCGCCGACCAGGCGGGACAGGCCCTTGCCCTCGCTGCCGACCACGATGACCACCGGCCCGCCGAGGGCCGCCACGTCACCGAGTTCCGCCTCGCCGTCGGCCGCGAGGCCGACGACCACGACCCCCGCCTTCTTGTACGCCTCCAGGGCGCGCGTCAGGTTCGTGGCGCGGGCGACCGGGGTACGGGCCGCGGTCCCGGCGGAGGTCTTCCAGGCGCCCGCCGTCATGCCCGCGGCGCGGCGTTCGGGCACGACGACGCCGTGGCCGCCGAAGGCGGAGACCGAGCGGACGACGGCACCCAGGTTGCGCGGGTCCGTCACGCCGTCGAGGGCGACGATCAGCGGGTCCTCGCCCGCGCCGGCGGCTGCGCCGGCCAGGTCCTCGGGGTGGGCGTACTCGTACGGCGGGACCTGGAGGACCAGGCCCTGGTGGTTGAGGCCGTTGGTCATGCGGTCCAGCTCGGGGCGCGGGGCCTCCATGAGGTTGATGCCGCCGCGCTCGGACGCGAGCTGGAGCGCCTCGCGCACCCGCTCGTCGTTGTCGATGAACTGCTGGACGTAGAGCGTGCTCGCGGGGACGCCCTCGCGCAGCGCCTCGACGACCGGGTTGCGGCCGACGACGAGCTCGGAGGTGCCCTTGCCGCCGCGCCGCGGGGTCTGCGGACGCCCCTGTGCGCGACGCGTCTTCGCCTGGGCGGCGCGCTGCTTGGCGTGCCCCTTGCGCATCTCGGCCGGAGGCGTGGGCCCCTTGCCCTCCAGGCCCCGGCGCCGCTGGCCGCCACTGCCGACCTGCGCGCCCTTCTTGCCGGACATGCGGCGGTTGTTCGCGGCCATGAGCTACCTGTCTGTCGTGAGCGTTCGAATGTACGTCTATGAAGTGTGCCGCCCCCGGGGCCGGGCGGCACAATCGATCTTCCCGGGCGGCTGCCCGGTCAGCGCGGGCCGAGGGTCCAGCGCGGGCCCTGCGGGCCGTCCTCGATGGCGAGCCCGGACTGGTTGAGCTGGTCGCGGATGGCGTCCGCGGTCACCCAGTCCTTGCGCGCGCGGGCGGCCTCCCGCTGGTCCAGGACCATGCGTACGAGGGTGTCGACCACGCCGTGCAGATCCTCGCCGCGGTCGGTCTCGCCCGCCCAGTGCTCGTCGAGGGGGTCCAGGCCGAGGACGCCGAGCATGGCCCGCACCTCGGCGAGGCGGGCCACGGCGGCTTCCTTGTCGTCGGCGGCCAGCGCGCTGTTGCCCTGGCGGACGGTGGTGTGCACGACGGCGAGGGCCTGCGGGACGCCGAGGTCGTCGTCCATCGCCTCCGCGAAGGCGGGCGGCACGTCGGCGGACGGCTCGACGGGGCCCGCCTTCTCCACCACGCGCTGCACGAAGCCCTCGATGCGCGCGAACGCCGACTCGGCCTCGCGCAGGGCCTCGTCGCTGTACTCGATGGTGGAGCGGTAGTGCGGGGTGCCCAGGTAGTAGCGCAGGACGATCGGGCGCCACTGCTTGACCATCTCGGACACGAGCACGCTGTTGCCGAGCGACTTCGACATCTTCTCGCCGCTCATGGTGACCCAGGCGTTGTGCACCCAGTACCGGGCGAAGTCGTCGCCGTACGCCTTGGCCTGCGCGATCTCATTCTCGTGGTGGGGGAAGATCAGGTCGAGGCCGCCGCCGTGGATGTCGAAGGCGGGGCCGAGGTACCTGTGCGCCATCGCCGAGCACTCCAGGTGCCAGCCGGGACGGCCGCGGCCCCACGGCGTCTCCCAGTCCGGTTCACCGGGCTTGGCGGCCTTCCACATCGCGAAGTCGCGCGGGTCGCGCTTGCCGGAGATGCCGTCCTCGGCGGGCTGGCGCATCTCGTCGAGGTCCTGCCGGGACAGCTCCAGGTAGGAGGGCCAGGAGCGGACGTCGAAGTAGACGCTGCCGTCCGCCTCGTAGGCGTGCCCGCGCTCGATGAGCCCGCGCATCATCTCGACCATCTCGGTGACATGGCCGGTGGCGCGGGGCTCGTAGGTCGGCGGGAGGCAGCCGAGGGCGGTGTAGCCGTCGGTGAAGGCACGCTCGTTCTCGTAACCGATGGACCACCACGGGCGGTTCTGGCCGGCCGCCTTCGTGATGATCTTGTCGTCGATGTCCGTGACGTTCCTGACGAAGGTCACGTCGTGGCCGCGGTACGCGAACCAGCGGCGCATGATGTCGAAGTTGAGGCCGGAGCGGATGTGCCCGATGTGCGGGGCGGCCTGCACGGTGGCGCCGCAGAGGTAGATCGAGACGCGGCCCTGCCGGAGCGGGGTGAAGTCACGGATCTGCCGGGCGCTGGTGTCGTACAGGCGAATGGTCACGACACCAGGGTAGTGGGCCGGGGGTGGTGGATCGGCCGCTTGCGGGCAAGTCCGTCCGGGGGTGGGCGGAAATCGTCTGCCGGTGCCTCAGCCCTCCCGGACCACCAGTGCCGTGGCCACCGCCATCAGCCCTTCGCCCCGGCCCGGGAAGCCGAGCCCGTCCGTGGTCGCGCCCGACACCGACACGGGTGCGCCCGCCGCCTCGGAGAGGACCTTCTGCGCCTCGTCGCGGCGCTTGCCGATCCTGGGCCGGGAGCCGACGACCTGGACCGCGACGTTGCCGATCCGGAAGCCCGCCGCGCGCACGATCCGGGCCGCCTCCGCGAGGAGGACGGCGCCCGGGGCGCCCGACCACTCGGGACGTCCCGTGCCGAAGTGCTGCCCCAGGTCGCCGAGGCCGGCCGCCGAGAAGAGGGCGTTGCAGGCGGCGTGGGCGACGACGTCCGCGTCGGAGTGGCCGGCGAGGCCGGGCCCCTCCCCCTCCCACTTCAGGCCCGCGCACCACAGCTCGCGGCCCTCCTCGAAGGCGTGGATGTCGGTGCCGATGCCGACCTGCGGCAGCGGAACGGTCCGCTCAGAAGCCATCGTTGAGCCTCCGCCGGGCCAGGACCGCCTCCGCGAGGACCAGATCCAGCGGGCGGGTGACCTTGAACGCCTCCTCGTGGCCGGGGACGGCCACGACTTCCACGCCGAGCCGCTCGACCATGCCCGCGTCGTCGGTGACGTCCCCGGTCACCTCCTCGTGCGCGCGGATCAGCGTGGCGCGGTCGAAGCCCTGCGGGGTCTGCACGGCCCGCAGCCGGGCGCGCTCCGGGGTGGCCACGACCGGCTCGGGCAGGCCGGGGCCGGCGGCCGGCTCCACCTCCTTGACCGTGTCCGCGAGCGGCAGCGCGGGGACGACGGCCCGCGCTCCGTCCCGTACGGCCTCGATGACCGCGTCCACGGTGTCCACGGGGACGAGGGGGCGGGCGGCGTCGTGCACGAGGACGACGCCGTGGTCCGGCGGCAGGGCGTCCAGGCCGAGGCGTACGGACTCCTGGCGGGACTCGCCGCCGGGGACGACCAGGAAGTCGGTGCGCTCGGGCAGGGCGTGCGCGTCGAGCAGGCTCTTGACCTCGGCGGCGCCGTCGGGCGGGGCCACGACGACGACCAGGGAGACGGACCGGGAGGCGGCCATGGCGCGGACGGCGTGGATCAGCATGGGGGTGCCGTTCAGCGCGCGCAGCGCCTTGGGGGCGCCCGGACCGAGGCGTACGCCCCGTCCGGCGGCCGGGATCACGACGGCCGTACGGGTGCCGGCGGGGGCCCCGGTACTGGCTTCCGAGGGCGTGGGACGCGAATCGTCGGACATCGGTTCCTGTCAGGTTTGTGTGCTCGGGCTAGGTGGGTATGGCCCTGGGGGCACCCCCTGCTCAAGCAGAGCCGAGAGCGCGGGGAGTGCCGGGCGCGGGACTCGACCGACCCTTCCGTGACAGCGGTCGAGTCAGCCGGGGCCCGGCACGTCCAGTATCGGGGGCGCCCCCGAGATCAGACGGACGATCAGGCGAACTGCGTCTGGGAGCGAACATGCCGCAGCGCCCGGCGACAGCAATCGCGTCATCGGGCACCGCGGCACTTTTTCAATCACTCAGCGCTGTGCTGAACTGAGGCGGATGGACCGCGTCAGGAGGCGAGCACCTCGTCGAGCAGGGCCTCGGCCTTGTCCTCGTTGGTGTTCTCCGCGAGAGCCAGCTCGCTCACCAGGATCTGGCGGGCCTTGGCGAGCATGCGCTTCTCACCGGCGGAGAGTCCGCGCTCGCGCTCACGACGCCACAGGTCACGCACGACTTCCGCGACCTTGATGACATCGCCGGAGGCGAGCTTCTCCAGATTTGCCTTGTAGCGACGCGACCAGTTCGTGGGCTCCTCGGCGTACGGCGCGCGCAGCACCTCGAAGACCCGGTCCAGCCCGTCCTGACCGACCACATCACGCACGCCGACGAACTCCGCATTGTCCGCTGGCACACGTACCGTCAGGTCGCCCTGGGCGACCTTCAGCACCAAGTAGGTCTTGTCCACGCCTTTGATCTGGCGAGTTTCGATGGCCTCGATCAGCGCGGCCCCGTGATGGGGATAGACCACGGTGTCGCCAACCTTGAACGTCATGTGACAGGTACCCCTTCCGTGGCTATCCAGGGTAACACGGATACGGCGTCTTCTGAATGACGTTTTCGCAGGTCAGGGCATATCTCGGGGCTTGACAACTCCAACCGGAACGTGCTGCGGAGGCCGACCGGAAGCGGGTATTCGCAGGTGGGAGGGGCTGTCCGGGCGGGGAGAAACCCGCACGTTACACGCATCCGAAGCCCCCTCACGACGGCTGAACGTACACATATGTCCGGTTCCAACTGTGCGACTTCCGCTACTCCGTTCGATGCCCCGCGGAGGGTGCCGGCCGAATCCGGAATTGATCACGACCCGGTCGGCGGTACGGCCGGTGATCAATTCCGGGAGGTCCGCGCATTCCGCAGCGGAAATTTCGCGCCCGCGGCCGTGAGGGACTTATGTGAATGGCGGACGGGTCCGCGGGCAATGTGACGCGCGGGTCGCTTGCGGGTGAAGGGACGGGTGGTGGAAGAGGGACTTCGGCGCCACTTCGCCGCCCAGGGGAGGGTCGGGTGCGGCCGGGCGGGAACGGCTCGGTAACCTAAGGCCGCTGACAGACACTTAGGGCGGCTTTATGCGCCCGCTCCGTTCGAGTCAAGGAGTTGCCGCCGCCGTGAGCAGCAGCATTCGACGCGGTGCACTCGCCGCCGCCGCCCTCGCGTTCTCGATCCCCTCGCTCGCCGCGTGCGCCGCCGGAAACAACGCCCAGACGCTCCAGGTCAAGCCGGACAACGCCGCCACCAGCGTCGGCGACATCAAGGTCCAGAACGCGCTCGTGGTCACCCAGCCGGACCAGGAGTCCACGGGCCCGGCCGCGATCGCCGCGACGCTGTTCAACAACGGCAGCACTCCGCAGACGCTGGACGCCGTCAAGGTGGCCGCCACCGGCGCGACCGCCCAACTCAAGGCGGCCAAGGGCGGGAGCCTGACCATCCCGGCCGGCGGCTCGCTGACCGTCGGGGGCAAGGGCAACGCCTCCGCGTCGCTGCCCAGCAGCCGCGAGGCCATCCAGGACGGCAACGCGCAGAAGATCACCTTCACCTTCAGCAAGACCGGTGACGTGAGCCTGCGCGCGTTCGTCGTACCCGCCCAGAGCTACTTCAAGGGCTGGGGCCCGACCGAGATCCCCGCGGTGCCGGGCGCGGGCGCCGAGCCCGGCGGCACGCCGGGAACGGCCGAGGGCAGCGGCACCACGCCGACGGGTGAGCCCTCCGCGGGCACCGCGGCGACGGGCGGAGCCGGGACGGGCGAGGCGGGGACCGGCGAGGGCACCGGGACCGGCGAGGCGGCCGGCACCGCCGCCGGGACCGGCACGGGCGTGACCCCGTCCGACAGCGCCTCGCAGTCCGCCGCGGGCCGCTGAACGGCCGCGACAGCCGAGGAGAAGGGCGGGGCCCCGGGTCTGATGACCGGGGCCCCGCCCTTCTCGTCGTACGGACACGGCTGCGTGCGGACGCGGCGGCCCCGTGTGCCCGCGGCTGCGTGCGCGCGGGGGTCGCGTGCGGACGCGGCCGGCTCTACGGCTCGAACTTGTAGCCGAGGCCGCGCACCGTCACCAGGTACCTCGGCGCGCCGGGGTCGGGCTCGATCTTGGCGCGCAGACGCTTGACGTGGACGTCGAGGGTCTTGGTGTCACCGACGTAGTCGGCACCCCAGACCCGGTCGATGAGCTGCATACGGGTCAGGACGCGGCCGGCGTTGCGCAGCAGCATCTCCAGCAGGTCGAACTCCTTCAGCGGCAGATCGACCTTGGACCCGGAGACCGTGACCACGTGGCGGTCGACGTCCATCCGGACCGGGCCCGCCTCCAGAGCGGCCGGGGTCACCTCCTCCGGCTCGCCCCGGCGGCGCAGGACGGCCCGGATACGGGCGACCAGCTCGCGCGAAGAGAAGGGCTTGGTGACGTAGTCGTCGGCTCCTATCTCCAGGCCGACGACCTTGTCGATCTCACTGTCCTTGGCGGTGACCATGATCACCGGAACGTTCGAGCGGCCGCGCAGCTGGCGGCACACCTCGGTGCCCGGCAGGCCGGGCAGCATCAGGTCGAGGAGGACGAGATCGGCGCCGTTGCGCTCGAACTCGTCGAGTCCCTCGGGGCCCGTGGTCGCCACCGCGACCTCGAAGCCCTCCTTGCGGAGCATGTACGACAGGGCGTCGGAGAAGGACTCCTCGTCCTCGACGACAAGCACTCGGGTCACGGAAGGACCTCCGGGGCGGAAAGCGTTTCGTACGCGGTTGACTCGGGGGATGTGCGGGAATGCGTGGGGGCTGAGTGGCCGGCCTCGCCGTCGAGACCGGAGGGCTGCTGGGCGCGGTCGCGGGCGGCGCCCGCCTCCGGCAGCCGCAGCGTGAACGTGGAGCCCTGCCCCTCGGAGCTCCACACCGTGACCTCCCCGCCGTGCGAGGCGGCCACGTGCTTGACGATCGCGAGACCGAGGCCGGTGCCACCGGTGGCACGGGAACGGGCCGGGTCGACGCGGTAGAAGCGCTCGAAGATGCGCTCCTTGTCCTTGTCCGAGATGCCGATGCCCTGGTCGGTCACGGCGATCTCGATGTGGTCCCCGCCCGGTGCGGTGACCCGGCGGGCGGCGATGCCGACGCGGGTGCGGGCGGGCGAGTAGTTGACGGCGTTCTCGACGAGGTTGCCGAGCGCGGCGGCGAGCTGGCCGCGGTTGCCCCACATGCTGAGGTCGGCGGGGCCGCCCGAGGCCATGGTGATCTGCTTGGTGCCGGCGGCGTGCCGGCAGCGGTCCATGGCCTCGGCGACGAGCTCGTCCACGCGGACGGGCTCGGCGTCCTCCAGCGGATCGTCGTTCTGCACCCGGGAGAGGTCGATCAGTTCCTGGACGAGGTTGGTCAGCCGGGTCGCCTCGATCTGCATGCGTCCCGCGAAGCGCTGGACGGCCTCGGGGTCGTCGGAGGCGTCCATGACGGCCTCGGACAGCAGGGAGAGCGCGCCGACCGGCGTCTTGAGCTCATGGCTGACGTTGGCGACGAAGTCCCGTCGCACCGCCTCTATCCGCCGGGCCTCGGTGAGGTCCTCGACGAGGAGGAGGACGAGGCGGGAGCCGAGCGGCGCGACCCGCGCGGAGACGGCGAGCGCCTCGCCGCGCCCGGTGCCGCGGCGGGGCAGGTCCAGCTCGACCTGCCGTATCTCGCCGTCGCGCCGGGTGTCGCGGGCCATCTGGAGCATGGGCTCGACCGAGAGCTTGCCACCGCGGACCAGTCCGAGGGCGTACGCCGCCGAGCTGGCCTTGACCACGGCGTCCCCCTCGTCGAGCACGACGGCGGAGGAGCGCAGCACCGACAGGACCGTGTCCACGCCCGGGGGCAGGGCGGCCTCGGTGTGCAGGGAGGTGCGGGTGGGGCGTTTCAGGTCGCGCTCGCTCCAGCGGAACGCCAGCATGGCGATGACACCGGTGAGCACCCCGGCGATCGCTGCCGCTGCGGCGACCGCCGCGTTCACGTCCATGCGACCAGGTTAGGCATGGCGCGGGTCATGCCCACAGCCGTCGGAGTGCGACCTCGAACACTCGTCGCCCAGAGTTCACCTTGGAGCCAGTACCGGTTCATTCGGGGTGGCGGAAACGGACGCGTTGGAGCCGGATCGTGGAAGCGTCGGGCCGGCCATGGCGTTCGGCGTGGCCGACACACCGGCGATGACCTGACGGTCGGACCGTATTTCTCGCGACAGTCCTACTGTCGGAGTGTCGGAGTGCACGACTGTAGGACGGTGGGACCGGTGGCGCCGCCGCGGGTCCCACCGGTTCGCCGCCCGGCTCGGCGGCGGCGCCCGGCCCGGAACACCCGAGGCGGACGTACGAGGCAGACGTTGAGAGAGGGACCCTGATGCGGGACGCGTACCACGAGGAACTGGATTCGATCGGCGACGGTCTGGTGGAGATGGCCCGGCTGGTCGGCTCGGCGATCGGGCGCGCCACGACGGCGATCCTCGACTCCGACCTGAAGCTGGCCGAGAGCGTGATCGAGGCCGACCAGAAGGTCGACGACCTCCAGCACGACCTGGAGGCCCGTGCCATAGCCCTGCTGGCGCGCCAGCAGCCGGTGGCGACCGACCTGCGGATCGTCGTCACCTCGCTGCGCATGTCGGCGGACCTGGAGCGGTCGGGCGACCTGGCCCAGCACGTGGCCAAGCTCACGCGGCTGCGCTACCCGGAGCGGGCGATCCCGCAGGACCTGCACGCGACCATCCTGGAGATGGGGCAGCTCGCCCAGCGGCTGATGGCGAAGGCGGCCGAGGTGATCGTCACCAAGGACGTCGACCTCGCGCTCCAGCTGGAGCAGGACGACGACGCGATGGACCTGCTGCACCGCACGCTCTTCCAGCACCTCATGGACGAGCGCTGGAAGCACGGCATCGAGACGGCGGTCGACGTGACGCTGCTCGGCCGCTACTACGAGCGCTACGCCGACCACGCGGTGGCCGTGGCCAAGCGGGTCGTCTACCTGGTGACCGGCGAGCACGCGGACGAGCTCCAGGCCGACCTCCAGCCGGAGATCCAGGCGGTTCCGGGGGCCGACGGGGCGTAGGGCCCCGGGCGGTACCGGGCCCGGGAGCGGAACGGCGGGTTCCGCAGGGGGCGCGGAAAAAACCCCGGTGCGCCGTTGATGCGCCCGGCGGGACGGGCATGGAATGGGCACAGGCACGAGCCCTGAGGAGGGACCATGGCCGAATCCCCCAGCACCCCCGGCACGACGCCCGACCCCACCCGGGAACGCCCGACCGAGCAGCCCGCCGACATCCGGAGCCTCCCGCTCTTCGGCGCGTGCGGCTGCGGCTCGGGCTGCGGGTGCGGGTGCCAGTCCGGAGGCCCCTGCCAGTGCGGCTGAGGGCACGGGAGACGGGTGGCACCGCGGCGTAGGACGCCGTACGACGACGAGGGGCTCCGGCGGCTGCCGCCGGGGCCCTTCGCCGTACGGGGTCCGTCAGTGCCTCTCGTCGGGCGGGGCCGCGGGGGCGGGGAAGGGGGCCGCGGGCTCCGGGAGGGCCTGCTCGGCCCAGATGACCTTGCCCTGGGAGGTGTACCGGGTGCCCCAGCGCTCCGTCATCTGCGCGACCAGGAACAGTCCGCGCCCGCCCTCGTCGGTCGTCGCGGCGTACCGCAGATGCGGCGAGGTGCTGCTGCCGTCGGAGACCTCGCAGATCAGCGTGCGGTCGAGGATCAGCCGGACCCGGATCGGCTCGCAGCCGTAGCGGATGGCGTTGGTGACGAGCTCGCTCAGGACGAGTTCCATGGCGAAGCCGAGCTCGGCCAGGCCCCAGTCGCCGAGCCTGGCCGAGACCGCCTCGCGCATCCCCGCCACCGCCGAGGGATCGCACGGCACGTCCCAGGAGGCGACCTGGCCGGGCGGCAGGGCCCGGGTACGGGCGATGAGCAGGGCCACGTCGTCCTTGGGGCCGGCGGGCAGCAGCGTCTCCACCACCGCGCGGCAGCTGTCCTCCGGCGAGCGGTCGGGGCGGCCGGACAGGGCGCGGCGCAGCAGTTCCTGCCCCACGTCCAGGTCACGGCTGCGGTCCTCGATCAGGCCGTCGGTGTACAGGACGAGCTGGGTGCCGTCGGCGAGGTCGAACTCGGCCGTGCGGAACGGCATGCCGCCCAGGCCGAGCGGCGGCCCGCCGGGCAGGTCGGGGTAGTGGACCTCGCCGTCCGGGCGGACCAGGGCGGGTGCCGGATGGCCCGCGCGGGCCATGGTGCAGCGGCGCGTGACGGGGTCGTAGATCGCGTAGAGGCAGGTGGCGCCGACGATCGGCGCGTCGCCGTCCGCGGGGGACTCGTCCTGGTCGATGCGGCCGACGAGATCGTCCAGGTGGCTGAGCAGTTCGTCGGGCGGCAGGTCGAGCGAGGCGAAGGTCTGCACCGCGGTGCGCAGCCGGCCCATCGTGGCGGCGGCGTGCAGTCCGTGCCCGACCACGTCGCCGACGACCAGCGCGACCCGGCTGCCGGGCAGCGGGAGTACGTCGAACCAGTCCCCGCTGACGCCGGACTGGGCGGGGATGTAGCGGGAGCCGACGTCGAGCGCGCTCTGCTCGGGCAGCGCCCGGGGCAGCAGGCTGCGCTGGAGGGTGACCGCCATGGCGTGCTCGCGGGTGAAGCGGCGGGCGTTGTCGATGCTGACCGCGGCCCTCGCCACCAGTTCCTCGGCCAGCGACAGCTCCTCCCCGTCGAAGGGGTCGTGCTGCTTGGTCCGCCAGAAGTTGACCATGCCCAGCACCGCGCCGCGGGCCCGGATCGGGGCGGCGATCAGGGAGTGGATGCCGTAGTCGATGATCTCGCGGGTGCGCTCCGGGTCCTGCGCCTGCCAGCCGGTCGCCGCCGACAGGTCGGTGACCAGCTCGGAACGGCCGCTGCCGTAGCCGCGTGCCTGGGGCGTGGAGGGCAGGAAGTCGATCAGCCGGTCGACCTCGTAGAGGGGGTGGTCGTCCCGGGTGCCGTGGGCGGCGACGCGCCGCATGTCGGTCGCCGTGCGGGCCGGCTCCTCGCCCTCCAGGACGCCGTCCGCGAGGTCCACGGTGACGAAGTCGGCGAAGCGGGGGACGGAGATCCGGGCCAGCTCCTCGGCGGTGCGGATCACGTCGAGGGTGGTGCCGACGCCCAGCCCGGCGTCGTACAGCAGCTTGAGCCGTTCGCGGGCGACCTCCGCCCGGCCGGACACGGCCTGGAGTTCGGTGGTGTCGCGGAGGGTGACCACCGTGCCGCGGGGGCCGGAGACCTGGTCGGTGCGGCGCTGGTTGACCGCCAGCAGCCGGTCCCCCGCGAAGTGCACCTCGTCGTTGGTCTCCCGCCCGGAGACGAGCAGGTCCACGGTCTCGGGGTCGAGGCCGGACAGTTCACCGACGTGCCGGCCCTCGGCGTCGGGGGACAGTTCCAGCAGCCGCCGGGCCTCGTCGTTGACGAGCAGCAGGCGGCCGTCGTCGACGATGAGCACGCCCTCGCGCACGGAGTGCAGCACCGCGTCGTGGTGCTCGTACATGCGGTTCATCTCGTCCGCGGCCAGGCTGTGGGTCTGGCGCCGCAGCCTCCTGCTCACGAGGGCCGTGCCGGCGGTCGACACCGCGAGCGCGCCGGCTCCGGCGCCCAGGATGATCGGCAGCTGCCGGTTCACCTGGCTGGTGACGCTGTTGACCTTCAGCCCGGCGGAGACCAGGGCGGTGACCTTGCCGTCGGGGCCGGCGATGGGGACGGTGGCCTGCACCTCGCGGCCCAGCGGCCCCTGGACGCTCTCGGTGAAGACCCTGCCCGCCAGCGAGGGCTCGATCGTGCCGACGAAGCGCTTGCCGATACGGTCCGGCAGGGGGTGGGTGTAGCGGATGCCGTTGGTGTCCATGACGACGATGAAGTCGACGCCGGCGGCCCTGCGGCCCGCCTCGGTGAGCGGCTGGAGCACCTTCGAGGGTGCGGGGGACTTCAGCGCCTCCCGGACGCCGGGCGCGTGGGCGAACGTCTGGGCCACGGCGATCGAGCGGCGCTTGGCCTCGGCCTGGTTGTCCCGGCTCGACTGGAGGATCAGGGCGACGACGGCACTGACCACGAGCAGCAGGACGAGAGCCACCTGGAGCACGAACACCTGACCGGCGACACTGCGGGGACTCCTGCCGACCAGCGAGCGCCACGACATCCGTCTGAATCGCCCGAACCGGTCGAGTCTGTCCGACATGTCGATATTTCTACCATCGGCACTTTCCGCTGGCTACGGCCTGTCCACGCACTGGACCGGCCGTGGGACGGGTCTGCGCCGGTCAGGGGGATTGCGCGGTGGGTTTGCGCGGTGTGCTGCTGTTCGCCGTCTTCAGCGGCGGCGAACAGCAGCGTCCAGCCGCGGCGAACAGCGGCGTCCAGCGCGGCCGGGGGCGGGCTGTTCCCCTTCCCGGCCCCCGGCCCGGTCCGGCCGCGCCGTGGACGGCATCACCCGCCCAGGGCAGGGTGATGCCGGACTCCCGGGGGTGCGCCGTGAGGATCAGGTGGCGCCGCAGTCCTGGGCGGGGGGCCGTTCCGCCGTGGCGTCGAGCGGCAGGAAGCCGGCCGTGTTCGCGTACTGCGCGCCGGCCCGCCCGTTGGTGTTGATCATCAGTTGCCAGGGCCGGTTGTTGCTGTCGTTGAGGGTGCAGTAGACGCGCAGCGTGTCGCCCGCCCGTGCGAGCCCGGTGTTCGGGGCGTCGGTCCCCGGAATCGGCTTCATGTCGGCCTGCACGATGCCGGCCGCGGGATGGGCCTGGTACTGCGACACGTAGTCACAGGAGACCATCACCGTCCCGTCCGGGAGGGTGAGTTGGTCCCCGCGGATGAATCCCGCGGTGTTGGGGTACTGCTGCCCGGCCCGCCCGTTCCGGTTGAGGCTGAGTACCCACACCACGTTGTTGTTGTCCCTCAGGAAACAGATCGCGGCGACGTTGTCGCCGGGCCGTGCGAGCCCGGTGTTGGGGGCGTCGGTCCCCGGAATCGGCTTCATGTCGGTCGTGGTGCGCACCGACGTGCCGCGGCCGATGCCCGTGACGCCGAGGTCCGCGGCCTTGACGGCGGGCCCGGCGGCGGCCGCGTACGGCGCGGCCAGCACCGTACTGATGGCGATACTGAACAGACTGACCGCAGTGGCGACGATCCTTCTCACAGTCCTTGCTCCTCCCCAGTCGAATTCTTGATTCGCGAGGATGCCGCGCCGCGCCCGCCACCGGTCCTGACGGACATCAGGGCAACCGGCCACAACCGGGGCCGGCGGCCCGACGCGGCGGGCAGGCCGGCCGACGTCGGGCCGGGCTGGGCCGCGTCGGGCCGGGCTGGGCTGGGCTGGGCCGCGTCGGGCCGCGTCGGGCCGTGAAAACGCCCCTGACGTGCGCGGCGTGCGCGGGTCAGGGGCGTGATCGGGAGTTCTACTTCTTCTTGCCTGGGTCTTGCGGGATATCACGCCGACCAGGGTTTTTGCAGTTGGGGACGCTGATCGACTCCGGGTGAGTGGTCGGCATTGGTCGTGATCGGGTGCCGTTGAGCAACCTCGGACGGCCCAGAGACGGCCCAGACAGACAACCGTCGGTCTAGGTACTGATGGGCAAGTCGCGAGCTCGCTGGCGTGCTTGGGCCCGCAGCTCCTTCAGACGGCTGTGATACGCGTTGTGGCGGTTTTGGTCGAGGTTCAGTGGGAGGTCGAGTCGGGAGATGAGTTGTGACTCCAGCTCCCACGGTCTGTCCTGCTCCATCCAGCACACTCGCGCGTTGTCAGCCATCCACTGGCTCAGGGTGGCTTCGCCTGCCTTGCCAAAGGTCATCCGCCTACCGCTGCCCACGCGGCGTAGTTCAAGTCCGAGCAGACACCCCAGAGTGAGCCGCAGCGTCGAGCCGGCCGCATTGCCCCGGTAGTGATAGAGCACGCGCTTGCGCAGGTTCTGGGTACTGGTCCGGTTCGCCATGTACCGCGGGGCTATCCCGACGTAGAGGAGGCGCTCGGCTGGCATGTCCTTATGGGGTGTCTGCTCGAAGTGCCACCCATAGACTCCTGGCGCCGCTGGCACAGGACTCGGCCGCAGCAAGACTTCATGCGCCGACCACAACCGGTCGGGATCGATGAGTGAAGTGGTTTCCACGAAGCCTCCAGTCGCGCAACGGCTGACCACCGCAGGCTACTGGTCGAGGGCAGCCGTTTTCACAGCTAGCTGCGGGTACGACGCGACTGTGTGGTTCCGCTGTCACCACGATCGGGCGAGGTGCCCATGTGCGCCCGCGCCCGGCTTCGTTGATGCCAGACGTGGATGCTGAGCACCTTGCTGTCGGGGTCTTGAGTGCGCAGCTACTAATGTAAGGCTGTGGTCGCCGCCTTTGAAAAGGCCCGATCACGCTTCTGAGGCTCCAGCGAGGAAAAGAGCCCTCCACCTCGCGGTGTACGCGGGTGGAGGGCTTCCCCGGTCAGGATCCGTATTCGCGCAATAGGGCAATCATGTTGCGAATCTTCTGAATGGCGTCATCTGGGATGGGGTCTGGGTTGAAGTGCATCAGGTCGTTCCTGATAATTCGAATTTCACCCAAGCGTTTCCCGAATACCTTGCGATCGAGCGGCCAGCCGAGCTGATTCCACAACTCAGGAGTTTCCAGGACTCGCTGGTAGTCGCCGATCGAAAGGTCGTCGAATGAAGTGATACCTCGTTGTCCTTGAGGGTCGCAAGTATGTTGGACGTCGGACAGTTCGAATGTGCGCATGACGACTCGGCGAAGGCGTTGGTCGAGCTCGCCAACCAGGAAAAATGGGCTCGCAAGCGAACCGTAGGCGGCTGCTACATCGCTGGCTGTGACGATCCCGGCGATTCTCTGCGTTTGATCCCTGACGAGAACGAACTCAGAATCTGCAAGAGCTGGCAAAATGTCGATCAGGTCATGGTCGTAGGAGACTTCGCTCGCAGTAATGATCGCATCGGAGAATGTCGCGTCAGGCTTGGCGTGGCGGGCGCGAGCGATCGATTTCCATGTGACAGCACCTCGAACGTTCCTGCCGTTAATGACAGGCAGTTGTGAATAGTCATTTATGACCATCAGTGTAATTGCCTGCTCGTATGTTGCATCTGGTGGGACGCTGGTGACTTCGGAGAGCGCGGATGGAAGGTTTCCAACTGTCAATCCTGTCTCCGGTTCGTCTTCATCATCAAGGTCGCGAGGTGGTGTGTCGGCGACCAGGACGCTTGTCGGTACAACCTCATCCGTACCGTCCTCTTCCTCTTGTGCAGTAGTGACCAGTTGAACCGTCGAGTCGAAGTGCACTTTCTCGAAGTCTGGAAGGGTAGTGAGGCTGTGGTTGGCTAGCTCCGCATCGATCTGCTTGGTGATCAGGTATCCGCGTCGCATAGCGCCCCACCAGCCGACGATCTCGCGCACAGTAAGGGTGAGCGGTTTTCCCGCGTCAGCCAACTGGCGAGCGCGTTTGAGCCGCTCGTGCCGCTCGGCGGGGGTGAACAGTTCGCTCCCGGCCTCCACTTCGTCTGGTGTTTTCGAGACTTCCTCGGCGGCTTCGTCGAGTAGCCGCTGACGTAGGTCATCCAGAGTCTTGCCGTCATCGAGCACCCACGCGTGCCAGCCGTCGAATGATCCTCCTCCGACGGCTGCAATGGCAGCTCGCGACGGAGACCGAAAGAGTTGGCCGTCGGGTAGCTGCAACTTCCCACCCGCCGCGACCTCCGCCTGGTGCTTCTCGCCTCTGCGGGGTCGTTCGAACGTCAGCTTGGCCCCTACATCGAGGTAGTGCGCCTCCAGCAGGTCGCCGACTGTTACCCGACGCCCTTCCAGGAGATATGACTCCCGCCCCATCTGCCCCACCTCACCCTAAGCACTCGATACACGCTGTGGGTGATCCATCTTCATGCATGTGTGGCTAATACGCTTGGAGTTGGCGTCATTGGGAGGGCGCCGATAGACGATGAAGACTCCGGCCGCATTGTGCTGTCAGGTCCAGTGTGAAGGGGGCGCACCCTCGCGGTGGTCCGCCTCCCGGCATCTCCCACGGAAGTGCTGTTCGGGTCTGCGGCCCAAGTGTCCGATGTGTGTCCGTGCTAGGTCGTGGGAACGCTGTGCCGGCTTCGCGCTTGGCGGCGTAGTCAGGATGGTCGACACCTTCTGATCACCTGACGGCCCACACACGGCCCAGCGCACCAAGAAGCCCCCCAGCAAGCGGAAAACCCGCAGGTGGGGGGCTTCTTCGGTCCTGCTTACTTCTTCTTGCCCTGGGTCTGGCG
Source organism: Streptomyces zinciresistens K42 (assembly GCF_000225525.1). Lineage (GTDB taxonomy): Bacteria > Actinomycetota > Actinomycetes > Streptomycetales > Streptomycetaceae > Streptomyces > Streptomyces zinciresistens. The sequence goes on along the minus strand of NZ_AGBF01000016.1, from coordinate 10,501 downwards.
GGCCCGGTTTTCGGCCCTGGTCAGAGGGGTGCACTCACCAACTGACCTGCGGCTGAGCGGTTGTTGGCTGTCGTTATTGGTCGTTGTCTGTCGTCGTCGGAGGTTCCACAGAGGTCCCGGCATGGGGCCCCGGAGAGCCGCTAGCGCTAGCGGCAGGGGTCGCTAGCGTTAGCGACCCCGCTAGCGGCCAAAACCGCTGGTGACCAGCATGTTAGCGGTTAGCGGCCCACCTGGGCAGACTTCGGAATCGGCCCGCTGGACGCCTCTGGACAGGGGCCGCCGGATCGCTAGCGGGCCGTGCCCGGCCGCCGGACCGTCGTGGGGAAGAGCGAGAAGGAGCGGCCTACGGCCGCACGTCTTCGGGCTCGCTCCGCTCGCACGCCAGCCGTCACCTGGTGTTGAGCCCCATGGGCGCCTGCCCCTTGGAAGGCGCCTGAGAACGGCTTTTACCTTCGGGGGACTGACCGACCGCCCCGCCGGTAAAAGCCGTCCTGGGGGCCTTCCAAGGGACAGACGGCAGACGTGGGCAGGGGCCGCCGGGCCTCTCCCGCTCCCCGCCGGTCCCCAACGCTCTTCAGGAGGGAGAGAGGGCCGTGAACGCCGCGATCCGCCCCCGACTGAAGAGCGCTCTTCCCCTCTTACTAGAGAGTTTAGAGAGAACAGCGTCCGCAGCGTCCGCCGGACATCGCTCACCCTCTCTGACCTGCACCGTTCGTGTGGACGCTAAACAATCTGTTTAGCGTCCGCTAGCGTCCGCAGCGTCCGGACACGCTCCGCCACTAAGAGCGTCTTTCCGCAGGTCAAAGCGGCTCTTAGGGGGAGATCGGTTGCGGACGCTAGCCCCCGGAACAGCGAAGAGACCACCCCCGCGCGGCAGGGTGGTCTCTTGGTCCGTGGCACACAGCAAGAGGAGCACCACGGCCGGGGGTGCTCCTCTTGCTGTGAACCTGTTCGCGGCAGACCGCACAGCGCGGCGCGCCTGGCCCGACACGGCGGCCGTCGCGCGCGAGCGCAGCTCGCTGCCAAAGGTCGCGCGACCGCAGGGCGCACCTTCTATCTCTTGCCCTGAGGGGCGGCTTCTTCCAGCGCCTTCAGTACCGAATCGGGGTCGCCGCTGTAGACGATGTGTGGCTCGTTCGGCTCCGGAGGTACGAACCGTGTTCGGTAGCGGGTCAGGTCGCTTTCGGCGAAGTAGATCGAGTTCGGATCGGCCGCATGCTGCGCATTGCGAGCGCTCACGCGGGCCCACAGTTCTTCGTGACTCGCCTCCAGGTAGACGAGCACTGTGCTTGCCCCCGCGTCGGTCGCGATCGAACGCCATCGAGCACGGTCGTTGGGCGTCCAGAAACCGTGATCGACCACCACGTCATGCCCGGCCCGAAGTTGCTCGCGGAGTTCCTCGGAGATCTCTTCGAGGACAGGGCGTTCGAGGGTCGGAAAGATGCCTCGGGGAAAGTCGACTCCGTACACGCCGTGTCGGCGGAACATCTCTTCGTCTGGGCAAAGCCGCACGAAACCGCGAGCCGTGAGCGCACGGGCAAGTGTCGTCTTGCCTGAACCGGGGAGTCCTGCCATCAGGACACAGAACGGCCCGGACGTGTTGTCAGCGGCCGTCACGGAGCGACTTCCGATTCCGTGCGCCAAGTGCGGCCGGGGCCCCCGAGGTCAACGCCGTACTCCACGATGTTGCTCTCGCTGTCGACGAACTTTGCCGTCATCACGACCACCGGTTCGGCCGGCGGCTTCGCAGGGTCCAGTTCCAAGAGCCGCGCATCCTCAGGCGTCAGCAGGCGCGCCGACGCGGTGTCGATCCTGTGAGTGATCGGGCGGCCGGTGGCCTGAGTGATGAGTTGTAGCGACGTCCCGCCGCCGGTCAGACGCTCGCTCTTCACCAACTCCGGGATCAGCCTTCCGTATCGGGCGGGGATCCACGATGTGGAGTGCGCGACGATTCCGTGCCGGTCGCGATACACACGGCATCGCCTGATCACGTCCGAACCGGGCTCGATGTCCAGTACCCGCGCTACGTCTGCGGGTGCCGACACCACAGCGGCCTGGTGGGAGTCGGACCGTTCGCCGGAACCCCAGCTCGACCCGCTGCGGCGACCTCGGTCCTGCCGTTGTGATCCCGAAGACATCGGAGAGGGACGGTCCAACACCTCTGTCCCGATCCCGTGAATCCCCCTGACGAGCCCATCAGTACGAAGCTTCCGCAATGCCTTTTCGGCGGTCCCGGTGCTGACTTTCCAGTCCTGCGCGAGGTTCTTGATGCTCGGCAGAAGCGACCCCGGCTCCAATTCGCCGGATGTGATCAGCTCCGTGTAGTGGGCGGCGATCTGCGCGTACGGCGCGCGATTGTCGGCCTGATCCGACATCTCCCGTGCTCCCTTACCTCAGTGGACGACATCCCTACTGTACCCCTTGACGCCCTAGGTTCCCTATGGAACCTTAGGGATGTGCCCGCCGGTCGGATCGGTCGATCGGAGACCACTTTCTGGCGCGCACTGAAACGCGAAAAGCCCTGGTTAAAGGCCAGGGCGTCGAACAGGGAGCGGCCTCCCACCGCCAAGTAGTCAGCCGCTCCCCGACCCTCGAAGGGGTGTGTCCATCATGCCTGGAACCATCGCGGAACAGTCCACTCAGCAGCACACCGCCCTGTACACCGCTCGCATGGAGCGTGGGTGGGAGGTGTCGGAGCTGATCCACCGGATGCGGGTGGAGGCCAAGACGCAGGAGGCCAAGCTGCCGTGCGCTGACCGGCCGCTGGTCGTGCACATCGCCAAGTGGGAGCGCGGGGAGAGCGTCCCCCGTGCCCGGTACGCGGACGTCCTGATCGCCGTGTTCGGCAAGTCCGCCACGGAGCTGGGTCTGCCGGACCGGAGCATCCCGCCGATCGACTCGGAGCTGTGGGGGCGGCTGTACGCCCGCTACTACGACTGGACCGTCAAGTTCCTGTGGAACCGGGTGCATGACCGTGAGCTGGCGCAGGACCTGGCGCAGGACACATTCATCGAACTCGGCAAGACGCTGCACAAGATTGACCCGTCCAAGCCCGAAGACAAGCTGTACGGGTTCGTGGCGCAGCAGGCGCGTTGGACGCTGGGCCTGTACCGGCAGGGCTCCCGGAGCTGGCGCGAGACGACGCCGGAGGGCTACGACGACCTCACCACCGACGTGGCGGCGCGCGACGACCGCTCACGGCCGGAAGAGTCGGTGCGGCTCACGGTCGACCTGAACCGCGTACTGGCCACCATGCCGGAGCGGCAGCGCCAGGTGATCGCGCTCACCATCTTCGACGACCTGCCGCGCGAGGCGATCGCACGCGTCATGGGCCTGTCCGTGATCCAGGTCGGGAAGCTTCACCGTGCGGCCGTGACCGAACTGCGGGCCCGGCTGACCGGCACTCCGATCACGTGGACCATCCCCAACTCCGTGGGCGCCCTGGGACAGGCGGCATGAGCCACAAGCACAAGCTGAACTCGGGGCGGCGCCGCGTGCGTAAGGAACAGCTCGCGCGCCGCCACGAGCAGCGCTGCGCCTACTGCCGCCGCCCGTTCGCCAACCTGCGGGAGGCCACCCTCGATCACGTCGCGCCCTACTCGCTGTGGCGCACCTGGACGGTCACCGCCCTCGTTCTGGCGTGCGAGTCGTGCAACAACGCCAAGGCCGACCGCTTCCCGCTGTCGCTCGCGCTCGTGCTGCTGCGGTCGGTCGACCCGAGTCGGCCGACCGTCGGCCTGATCGACTGGCGCCTGTTGGCCCGACTCGCCCACGCCAACAAGTCGGCCTACGAGGCGGTGTGGTCGCCCGACTCGATCGGCCCTCGGTCTACCCCTGACCTGCGTGACGAGCCGCGTCACACCCCGCGTCACAACGCCGTGCGCGGGGCCCGACCGACCTGCCGCACGATCGACCGCCGGCCGTCGATCCGCCCCGACTGCCTGCGCGCGCCCCACCCCGTGCGGGTGTGCGCGGGCCCGACCGGAGAGGCGGTGTTCGCGTGACGAGCACCCGATCCGAACGACCCGTCAACGGCCACCCCCACCCCGGCAAGAGTCGGGCAGTGGTCGACCCGGCCAAACCGGCCGCCCGCCGACCGGCCCACACCACGGACGAGAGCAGCAAGCCGCCGCCCATCGCCGCGCGGATCGTGGCCATGGCACGCGAGGAATACACGTTCGTCATGTCCGCCGACGGCCGCCCCTACGCGGTCGCCATCGACGGCCCGAACCTCGCACTCCCCCTACGCGGCCGGGCCGGACTGCGCCAGCGTCTCGCCCGCCGGTTCGCGGACACCTACCCCGGAGAGGTCGCCTCACAGTCCGCGCTCGCCGACGCCATGACCGTCATGGAAGGCATTGCCGAAGACACCGACCCCGTGGCCGTGCACCTGCGGGTGGGGCGCGCCCCCGCCGGCGCCATCGTGGTCGACCTCGGCACCGCCGACGGCCGCGCGGTCGAAGTCACCCCCACCGGCTGGAACGTCGTTGACCGCTCCCCGGTGCTCTTCCGCCGCTCCGGAGCCATGGCACCCATGCCCTCCCCGGTGCTGGACGGAGACGGGCTGGCCAAGCTCCACTCCCTGCTGAACATGGATGTGTCGGCGTTCCGTCAGCTCGTTGCGTGGCTGGTCGCTGCCTGGATTCCCGATATCCCGCACCCGATCCTCACCTGCAAGGGCGAGCAGGGCACGGGTAAGTCCAAAGCGGCGCAGATGTTCATCAACCTCATCGACCCGTCCCCGGCCGCCAAGCGCAGCCAGCCCCGCGACCCCCAGGAATGGAACACACAGGCGTTCTCCTCATGGGCGCTGTGCCTGGACAACGTCAGCACCATCCAGCCGTGGCTGTCGGACACCCTGTGCAAGGCGGTCACCGGTGACGGAGTCGTCAGCCGCGCCCTGTACACCGATGACGACGTGGTGGTCCTCACCTTCCGGCGAGTGCTCGCCATGACCACCATTGACGCCGGGGCGCTCGCGGGGGACCTCGCCGAACGGCTCCTCATGCTCGACTTGCAGCTCATCGACGCCGAACGGCGCCGCTCGGAGGAAGAGCTGGACGCCACGTTCGCGGCCGTCCGCCCAGCCGCCCTCGGGGCCCTGTTCGACGTGCTGGCGTGCGTGCTCGCGGTACTGCCGTCCGTGCGGCTGGAGTCCATGCCCCGCATGGCCGACTTCGCCCGCGTGCTCGCTGCGGTTGACCAGACACAGGGCTGGAACACCCTGGGCGACTACCTGGCGACCTCGGAGAACGTGGCCACCGACGCGTTGGAGGGCGACCCGTTCGCCGTCGCCATCGGCCGCCTGGTCGACGAGGCGGGAATCTGGCAGGGCACCGCCGCACAGCTGCTGGAAGCCCTGCCCCTGCCCGGCGGCATCCGGCCGCCGAACTGGCCCAAGGACGCCACCCGCGCGAGCGGCAGGGTCAAACGGCTCGCCCCGCTGCTCCGGTCCACCGGCATCACCGTGGACGACACGCAACGTAGCCGCGACCGGCACCGGAACAAGCTCCTCACCCTGGCCCGTGCGGCACCCGAGGACGACACAGCGTCCGCACCCGAACAGCGCCCTCCGTGGCCGGAGGTGGCCCCGCCGGGGCACCTTGAAACCCCGCCTGACCAGTACTGACGGAGCCGGAGACACCGCCGGGCCGGGCCTCACAACAGAGGCCCGGACACGTCGAACCTGCGGACGCTACAGCCGTCCAGCGTCCGCAGCGTCCGCACTAGCGTCCGCACCCCCACCCCCTCTGAACTGCCGCGATGCGGCCGTGTGGACGCTGGGTCGCTGCGGACGCTGCGACACACCAACTCTCTAGGACAGCGACCGGCACCACTCCCACGCATCGCACCCCGGACACGAGGAGTCACCATCGCCATGGCCAGCCCTGAGCCGACCGACCCCCGCGCCACCCTGCGCGGCGGCCTCCCCGACCGCTATCTCACCCCCGAAGACCTGGTCACCATGTTCAGCCTCCCGAGCGTCGAAACCGTCTACCAGTGGCGCCGCAAGCGCATCGGCCCGACCGGCTTCCGCGTCGGCCGCTACCTCCGCTTCAACCCCGCCGCCGTACAGGCATGGGAAGCGGAGCGGACCGCCCTCGAAGACGCCGCGTGAGCCCTGCTTGCGCAAGCGACCCCCGCCGCTTGCGCAAGCAACCCCGCTAGCGACCACAACCCGCACTGATCAGCAGCGAAGCAGCAAGCGACCCGCCCGCCGACGACCCCGAAACCGGCCCCGCCCGGCGGGGAGGCACCGCCCGCCGGACGGGGGAGGCGGGGAGAACTCCCCCACCGGCTCCCCGCCCCGTCTCCCCCGCGCTGATCAGCGCAAACAGCACTTTGGGGAGGCGGGGAGACACCACTCGCAAGCCCCGAAAACAGCTCCTGGAAGCCACCCCGGGACCCCTGCCTCAGCCTCCCCGCCGGGCCCGGCGGACACCGTGAACGGCAGGGAGGAACCGCCCGCCGACACAGGGAGGCAGGGAGAACTCCCTGACCGCCTCCCTTACCCGCCTCCCTCTGCCTGACCAGCACGGACACCCCCTCAGGGAGGCAGGGAGGCACCACCTCACCACCCCCGAAAACCCCCTCAGGAAGCCACCCGAGACCCCGTGTCACAGCCTCCCTGAACCCCGCCCGAACGCTGCTACCGGTAGCAGCCCGACCCGCTACCGGTAGCAACCCCGCTAGCACCCCAAACCCCCAGTGATCAGGCCCGTAGCGAGTAGCGGGCCCGGCACCCCACACCCCAAAACCGGCCGGACGGCCCCCACCGGACCCCGCCCCGCCCTGCTACCGAGGAGGGACACAGCCCCCATGGCTGGCCACATCTTCGACCGATGGATCAAGACCACCACCGACGCCGACGGCAAGAGCGTCCGCGTCAAGACCGACCGTCACGGCGTGGGCATGCGCTACCAGGCGCGCTACCACACGCCCGACGGCCAGCGGAAGAACAAGTCCTTCCCCGACGGACAGAAGCGTCTCGCCGAACAGTGGCTGAGCACCATGCAGGCGGACTTGGCTCGCGGCGACTTCATCGACCCGGACGCGTCCCGCACGACGTTTCAGGAGTTCGCAGAGAAGTGGCTCGCGAACCAGAGCGGCGACCCGAACACCCGGGCGTCGATGGAGTCTCAGCTCAAGCTCCACGCCTTCCCTCGCATCGGGTCGCGTCGGCTCGGGTCGTTCCAGCCGAGTCACATCCGCGAGTTCGTGACGCAGCTCGAAGCGACCGGCATGTCCGGCGCGTACGCCCGTGTGATCTTCTCCAACGTCCGTGCCGTGCTCTCCGCAGCTGTCGAGGACGGATGCTTGCGCCAGAACCCTTGTAACTCGCGCACGGTGTCCCCGCCGGCCGTTGGCGCGCGTCGGGTCGTTCCGTGGGAGCCGGAGCGCGTGTTCGGCGTGCGCGGCGCGATGGTCGAACGGTTCCGGACCATGGTCGACCTGGGCGCCGGTTGCGGTCTACGGCAAGGCGAGATTCTCGGACTTGCGGTCGACTCCATCGACTTCGACAGCGGCACCCTGCACGTGGTGCAGCAACTCAAGCTGAGCCTGAGCAAGGCCGTGTTCGCCCCGCCCAAGGGCGGCAAGCTCCGTGACGTACCGCTGCCCGATCCCGTGGCCGAAGCGCTCAGGGAGCACATCAAGCGGTTCCCGCCGGTAGAGATCACCCTGCCGTGGATGCGGGCCAACGGCCAGCCCGTGACGAAGCGGCTCATCTTCACGGGCCCCAACGGCGGGCACGTCTGGCGCACGTCCCTGAACGAGGACCACTGGAAGCCCGCTCTCGCGAAGGCGGGCGTCATCCCGAAGGCCAAGAGCCGGGAGCACGCCGCCGCTCGCGAGCATGGCATGCACGCGCTCAGGCACTTCTACGCGTCCGTGCTCCTGGACGCCGGGGAGAGCATCAAGGCCCTCGCTGAGTACCTCGGACACTCCGACCCTGGCCTGACTCTCAAGGTGTACGCGCACCTCATGCCGAGCAGCCGGGAGCGGGCCCGGAAGGCTATTGGGCAGGTTCTCCGGCCGCAAGATCCCACGGGCTGAGGTTCCAGGGAGGTTCCAGAGCATGAAAATGCCCCTGAGCCGCGCCGTGTGCGCAGCTCAGGGGCATGATCACAAACCCTACTTCTTCTTGCCCTGGTTCCTGACCGCCTCGATCGCCGCCGCTGCCGCCGTCGGGTCGAGGTAGGTGCCGCCGGGGGTGAGGGGGGTGAAGTCGGCGTCCAGGTCGTAGTGGAGGGGGATGCCCGTGGGGATGTTCAGGCCGGCGATGTCGGCGTCCGAGATGCCGTCCAGGTGCTTGACCAGGGCGCGCAGGCTGTTGCCGTGGGCGGCGACCAGGACCGTGCGGCCGGTCAGCAGGTCGGGGACGATCGCGTCGAACCAGTACGGGAGCATCCGGACGACGACGTCCTTCAGGCACTCCGTCCGCGGGCGCAGCTCCGGGGGGAGCGTGGCGTAGCGCGCGTCGTCGAACTGGGAGTACTCCGCGTCGCGGTCCAGCGGCGGCGGCGGGGTGTCGTAGGAACGGCGCCACAGCATGAACTGCTCCTCGCCGAACTCGGCGAGCGTCTGGGCCTTGTCCTTGCCCTGGAGGGCGCCGTAGTGGCGCTCGTTCAGGCGCCACGACCGGTGGACCGGGATCCAGTGGCGGTCGGCCGACTCCAGCGCCAGCTGGGCCGTGCGGATCGCGCGCTTCTGGAGGGACGTGTGGACCACGTCGGGGAGAAGGCCGGCGTCCTTCAGCAGCTCGCCGCCGCGGACCGCCTCCTTCTCGCCCTTCTCGTTGAGGTTGACGTCCACCCAGCCGGTGAACAGGTTCTTCGCGTTCCACTCGCTCTCGCCGTGGCGGAGGAGGATCAGCTTGTACGGTGCGTCGGCCATGCCCCAGAGCGTAATCCACGCTTTCGGGCCCCAGACGGTCCGCCCATCAGCCGGACAGTTGACGTGATCTGTTAAATGAGTGGCCTTCCCGCGGACCGTGTTCGTAAGTTGCTGATGCCTTCGTGGCTGCTTACATCCGCTGCCGGTGTCCGGCTGTCTCCGGGGGGACCCCATGTCACTCGCCGCCGTGCGCCGCGCCACCCGGGAAACCGTCTCCGGGCTGCCCCGCGAGTTCTGGTGGCTGTGGACGAGCACGCTGGTCAACCGGCTCGGCGCGTTCGTGGCCACCTTCATGGCCCTGTATCTGACCCTGGACCGCGGCTACTCCGCCTCCTACGTGGGTCTGGTCGTCGCGCTCCACGGACTGGGCGGGGTCGTGTCGTCGATCGGGGCCGGGGTCATGACCGACCGGCTCGGCCGGCGTCCGACCCTGCTCGTGGCCCAGGCGTCGACCGCCGTGTCGGTGGCGGTGCTCGGGTTCGTGCAGCATCCCGCCGCCATCGCGGGCGTCGCCTTCGCCGTCGGCGCGGCCTCGAACGCCTCCCGGCCGGCCGTGCAGGCGATGATGGCCGACATCGTGCCGCCCGAGGACCGGGTGCGCGCCTTCTCCCTGAACTACTGGGCGATCAACCTCGGTTTCGCCGTCTCCTCCATGGCGGCCGGTTTCATCGCCGAGGTCAGCTATCGCGCCGGGTTCCTGGTGGAGGCCGGGATGACGGCGGTGTGCGCGGTCGTGGTGTTCGTGAAGCTGCCCGAGTCGCGGCCCGAGCGCACCGAGAAGGAACGGGCCGCGGACGAGACCGGGATCGGCACCGTACTGCGCGACCGGCGCTTCATGACCGTGGTCGGGCTGTCCTTCCTGGTCGCCCTGGTCTTCCAGCAGGGCGCGGTCGGACTGCCCGTGGCGATGGGCGCGGCCGGGTTCTCTGCCTCCGACTACGGTCTCGCGATCGCCGTCAACGGCTTCCTGATCGTCGCGCTGCAGATCCCGGTCACCCGGTTCATCGAACGCCGGGACACCGGCCGCGTCCTCGTCGTGTCCGCGCTGCTCGCCGGCTACGGCTTCGGGCTCACCGCGTTCGCCGGGTCGGTCGGCGTCTTCGCGCTGACGGTGTGCGTGTGGACGCTCGGCGAGATGCTGAACGCGCCCACCCAGACCGGGCTGGTCGTACGCCTGTCCCCCGCCCACGGGCGCGGCCGCTACCAGGGCGTGTACACGCTGTCGTGGTCGGTGGCGGCCCTGGTGGCGCCGCTGATGTCGGGAGTCGTCATCGACCGGTACGGCGCGGCGTGGCTGTGGGCGCTGTGCGCGGTGGTCGGGACGGCCGCGGCGATCGGGTACGGCGTGCTGATGCGGGGGCTGCCGCCGGACGCCGTCGCCTCCGAGGTCGCCTCCGAGGTGTCCGCCGAGGTGTCCGCCGGGAGCGCGGCCGAGGCCGCTGCCGGCGCCTGCGCGGGCGCTTCGCGGGAGGCCGCGGCCGGCGCCCTGCCGGGGACCGTCATCGCCGGTGACCCCGCCGTCGTCCTTCCGGACACCCCCTCCGGCGCCCCGGCCGTGTCGCCGGAGAGCCATGCCGTCCTCCCGGCCGCGTCTGCCGGGGGCACC